>NZ_JACSKG010000010.1:0-43844 GCF_018617475.1 Exiguobacterium sp. s59 | reverse complement strand
CCGTTCCCATGCCGAACACGGAAGTTAAGCGTCTCAGCGCCGAAAGTAGTTGGGGGATCTCCCCCTGTGAGGATAGGACGTTGCCAGGCCAACGCAGAAGACGATCAAGCATATGCTTGATCGTCTTTTTTTAATAGTCAATAGTTTAGGAGGGATAACAGATGGCTCCTTCTCGGAAAAATCCTTTTACATTTCTAGAGACTCTAGAACAGCATGTGAGTGAACATCGCGTATCTTTTCACGTCCCAGGACATCATAATGGCACCGTGATTGATAATACGTTACCGAATGCATTTGCTAAAGTAATGCCATATGATCTTACAGAACTAGCACATTTAGATGATTTGCATGATGCTTCTGGAATTATTGATCAAGCTGAAAAAGCATTAGGGAATCTGTATGCGAGTAAAAGTAAGTGGCTTGTCAACGGTTCAACTGTTGGAAACTGGAGTATGCTCGCAGCCACAGTAAAACGTGGGGAACGAGTATATGTTCAACGCAATTCACATAAATCTGTATGGAATGCAATTGAATGGCTAGGATTAAAACCTATCTTATTAACACCTACAATTGAACGAGGTACAGGAATTCCGACAGTGGTGACATTAGAAACAATTGAGCAGGCTGTTCAAAAATTTCCGGGAGGACGAGCCGTTATGTTAACATCTCCTACGTACTATGGAGATATGGCGGATATTCGTTCGATATCAAATTTTTTGTTGTCTTTGAAAATCCCCTTACTCGTCGATGAAGCACATGGTGCGCATTTGATTCATCCTAAATTACTTCAGCGTTCTGCAATTTTTGAGGGAGCAAGTGCAGTCGTACAGTCTGCACATAAAACACTACCTGCATTGACGATGGGAGCTTGGATTCATTATAAAGAAGATATCGATGAAGTTCGGTTAAAACACGCATTGTCTTCCTTTCAGACATCGAGTCCTTCTTATCTTATTATGGCTTCATTAGACTATGCACGATCCTATTTAGAAAGCTTAACGGATGAAGCATGGTCTTCTATTCAAAAAAGTCATGCCCACTTTGTTCTAGAGCTGAAACGTGCCGGTTTTACTGTCAAAGTTGGGGATGACTTTACGAAAGTAACGGTCATGACTTATCCGAAAAATGGGTTGGTTTTTAGTGAACATCTTGCATCAATCGGAATCGATATTGAATTAGCGGCTGTGGATCATGTGTTATTCTGTTTACCATTAAGGGAAATAAAGAAACAGGAAATTGAGCACTGGATCAAATTAATCAAAAAAGCCGCTACGCACGTTCCAATTATTGATGAGGACGAAACAATTTTTCCGTTCCCTCAAACACAACGCGTATCTGAACTATATACGTTGATAGGTGATGAGCAAGTACAACGTGTATCCTTCAAGCAGGCAATAGGATCTGTCTCAGCAGAAACCGTGATTCCGTATCCGCCAGGCATTCCGTGGATTCTAAAAGGAGAGCGGATCACTGAGGAAAAAATACGTGTGCTCCTAGAGTGGATTTCTTTAGGGAGGAAGCTTCAAGCAAGTAAGCATGTTATGATAGAGCAAATTGATGTTATTGTAGAGGAGTTTTAAAAAGTGAGCGGAATGTTTATTACGGTTGAAGGACCGGATGGATCAGGTAAGTCCACGCAACTTCAGCTATTAGTTGAAAGTCTAACGCAAAAAGGATATGACATCGTGGTAACACGCGAACCTGGAGGAACAACTGTGGGCAATCAAATCCGCGAAGTCTTATTGTCCCCAGATCATCATGAGATGACACCGCGAGTGGAAATGATGCTCTACGCTGCTTCACGAGCACAGAATGTGGAACAAGTGATTCGTCCGGCATTAGAGCGAGGAGCAATTGTCCTTTGTGATCGATTCATTGATGCATCCATCGCCTATCAGGGCTACGGTCTACAATATGACCTTGATCAAATTCAGTCGCTAAATGAATGGGCAACGAACGGTTTGACACCCGATTTAACCTTTTTATTTGATTTGAGTCCCGAAAGAGCGAGTGCGCGCATGAAAGATCGAGGACAACTCGATCGGATCGAAAGTCGTGACCAAGCATTTCATGAGCGGGTCTACGAAGGATTCCAAACATTACTCAAACAGTACCCAGAACGAATCATCCGGATTGATGCCGATCAACCAATTGAATGCATTCAAGACGAGGTACTCGATTATACGATAGAACGATTACAACAAGGAGGCGTACAACGATGATGAAAATGGTGATTGCAATCGTACACGATAAGGATAGCGCACGTTTGTCTGACGCATTAGTCGAACAAGATTTTCGTGCGACGAAATTAGCTACAACAGGTGGCTTTTTAAAAGAGGGGAATACGACGTTTATGATGGGTATTCCACAAGAGCGTCTCGATGATTTAATGGATGTGATTCAATCAAACTGTTCGAGTCGCGATCAAATGATTACGCCAATCTCACCAATGGGAGGACATGCTGACTCTTACATTCCTTATCCGGTCGAAGTACAAGTCGGAGGCGCGACTGTATTTGTCTTGCCGATTGAAGGATTCCATCAGTTTTAATGGGAGTTGGGCATATGCGTTTTCAGGAGTTAAATGAGTCTCAAACAGTGGTCGCTCGAATCATCCAAAATTCAATCGTTTCGAATAAAGTAGGACATGCGTACATTTTCTCAGGAGATTATGAGCCATACTTGATTGAAACAGCCACATTGTTTGCGAAAGCCTTATTTTGTGAATCACCACAAGGGGCAGAGCCCTGTGGAGTGTGTCGAAACTGTCGACGCATAGATTCAAAAAATCTCGTCGACTACATCGAAGTGGAACCGGATGGAGCTAGTATTAAAAAAGAACAGATTCAACAATTACTCAGTGACCTATCATTGCGAGGAGCTGAAGGAGACCGTCAAGTATATGTCATTCATCAAGCCCATAAGATGACGACTCAAGCGGCAAATAGTTTATTGAAGTTCTTTGAAGAACCAGGTGTTGGGAAGCTCGCTATTTTAGTGACAACACAGCCACAGTTGCTTCTTCCGACGATTCGTTCACGTGCTCAACAACTTGCGTTCCGACCGATTGACCGTGCGAAGTTGGCACAGACGATGTCAGAAGAACGATCATGTACGTATGATTTGGCGTACCTCGCCTTGACCGTTTATCCGAAATGGGATGATGCGAAAGAAGCGCTTGAGCAGGAGTGGTTTGTACAGGCGTACGGGCTAGTGGTACAATTAATTGAAGTATTGACGAAACGACCTCAAGAGTTGCTCTTGTTCGCGCAAGAAAAATGGTTAGGGCATTTCAAAGGACGGAATGAATTGCGAGTTGGCCTTGAATTATTCGAACATTGGTTAGAGGAGGCACTTCATTTAAAAGTGCGCGATACGTATACTCCGAAACTGTTTAAGAATGAGGCTGCTTTATATCACGCATTTATCCAAAACCGATCTGTTTCTAAGCTCACACACGCAATTGAAAGTGTCCATGCGGCGATTCGACGACTCGAGGCAAACGTCAATCCTCAATTAACTTTCGAACGACTTTCGTTCGATTTGCAGAAAGGATAGAAGCGCGTGCTTGAAGTAGTTGGAGTCCGCTTTAAAGAAGCGGGAAAAATCTATTACTTTTCACCAGGCGATGCAACACTTAAACGTGGGGATCATGTCATCGTTGAAACAGTACGTGGCATTGAGTATGGTGAAGTCGTCCAAGTCGATAAACAACTCGGCGAAGATGAAGTCGTCATGCCGTTGAAGACGATCCTTCGCGTCGCGGACCAAAAGGATGCGGATATCGTACGCGATAATCGACTGGCAGCCGTTGATGCTCACGCCGTCTGTGAAGAAAAAATTCGAGAACATCAATTAGACATGAAGTTAGTCGATGTTGAGTATACATTTGATCGCAATAAAGTGATCTTTTATTTTACTGCCGAGGGTCGCGTCGACTTTCGAGAATTGGTAAAGGACTTAGCTAGTGTGTTTCGGACGCGAATTGAACTCCGACAAATCGGTGTTCGTGACGAAGCAAAGCTACTAAGTGGGATTGGACCATGTGGTCGAGTTCTTTGTTGTTCGTCATTTCTTGGGGAGTTTGAACCAGTCTCCATCAAAATGGCAAAAGACCAGAACCTTTCGTTAAATCCGAATAAGATTTCTGGCGTTTGTGGCCGTCTGATGTGCTGTTTGAAATATGAGAATGACACGTACGAAGAACTAAAACGCGATTTACCAGACGTCGGCAAGCGAATCAAAATTCCAGAAGGTGATGGTCGTGTAATCGGTCTCAACATTTTGGACCAACTTATTCAAGTTGAGCTCCACGATCGGACGCGTGTCGTCACATATACGATTGATGAACTTGTTGAAGTGGGTGCGATTAAACGAAAACCGTCAAAACAGTGATGGGGTGCTGAGCAGTGGAAAGAATGGACAAAAAAGAAGTGATGATGCGTGTAGATGCAATCGAGCAACAGATGCAACTTTTAACGGAGCATTTGGGCGTGCTAAAAGAGCAGCTTGCCTATTTGCTTGAAGAGAACCAGCATATGTATCTAGAGAATCATCACTTGCGTGAAAAAGTCGAACAATTGGCAGAAGTTGATACGACAAACGGTGATTCACAAATCGCATTGTCTGGAAAAGGGCAGAATAATTTAGCTGCGCTGTATCAAGAAGGATTCCATATTTGTAACCTCCATTACGGACAGGTACGAAAAGATGGGGATTGTCTCTTCTGTTTGTCGATGCTCAATAAACATTAATACGGGGCGATAGATAGGGACTCCCTATCCGTCGCCTTTCTTTTATACAAGGAGGAAACAATGGTAACGGTAAAGGATGGAGAACGCCTCGATGATTTGCTAGGACGCCCAGGCAAGATTATTCAAAGTGACGATGTGTTCTCATTTTCATTAGATGCGGTGCTACTTGCAGAGTTTGTATGGGTACCGATTCAAAAAGGTCAGTTGGTCGACTTGTGCGCCGGTACGGGAGCAATTCCGCTTTTCTTGTCATATCGTACAAAAGGAACGATTACGGGTGTAGAGATTCAATCGAAACTCGTCGATATGGCGAATCGAAGCATGGCGGTCAATCGTCTCGAGGAGCGAATTCAAGTTGTAGAAGGGGACGTCAAAACGGCAGCAACCCAACTCGGACATGCACGTTATGATGTGGTCACATGCAATCCGCCATATTTTCTAGCGAATGAAACATCACTGCGGAATCAAAACGAACATCATACGATTGCCCGCCATGAGGTATTGTGCACGCTAGAAGATTGTATTAAAACGGCAAGTCAACTCGTCAAACCGGGAGGGAAAGTGGCGTTCGTGCATCGGCCAGAACGTTTACTCGATATCCTGACATTGATGCGTGCCTACCGAATTGAACCGAAGCGAATGCAGCTCGTATATCCGAAAGCTGGACGCGAAGCGAATACGTTATTAATCGAGGGATCGAAAGATGGAAAAGCAGGTCTTAAAATTTTACCACCATTTGTTGTATATGAAGAAGACGATACGTATACGGAAGAGATGCGAGTCATTCTCGATGCCTAAACATTATACGTATATCGTAGAATGTAAGGACGGGACGTATTATACAGGCTATACAACGGACGTGGAAAAACGGGTTCTTGCACATAATGCCGGAAAAGGGGCGAAGTATACGAAAGCGCGACTGCCCGTACGACTTCGGTATGTGCAATCGTTTGATACGAAGCGTGAGGCCATGCAGTATGAATGGTCAATCAAACAATTGACCCGTGGGCAAAAAGAGAAGTTGATGGAGGGGACGACTAATGAATTCACAGAAGAGTTATCAAACTGAACAACCGACGTTGTATGTCGTACCGACGCCAATCGGAAACTTGGAAGACATGACATATCGAGCGGTGCGAACGCTTCAAGAAGTGGATTTAATTGCAGCGGAAGATACTCGCCAAACGATGAAGCTTTGTCGTCACTTTGAGATTCCGACCAAGCTGATTAGCTATCATGAACATAATAAAGAAGTGAGTGGACCGAGACTGATTGAAGATCTTCTTGCCGGAAAGTCGATTGCCATCGTTTCAGATGCTGGAATGCCTGGTATTTCAGACCCCGGGAGTGATCTCGTTCGGTTAGCCATCAAGGCGAATATTCCGGTGGTCGTTTTACCTGGTGCCAATGCCGCCCTTACGGCGTTGGTTGCCTCAGGTCTTCCGACAGAGCGTTTTCTCTATTACGGTTTTTTGCCACGTAAAAAGAAAGATCGTGTCGATGTTCTCGAATCCATTCAATATGAGCCGGGCACGATTGTTTTTTATGAAGCTCCTCATCGATTGAAAGAGATGTTAACGGCGATTCGACAAGTGTTCGGGAATCGGCAAATTGTTTTGGGCCGAGAGTTAACAAAAACGTTCGAAGAGTTTTTGAGAGGGACCGTTGATGAAGCGTTACATTGGTGCGAAGGTGAAGTACGTGGGGAGTTTGTCGTCCTGGTGAGCGGTGCGACAGAAGCGGCTCCTACGACGACGTGGTGGGAGGCACTCTCTGTCTATGAACACGTCGTTCACTATATAGAAGAAGGATTGAAGCCGAATGCGGCTATCAAACAGACGGCGAAAGACCGTGGTGAGTCTCGAAACGATGTGTATGATGCGTACCATCAACTCCACAAAAAAGAGTAAGCAAGGAAATCCTTGCTTACTCTTCGCTGTAGTAGTTTTCGAGCATGTTCTTCAACTCAACGAGAACACGTTGTGCACCTTCTGGTGACAAGATGAGTTTGCCGTCAGCCAATTTGAAGTTATCGTCTGATACTTCACCTGTAACTTGGCAAGTCATGTTTGGCTTATATTTTTTCAAAACGATTTGATCGTTGTCGACGTAAATCTCGAGAGCATCTTTCTCTGCGATCCCAAGTGTACGGCGCAATTCGATTGGAATAACGACACGACCAAGCTCATCAACCTTACGAACAATACCTGTAGATTTCATTTGTGTTTCCTCCTCCAATGGTGTCGAAATCTCATGGTGACATGAATCGTCAAAATTCGACAATGTGACTACAGCAAAAAGCATACTAAACTTTCCAATTGCAGTCAACTGCTTACTATCTGGAAAAGCAATTTTTCGAAATTTGTCGAATCAAGAGCGATATATACCTAAATTTCCCCGATAGTTTGAACTTGAAACAAAGAAAGGGTATTTTTGGAACATTTATGACGTATAAAACGCAAAAAAATTCCAAACAATTAGTTTTGGAAATTCTTTTGTCGAACCGTGTATAATGAGAATTGCATATGTCGAAAGGATGGAGAATAAATCATGGCGAAGCCGACTTTTTATATTACAACCCCAATTTATTATCCGAGTGCGAAATTGCACATCGGTCACGCATATACCACGGTAGCAGGTGATGCGGTTGCTCGCTACAAACGTTTAAAAGGATTTGATGTCCGTTATTTAACAGGGACGGATGAGCATGGTCAAAAGATTCAAGAAAAGGCAAAAGAAGCAGGCGTGACGCCACAAGCCTTCGTCGATGAAGTCGTGGAAGAAATCAAAGTTTTATGGGACCGCCTTGAAATCTCATACGATGACTACATCCGTACGACAGAAGATCGTCATAAGAAGGTTGTCGAACACGTCTTTGAGACGTTACTTAAAAATGGAGATATCTATCTTGGTGAATACGAAGGATGGTATTCCGTACCTGATGAGACGTACTATACGGAATCACAACTCGTTGATGGAAAAAGTCCTGACAGCGGACATCCGGTCGAGCTCGTGCGTGAAGAGTGTTATTTCTTCCGCCTCAGCAAATACGCGGATCGCTTGATTGAATATTTCGAGTCACATCCTGAATTCATCTTGCCGGAATCTCGTAAGACCGAGATGATTAACAACTTCTTGAAGCCAGGTCTCCAAGATTTGGCGGTGTCGCGTACGACGTTTGATTGGGGCGTACAAGTCCCGTCGAATCCGAAGCACGTTGTTTATGTGTGGGTCGACGCCCTCACGAACTACATCTCGTCACTCGGGTACGGGACAGACAACGACGAGCTCTTCAATCGCTACTGGCCAGCTGATGTCCATTTAGTCGGGAAGGAGATCGTTCGTTTCCACACGATTATTTGGCCAGCGCTCTTAATGGCGCTTGACCTTCCGTTACCAAAACAAGTATTTGCGCACGGTTGGTTGCTCATGAAGGACGGGAAGATGTCCAAATCAAAAGGAAACGTAGTAGATCCAATTCCATTGATTGACCGCTACGGACTCGATTCTGTTCGTTACTACCTTCTTCGTGAAGTGCCGTTCGGAGCAGACGGTACATTCACACCAGAAGCGTTCGTCGATCGCTTGAACTTTGATTTAGCGAACGATCTTGGAAACTTATTGAATCGTACGATCGCAATGATTAAAAAGTATTTCGACGGGAATATTCCGGCTTATAACGGAAATGTCACAGCGTTTGACGATGCCTTGTTAAGCATGGTGAAGGAAACGACTCGCAAAACAGAAGAAGCCATGGAGCACATGGAGTTTTCGGTCGCCCTCACAAACATCTGGCAACTCGTCAGTCGCGCGAATAAATATATCGATGAGACACAACCATGGGTTCTCGTGAAAGATGAATCGAAACGGGAAGAGTTAGCATCTGTCATGACACACCTTGCGGGCGTACTTCGTCATGTTGCGATTATGATTCAACCGTTCATGACACGTGCCCCGAAAGAGATGTTCCGTCAACTCGGACTCGAAGGGGAAGACATGTCGTGGGAGGCACTAGATACGTTCGCCGACTTCAATGACGCTGTCGTAACGGATGGTACACCAATCTTCCCACGTCGCGATGTGAAGGAAGAAGTGGATGCGATTCAAGAAATGATGCGTCAAGCGTCGAAAGCACGTATCGAAGAAACAGAAACAACGACTGAGGAAGTCGATGAAGATGTTCGTCCTGAAATCACAATCGACGTTTTTGACCAAGTCGAATTCCGTGTCGGTCAAATCGTAGAAGCCGATAAGATCAAAAAAGCGAAGAAACTGTTGAAACTTCAAGTCGATCTCGGAAAAGAGACACGTCAAATTGTGTCGGGCATCGCTGAATGGTATGCGCCTGAAGATTTAGTTGGCAAAAAAGTCATCGTTGTCGCAAACTTGAAACCAGTCAAGCTTCGTGGAGAATTGTCACAAGGGATGATTTTAGCTGCGGACCGTGATGGGAAGCTAGAACTCGCGACAGTCTCTGATCAGATGCCGAACGGTGCCATCGTCAAATAATGAAATGGGGGAGACCACGGTCTCCCTCTCTTTTTCTAAGGAGGAAACAAGATGTTGATTGATACACACACGCATATTAACGCGGAACAGTTCAATGAAGATGTGGAAGAGACGATTGAGCGGGCGAGAGAAGCAGGCGTTTCTCCGCTACTTGTCGTCGGATTTGATACGCCGACGATTGACCGAGCCATCGAGCTAGCCGAGGCACATGAAGACATCTATGCCATCGTAGGATGGCACCCTGTCGATGCGATCGATTGTACGGATGCTGATTTAGAGCGGATCGAGACGCTCATGAGTCATCCGAAAGTGATGGCACTCGGTGAAATTGGTCTTGACTATCACTGGGACAAGTCACCGAAAGACGTGCAACAGCGTTTATTCCGTCAACAAATTGCCATCGCGAAGCGGACAAACATGCCAATCGTTATCCATAACCGCGAAGCGACGGCAGATGTGCTCGATATTTTAGAAGAGGAACATGCGGAGGAAGTCGGTGGGGTGTTCCATAGTTACAGCATGTCTGTAGAACTTCTCCCTCGCTGCCTAGACTTGAACTTCTATATTTCCTTAGGAGGACCGGTCACGTTCAAAAATGCAAAAGTTCCAAAACAAGTCGCACAAGAAGTACCGTTAGATCGTCTTCTTGTCGAAACGGACTGCCCTTACTTGACGCCGACTCCGTTCCGCGGAAAACGCAACGAACCGGCATATGCGAAATACGTCGCGGAAGAAATTGCGTCACTTCGAGATATGCCATACGAGGAACTAGAAGAAGCAACGACGGCCAATGCGAAGAAGCTGTTCCGTCTCCCATGATCAAGCGCGTATTCGCCAGTATAGGCGTGATTGTAACTGCGTCTGTCGCATACGTGATGTTGCAACCTGAAACGATTCAGGTCATCGATGATGGTGTGATGATTGAGCATGAGACACGAGCCGATTCCGTTCTCGAGGTACTCGAGGAATTGAATATCACATTGGATGAAACGGATTACGTCACACCGGCACTGAGTGAGGACGTTCCGGAAGATCGTCTCATTCGAATCGAACGTTCACATGAGGTCTCACTCCAAATCGGGTACGGACAAACCGAATCGATTCAAACGAGAGAACGGACCGTGGAAGACGTGTTATTACGGTATGGGGTGACCGTACGGGATGGAGACACGATCTATCCGTCTGTACGCACACCCGTGACGAATGGAATGACGATTCGCTATCAACCCGTTGTTGCAGTCAATCTCATTGTCGGGGAAGATGCGTCGACCATCTATACGATGGCAACGAATGTGGAGCAATTACTAAGAGAAGAGAAAATTGATGTGACAGAGCGTGATACCGTATTACCAGACGCATCGACCCCGATACGAGAAGGCATGACGGTTACAGTCAATACGAATCGTGATGTCGTCCAATATGAAAGTCAGTTGATTCCATACGATATGGTCGAGGAAGAGGATGACACGCTTGAAGAAGGTGTGAAGCAAACCGTGCAGGTCGGAGTTCCTGGACTCGAACGAACAAGGTATGCACTTACGGTGGAAAATGGTACAATTACGAATCGTACGAAAACGGATGTCGAGACGTTACGTAAAGCGATACCACAGGTGATCAAAGTAGGTACGAAGAAAGTCACAGAGCCCGTTACAGAACCTACGACAGCGGACGAATCGAGCCCGTTCATTCCAGAAGCTGAAGTCGAGATTGTGGAACCGCCGAAAACGGACGACGTATTAGATTTCTCATCCGCGAAGCAGTTACTCGTGGAAGCGACGGCTTATACGAACAATCCAGAAGATACGGTGACGTATGACGGACGCGTGCTGACAAGAAGCGGTTATGATGTAACGGACACGATTCTCTTTGAAGGCATGCGCATCATCGCCGTCGACCCGGCCATCATTCCTCTCGGTACTCGCGTGTATGTTGAAGGAATTGGCATGGCGATTGCTCTAGATACGGGTAGCGCAATCAAAGGTCAAAAAATCGACATCATGATGGATGAGTTGGAGGAGGCTGTGACGTTTGGTCGCAAACCACTTACCATCTGGGTCATTCCGAAGCAGGAAGAAGAGAAAGAAGGAACAGACAATGCGTGAGAAAATACAAGAAATTATTGTCGTAGAAGGACGTGACGATACGGCACGACTTCAGGAAGTGTTTGAGGTCGATACGATTGAGACGAACGGCTCTGCCGTATCTGATCAGACAATCGAACGGATTCGCCGTGCGCAAGAGAAGCGTGGAGTTATCATTTTAACCGATCCGGATTATCCGGGAGATCGTATTCGATCAATCGTCGAAGAGCGGGTCAAAGGGTGTAAACATGCTCACCTGCCACGGGCCGAGGCAAAAGGCAAACGTGGGAAGATTGGGGTAGAACATGCGAGCCCGGAATCGCTTCGTCGCGTCTTGCGCGCCGTATTTGAACCACGTGTTGAAACGAATCAACCGATCGTCACGCGAAAAATGGTATTAGATGCGGATTTAATCGGTGGGGCCGCAGCGGCGATACGTCGGAAACGACTCGGTGTATTGCTTCGCATCGGCGAGCCGAATGCGAAACAATTTGTGAAACGAGTCGAGGCGCTCGGTGTCACGGTCGAAGAGTGGGAGCAAGCACTTGCTCAATTAGAGGAGGAACAGGGTTGAAAGATATTGCAACAATTCAACGAACAAAAGCGATTTTAGAGCGACATGGTTTTTCATTCAAAAAATCGCTCGGTCAAAACTTTTTAATCGATTTAAATATTTTAAGTAAGATTGTCGGAGCGGCAGAACTTAGTGAATCGAGTGGTGTCCTCGAAATCGGACCAGGAATCGGGTCGTTGACTGAGCAATCAGCCAAGCGCGCCAAGAAAGTCGTAGCACTTGAGATTGATCAGCGTCTTTTACCGATTCTTGAAGATACGATGTCCCCATATCCTCATGTTAAAGTCATCCACGGTGACGCTTTAGAAATGAATTTACGCGAGATTGTCGAACAAGAATTTTTAAAAGAAGGCATTGAAGACATCTCGGTTGTCGCCAACTTACCATACTATGTCACAACACCGATTATCATGCGATTGCTTGAGAGTGGTGTGAAATTCCGTTCGCTCGTCATGATGATTCAAAAAGAAGTGGCAGAGCGCATCGGGGCAAAACCGGGAACGAAAGCATACGGTTCGCTATCGATTGCGATTCAGTATTATGCCGAGGCGCAAGTCAGCTTTGTCGTACCTAAAAATGTGTTTATTCCAGCTCCGAACGTCGATTCGGCAGTCATTACACTTCGGATGCGCAAAGAACCTGCCGTACAAGTGAAAGATGAGGGCTTTTTCTTTGATGTTGCACGAGCAAGCTTCGCGCAACGCCGTAAAACCATCCTAAACAACTTAACAAATTATATTGGAAAAGAACACAAAGTCGAGCTTGAGCGTGCGCTTCACGAGGCAGGAATTGACCCGAAACGTCGAGGAGAGACGCTAAGCCTAGAAGAATTCGCACGATTGTCTGACACAATTTTACCACTTAAAAATAGTTGACGACCTTAAAACGAGTCGTTATAATATTAAACTTTATTTTCATATTCAATTATGCTATACTTGTAACAGTGAGGTGAAGCGTATGCCAAAGACGTTACAAGAAATCAGACAGAAACTCGAATCGCATGTTGGTGAACGATTGACGTTGAAAGCAAACGGCGGTCGTAAGAAAGTCGTTACTCGGTTTGGAACGCTCGTTGAGACATATCCTGCGGTGTTCGTTGTGAAATTGGATGAAGACCTGCACAATGTGGAACGTGTCTCGTATAGCTACGCTGATGTCCTAACGGATACAGTTAAAATTGAATTCGGCAATTGATTTATAAATGAGGGGCGGATGCATTGGCAGCTGCTTCTTTTTTTGTGCGCCTGTTTACGGTACAATGTCGAACAGGAGACAAATGGGAAGGGTGAACGTGATGCGCACGATTAGTGTGAAAGCGCCGGCAAAAATTAATTTGACGCTCGATGTCCTCGGGAAGCGTCCGGACGGCTATCATGAAGTAGAAATGGTAATGACGACAGTCGATTTAGCAGACCGATTAGAGTTGACGGTTTTAGATTCGGATGAAATTCGGATTCAATCGGAGCACGCCTATGTGCCAAATGATCATCGGAACTTGGCGTATCGGGCAGCAGAGTTGTTGCGTGAACGGTTTAATATTCAACAAGGTGTCGAGATTGTACTCGATAAACAAATTCCGGTAGCAGCTGGGCTTGCTGGTGGCTCGAGTGATGCGGCTGCAACGCTTCGCGGGATGAACGAATTATTCTCGTTAAACTTGTCGCTAGAGGAGCTAGCAGAGCTCGGTGCGGAAATCGGATCGGACGTTTCATTCTGCGTCATCGGCGGAACAGCCATTGCTAGAGGGCGCGGTGAGCAGTTAGAGATGATTCCGGCACCGCCTCCATGCTATGTCGTACTTGGAAAACCGAAACTAGGGGTATCGACCGCCGATGTGTATCGCGCCGTGCGTATGGATGAAGTTCATCATCCGAACACAAGTGCGATGGTCGAGGCAATCCGTCAAAAAGACTTTCATGGAATTTGCGAAAATCTTGGAAACTCACTCGAGAGTGTGACGCTCAAGCTTCACCCAGAAGTGAACCAAATCAAAGAAACGATGCAACATTGTGGGGCAGAAGGTGTACTGATGAGCGGTAGTGGACCGACTGTCTTTGCACTCATTGAACATGAGCAAAAGGCGCATCGAATCTATAACGGTCTAAAAGGATTTTGCCCAGAAGTATTCGTCGTTCGGATTCTCGGCAAAAGACATTGAACAAAAACGAATGAAAGTGATATATTCTCATTAGAACATTCGTTTATTATTGAAGATGTGAAGGAGAATCCGTATGAAAATTCGTAGAAGTGGTCGTCTCGTTGATATGACCCGTTATTTGCTTGACCATCCGCATCAGCTTGTCTCGTTGTCGATGTTTTCAAGTCGCTATAAAGCTGCCAAGTCGTCCATTAGTGAGGACTTAGTCATTGTGAGTGAGATGCTGTCCCATGATGGGATTGGAAAGCTTGTTACCGTCCCTGGTGCAGCGGGTGGTGTGATGTTTATTCCAGGATGGAGTAAAGAAAAGTCGCTTGAGATGATTGATACGCTCTGTGAGCAACTATCAAAGCCTGAACGTCTCTTACCAGGAGGGTACCTCTACCTAACGGATGTACTCGGCAATCCGAGTCAGGTAAAACCGATGGGCCAAGTCTTTGCGTCCGTGTTCGCTGACCGTAAAGTGGATGTGGTCATGACGATTGCGACGAAAGGGATTCCTATTGCCTATGCTGTCGCAGAACAATTAGGCGTTCCATTTGTCATCGTCCGTTCAGATAGTCGTGTAACAGAAGGGTCAACCGTCAGTATCAATTATGTGTCAGGTTCTTCGAAAGCGATTCGCACAATGGCGCTCGCACGTCGTAGTCTGCCACGTGGGGCGAATGTGCTCTTAATCGATGACTTC
The DNA here is from genome assembly GCF_018617475.1 of Exiguobacterium sp. s59. Taxonomy (NCBI): domain Bacteria; kingdom Bacillati; phylum Bacillota; class Bacilli; order Caryophanales; genus Exiguobacterium; species Exiguobacterium sp. s59. Next base: position 29,080 of record NZ_JACSKG010000010.1, on the reverse strand, counting down.
ATGAAAGCGGGGGGAACGATTCGGGGGATGATGAGTCTCTTGAACGAATTCGAGGCGAATCTTGCAGGTGTCGGTGTCTTGATGGAAGCAGAAGGTGCCGAGAAAAAGATGGTCAGCGAATATGTTAGCTTAATGAAATTGACGAACGTTGACCCGGATGAAGGTCTCGTCACCATTTCACGGGGGAATGTGGAACAGTTCCTAAAATGATTGGCAAAATTTTGATTTCGTTTTATGATTAGAGGGTATAGAGTTATCAATATCGAGTCATGACGTTCGTTCGAAACCAACTGAACCTTACAGAAGACCACACCATGGCATAGACAACGATGAAAAAGGGGATGCGAAACATGCAGATCACAGACGTAAAAATTCGCAAAGTCGCGACAGAAGGCAGAATGAAAGCGTTGGCCTCAATCACACTTGACCATGAATTCGTTGTACATGACCTTCGAATCATCGAAGGAAGTAGCGGTCTATTTGTCGCCATGCCGAGCAAACGGACACCAGAAGGGATCTTTCGGGATATTGCGCATCCAATCAATGGGGAGATGCGACAGAAAGTTGAAGCGGCTGTATTGGAAACCTATTCCAATATGGAAGTGGATGTGCTGGATCCCCAGCACGTGTCTTACGGCACGAATGAATGACAGCAAACAGCGGTTAGGTTGCCTACCGCTGTTTTTTTGCGTTTCAATGGTTAAGGAATGGTACAACTATTGAAACGAAGGCATGGTTTCGATATAGTAGAAACGGTGTAAATAGGATTTAGTTGCAGAAAAGCCGAACTATACAGACCAATCACAGCTGTTGTGAGATAGGAGCGAATCAAGAATGGAGCGTTTTGCAGTCATTTTGGCAGCAGGAAAAGGAACGCGAATGAAGTCGAAGCTTTATAAAGTACTTCATCCGGTTCTAGGAAAACCAATGGTCGAGCATGTTGTCGATCAATTAGACCAAATCGGTGTCAGTCGTCAAATCGTAATCGTTGGCCATGGGGCGGAAGCGGTACAAGATACGCTCGGCACACGGGTAGAGTATGCAGTCCAAGAACAACAACTTGGCACAGGGCATGCTGTTCAAATGGCAGAAGCAGAGCTTGCGGGTAAATCAGGAGCGACACTTGTCGTCTGTGGAGATACACCGTTACTGACGGCAGAGACGTTAGAAGCCCTTCTCGCTCATCATGAAGCGCAACAAGCGAAAGTTACTGTACTGACTGCGATTGCAGACGATGCGACAGGATACGGTCGTGTCATTCGTGGCGAAGATGGGAACGTGACGAAAGTCGTTGAGCATAAAGATGCTTCCGAGACCGAACTTGCCATCAACGAAATCAATACTGGAACGTACGTGTTCGATAACGAGTTATTGTTCGACGCGCTCAAACAAGTCGGAAACAATAACGCACAAGGCGAATACTATTTGCCTGACGTCATCTCGATTGCAAAAGAAGCTGGCGAAGTCGTCGCGGCACATACGGCACCTACGTTCGATGAGACAATCGGAGTCAATGATCGCGTTGCCTTGTCACAGGCAGAAGCAATCATGCGTAAACGCACGAACGAACGTCTCATGCGTGAAGGAGTCACGTTCATGGATCCTGCATCAACGTACATTTCTCCAGATGTGGTGATTGGTTCGGATACGGTCATTTATCCGGGTACGGTCATCCTCGGGAAAACTACGATTGGTTCAGAATGTGTCATCGGACCGAACTCAGACATCCGCAATAGTGTGATTGAAGATCATGCTGTCGTGCGCCAGTCTGTTGTGACAGATAGCAAAATCGGTGAAGCGGCTCAGGTCGGACCGTTCGCTCACTTGCGTCAACAAGCTGTACTTGGTGCGAATACACGCGTCGGAAACTTCGTTGAGATTAAAAAATCGTCGTTCGGTGACGGTGCGAAAGCTTCGCACTTGAGCTACATTGGGGATGCGTCAATCGGTGAACGTGTCAACTTAGGTTGTGGATCAATCACGGTAAACTATGACGGCAAGAACAAGTTCGAGACAGTTGTAGAGGACGATGCGTTCGTCGGCTGCAACGTAAACTTGATTGCCCCGGTAAAAGTCGGAAAAGGTGCGATTGTCGCAGCTGGTTCGACGATTACGAATGACGTACCGGAAGAGGCGCTCGCGATTGCACGTGAACGCCAAACGAATAAAGAAGGTTACACAAAACGATAACTAGCTGCCAATCATTATGGAAAACGATGGAGGAGAATCCTAAACATGTCTACTGTATACGAACGAGAAATTCGTCTATTTAGCTTAAACTCGAACCGCCCGCTTGCTGAAGAAATCGCGAAAGAAATCGGTGTCCCGCTCAGTGATTGCCAAGTCAAACGTTTCAGCGACGGTGAACTCTATATCAACATCGAGGAAAGTGTTCGTGGAGATGATGTGTATGTCATCCAATCAACAAGCTCACCTGTAAACGAAACGCTCATGGAATTGCTCGTCATGATCGATGCACTCAAACGTGCTTCTGTCCGGACAATCAATATCGTGATGCCTTATTACGGGTATGCACGTCAAGACCGTAAAGCGCGCTCACGTGAGCCGATCACAGCGAAGCTTGTCGCTGACCTTTTGACGGTAGCAGGTGCGACACGCGTCATCACAATGGACTTGCATGCAGCGCAAATCCAAGGATTCTTCAATATTCCGGTGGACCAATTACTCGGTGTACCGCTCATCTCGACTTACTTTGAAACTGAAGAGTTTCAAGCGAAAGATATCGTGGTTGTCTCTCCGGATCACGGTGGCGTGACACGTGCACGTAAATTGGCAGAACGTTTGAAAGCTCCGATCGCCATCATCGATAAGCGTCGTCCGAAAGCGAACGTCGCTGAAGTAATGAACATCGTCGGAAGCGTTGAAGGGAAAACAGCAATTTTGATTGATGATATCATCGATACAGCTGGAACGATCACACTTGCAGCGGATGCAATCGTCGAAGCGGGCGCGAAAGAAGTGTATGCGTCTTGTACGCATCCAGTCCTTTCTGGTCCAGCGATGGAGCGTATCGACAACTCATCGATCAAAGAGTTGGTTGTCTTAAATACAATCGATTTGACGGGTCGTCCTTGCTCGAGCAAGATCAAGCAGATGTCGGTTGCCCATTTGCTTGGGGAAGCGATCATGCGTGTCCACGAGCACAAATCGGTCAGTACCCTATTCGATTAAAAAACGAGGCCCGGAGGCATTCGCCTTTGGGCTTTTTTGTTCAGGAGGAAAGAATATGAAATGCATCGTCGGTCTTGGAAACCCTGGGAAAAAGTTTGAGATGACCCGACATAATGTTGGTTTTTTGGCGATTGATCGTCTTGCTGAAAAACATGGGATCTCGTTGAATGAAGCGAAGTTTAATGCCCTTATGGGAACGGGAAGAATCAATGGTGAACGCGTTGTACTTGTTAAACCCCTTACGTATATGAATTTGTCGGGTGAAGCCGTTCGTCCAATTTTAGATTATTATAAAATTGAGATTGACGATTTACTTGTGATTTATGACGATTTGGATATGGTGCCAGGAAAACTCCGCTTCCGTCCAAAAGGGAGTGCGGGTGGTCACAACGGAATCAAATCGCTCATTCAGCACTTAGGGACCGCCGAATTCAAGCGCTTGAAGCTTGGAATTGGTCGTCCTCCTCATCCGATTAAAGTCGTCGACTGGGTGTTGATGAACTATCGGAAAGAGGACTTGTTGGAATTGAACGAAACACTCGACAAAGCCGTAACCGCAGCCACTGATTTTGTAGACACAGATTGGCTAGCGCTGATGAATCGATACAACTAAAGGGTCATAGCACCCTTTTTTGTCGTATGAGTTGGAGGAAAACAAATGAATGCTTTAGAGAGATTTATGGTGGCGCTCCCGGAGACGAACGTGATTCGTGAGCGGCTACAAAAAGTAGACCGTCAACTAGTAACAGGACTGACGACAAGTGCGAAAGCTCTCGTCCTCGCAGGACTTGTTAAATCGTCATCGAGACGTCTCGTCGTCGTGACGCATAATATGTATCAAGCACAAAAAATGTTCGATCAACTCGAATCACTCATCGGACCGGAAAAAACATTACTTTATCCGATTGATGAAACGCTGGCCGGTGAACTGTCGCTGACATCTAGTCCTGAGCTGTTGGCCGCTCGAATCGATGCCCGTACTCGTCTCCTTGACCAAACAGGAGGCGTCGTTGTCGTGCCGCTCGGTGGATTACGACGCTATATGCCGAGTCCGGAAGCATGGCAACATAGTCGCGTCATGTTGAAGCCGGGAAGTGACCTTGAATTGGCAGACTTTGCGAAGCAATTGACGGACATGGGATATGAGCGAACCGCGACCGTGACGACACCTGGCGAATTTTCGGTACGAGGCAGTATTTTAGACGTCTACCCGCTCACGGAAGCGCGTCCGTATCGGATTGATTTATTTGATACCGAAATCGATTCGATTTTTACATTCGATGCCGAAACGCAACGTTCGCTCGGTGTGGTAGGGGAAGTGTGTATTACGCCTGCTACCGAGTTCATCGCCACCGAAGATCAGTTGAAACAAGCCGGACGTTCACTCCGGAAACAATATGACCGAACTGTGGAGTTGATTGAGAACGAAGTGATTCGTCAAGCACTTGAGGAGGGCGTCGTAACCGACATCGAGCGCTTAGAACGTGGCGATTTCCCGAACAAGGTTGGAAAGTATTCACCATTACTTTATACATCCACTCTCTTAGACTACGTAGGCAAAGACGCCGTACTCATTCTAGACGAAGTGGCACGAATCGATGATGCTGCGGACGTGCAAGACCGGGAAGAGGCAGAATGGTTCTCTTCACTCATCGAAAAAGGGGAGGCCGTCAGCAATTACACGCTTGCTGTCCCGATGCACAAAGTGTTTCGTGACTTGAAACAAGTGGCGTTCTCGCTACTTCCATCTCGTCGCTCTGGGATTCCAGAAACCGCGACGGTCCATTTGAGCTGTCGTCCACTACCGGCGTTTCATGGACAGATGCACCTGTTAAAGCAGGAAGTAGAGCGATGGCAACAAGGGGACCAACGGATTGTCGTGCTTGCGGGAGACAAGTCGCGTGCTGACAAGATTGAGGCGCTCCTTTCAGACTACGGCATTCATTCAACGTTCACGAATGTAGACGGTGAATTAGAGCCGAGACGTGTATCGGTCATCATCGGTCAAATCGAGGGTGGGTTCGAATTGTCGACGAGTCGTCTCGTCGTCGTATCGGAAGAAGAGTTGTTCAAACGTGTGACGAAACGGAAGCGTCAGACGAAGAATTTAACGAACGCAGAACGAATTAAGAGCTATCAAGAGTTGAAGCCGAACGACTATGTCGTCCATGTACATCATGGAATCGGGAAGTACTTAGGCATTAAGACGATCGAGGTCGGAGGTATTCACCAGGACTATCTTCACCTTGTTTATGCCGGGGATGATGCACTCTACGTACCGGTCGATCAAATCGACCTTGTCCAAAAATACGTCGGTGCTGAAGGCAAAGAACCGAAGATTTATAAACTTGGGGGCACTGAGTGGAAGAAAGTTAAATCGAAAGTCGCCAAGTCGGTTGAAGACATTGCCGATGAACTCATTAAATTGTACGCGGCACGAGAAGCTTCAGTCGGTTTTGCGTTTCCGCCGGATGATGAGGAGATGGGTCAGTTTGAATCCTCATTCCCTTATGCTGAGACAGAAGACCAGGTCCGCTCGATTGCTGAGATTAAAGCAGACATGGAACGCTCGCGTCCGATGGATCGTCTTTTATGTGGAGATGTCGGGTATGGAAAAACAGAAGTGGCGATCCGGGCGGCATTCAAAGCAGTGCTCGCTGGGAAACAAGTCGCGTTTCTCGTCCCGACGACCGTCCTCGCTCAACAGCATTATGAAACGATGCTCGAGCGGTTCAGTGAATTTCCAATCAACGTGTCTGTCATGAGTCGCTTCCGCTCGAAGAGTGAAATGGCGGCGACGAAGAAAGGTTTGAAGGAAGGCACGATTGATATTGTTGTCGGAACACACCGAGTGTTGTCAAAAGACGTGGCATTCGCAAATCTCGGCCTCGTCATCATCGATGAAGAGCAGCGATTTGGCGTCAAACATAAAGAACGTCTGAAACAGCTGAAGACGAATATCGACGTGCTCACGTTGACGGCCACACCGATTCCGCGAACACTTCATATGTCGATGATTGGAATCCGCGATTTGTCTGTGTTGGAAACCCCGCCAGAGAACCGATACCCGGTCCAGACGTATGTCATGGAATATGACGGCATTGTCCTACGTGAAGCGTTAGAGCGTGAACTCGCTCGTGGAGGACAGGCTTTCTTCCTTTACAACCGTGTCGAAGGTATCGAACGGAAAGCGGAGGAGATTCGAGCCTTGTTACCGGAAGCACGTATCGCGACAGCACACGGACGTATGACCGAGAGTGAACTCGAGAGCCAGTTGATCAGCTTCCTAGAAGGGGAGGCAGATATTTTAGTGTCGACCACGATTATCGAGACAGGGATTGATATTCCAAACGTCAACACGCTCATCGTTCATGATGCTGACAAGATGGGGCTATCCCAACTGTATCAACTCCGGGGTCGCGTCGGACGTTCGAATCGCATCGCTTATGCTTACTTCACATATCGGAAAGATAAGCGCTTGACCGAAGTGGCAGAAAGTCGTCTTCAAGCCATTAAAGAGTTCACGGAACTCGGGAGCGGCTTCAAGATTGCGATGCGCGACTTGTCAATTCGAGGTGCTGGTAACTTGCTAGGTGCGCAACAATCTGGATTCATCGATTCGGTCGGTTTCGATCTCTACTCACAAATGCTCTCCGAAGCGATTGAAGAACGGAAAGATCGGATGCGTGGACAAGCGAAACAAGTTGTCTTCAAGCCAGAAATCTCCTTCCAAGCGGATGCCTATATCCCGGATGACTATTTGTCGGATAGCGAATTGAAGATTGAGATGTACAAGCGTTTCAAATATGTAGATACACCAAATGCGCTGTTCGCCTTACAAGACGAATTGATTGAGCGGTTCGGCGAATTCCCAGAGCCGGTCGCGCTTCTCATTCAACTGACGCGTCTACGGATTTATGGAGAACTGGCGAAAGTGAGTCGAATCAAGCAAACATCTGGGCGCATTGAAATTGTCTTATCGAAAGACTCGACGACTGCCCTTGATGTACCGTCCTTCATGGAATGGACGATGCCGCTCGGTCGTAAACTAGGAATCGGTCAAGAAGACGGTGCCCTGAAATTGTCACTCAGCGGTCGAATGCCATTAACAGAGCTCTTGAATGATGCCGATACTGTATTAGAAGAATTGATGAAGCGGTTGGTGGGCGATGCGGTCGCCAAGTAAGTTTGCGCAAGGTGTCGTCCTGTTCGCTCTTGCCGGTTACGTATCGAAGCTGATCAGTTTCGCTTATCGTGTCCCGTATCAAAACTTGGCGGGTGACTTCGGACTCTATGCGTATCAAACCGTCTATCCGTTCGCTGCGATCGTAGCATCACTCGGAATTTATGCGATGCCGGTCGTCATTGCGAAAATCGGTGTGGGCGCGAAGGGGTCGAACCAGAAATTAGAAGTGTTATGGGGCAGTTTTTATGCGTTGCTTCTTCTATCGATAACACTTGTTATAACCGTGTGGCTGTTTGCACCGACAATCGCTAAGTGGCTTGGGGATGAACAGTTGGCCCCGGCGCTTCGTGTGATTAGCTTGAGTTATTTACTCATGCCGGCGTCTGCTGTGTTACGCGGTGCTTTTCAATCGAGAGATGATTTAAGGCCAAGCGCATGGTCGCAAGTGTTAGAAAATTTCGTACGCGTGACGGTCATGCTATCGCTATTATGGGTCGGGGTACGTCTTGGGAAAGATGCCTACGTCCTCAGTCAATACGCATATGGCGCGACGCTCGTCGGTGGAGTTGTGGCGATTGCCTTTTTAATCTATCAGGCGCGTGGCTTACGAACTGTAAAGGTACGGCGCACCACTTTTCAAAATGGGTTGCGCCTATTGTTGACGACGGGATTTGCGGTCGGGTTTGCCTCGCTCGGGATTTTATGGATGCAGCTAGTGGATTCCTTTACCATTGTTAATTTAATGGGGGGGACGTACGAGGCGAAGGTGAGCAAAGGTGTATTCGATCGAGGGTACCCACTTGTCCAATTTGCCATCTTATTTACAACGACCATCGGCATGGCTAACGTGCCGACACTCGTCCGTCATTATCGGGCAGGACATCTACAGAAGACGACGCAAGGGCTCCGTTCGATGATTCGGGTCACAACTGCCATTGCGGGTGCGGCGACCGTCGGGTTGATGGGAGTCATGTTTTTCTTAAATGTGGCCTTATTTGAAGATGGATCAGGCACGCGGGCACTCGTGCTCTTGGCGACGAGTACATTTGCGGCATCGTTAGCGATTGCAAGCATGACCTGCCTTCAAGCAATCGACCGAGAATGGATTGCGGCTCGCAGTATGATTGTCGCGATTTTAGCAAAAGGTGTCGTAAACGTAGGGCTTGTTCCCATCTATGGGATTGAAGGGGCGGCCATCGGTACCTCACTCGGCTTTTTGGCGATGGCGTTTTATAACTTTCGAGCGCTCGACCGTTCGATTCCGCTCGGCTCGTTTCGGTCGAAGCATTACAAATCGCTTTCGAAAGCGCTGGTCCCCATGTTCTTCCTCATTGCCGTGTTAAACTGGATGGGACAGATGTGGGTCGATTCACGAATCGCAGCCTTCGGATGGTTAATCGGAATGGTGTGTAGCGGAGCCGTCCTTTATATATGGAGATTATGGAGCACTCGAATGCTGTCCCTCACGGAATGGGAATTGATCCCGTTCGGAGGACGCCTACTCGATGTGCTCGAAAAAAAGGAGAACTAGTATGGGTTATACAATCACAGTGGTTGGTCTTGGGTCTGGTGAGCTGAATCAATTGCCGCTCGGTGTGTACCGCCATTTGAAACAGCAGCCGCTCGTTTGGTTGCGAACGAAAGAACATCCAGTCGTAAGTGAATTGGAGTCAGAAGGGCTCGCATTCGAGTCATTTGATTCGATTTATGAATCGAGTGATACGTTTGAAGACGTGTACGATCGAATTGTCGAGACGTTGATGAACAAAAGTGAAGAGATGGCTATCACGTACGCCGTACCAGGTCATCCGTTCGTCGCCGAACGGACTGTCGAACTTTTGGTGGAACGCGGGGCGGATCTTCATGTGCTGGGCGGGCAAAGTTTTCTAGACGCGATGTTTCAGGCACTTCAAATCGATCCAATCAATGGATTTCAGTTGTTGGATGCGACTGCGCTTGACCTCGAACGTCTTCAAGTGACACAGCATGTCTTGATTGGACAAGTGTACGATGGATTTGTAGCGGGAGATGTAAAAGTGCAACTGATGGAACGTTATCCGGATGAGCATCCCGTTACCCTCGTGACAGCTGCAGGGACAACTCAAGAGCGAATCGAACACATCCCGTTGTTCGAGATGGACCGTATGGCAGAAGTGAACAACTTGACGACGCTCTATGTTCCGCCACTCACGGATGAAGCCTATTTGGCAAAAGATTTTGCAACGCTCAAACAAATCATCGCTACACTACGTGGACCAGAAGGTTGCCCGTGGGACCGCAAGCAAACGCATGAGTCGCTTCGCAAGTACTTACTAGAAGAAGCGTATGAACTCATCGAAGCGATCAATGCAGAAGATGATGATGCAATCATCGAAGAACTTGGTGACGTGTTACTTCAGGTCATGTTACATGCCCAAATCGGTGCGGACGAAGGTTATTTTGATATTCGTGATGTGATCGGGGCAATCAGTGAGAAGATGGTACGCCGTCACCCTCACGTCTTCGGAGATGTCACGGTCGAAGATGCCTCCGACGTGGTGAAAAATTGGAATACGATTAAACAAGCCGAAAAAGGGGAAAAGAAACAATCGCATCTCGATGGTGTGCTCGTCGACCAACCCTCATTAATGCGGGCTGAACAATTTCAAAAGAAAGCTGCCCAAATCGGATTCGAATGGGATGACGTATCGGGCGCCTTCGAAAAATTGGAAGAAGAGCTGAACGAATGGCATGAGGAACTTGGTGACGAATCAGAACTTGGCGATGTATTGTTCTCCATCGTCAATATCGCGCGATATGTTGGGCTAAATGCCGAACAGGCGTTAGAACAGACGAACCGAAAGTTCAAACGTCGATTCGAGTATATAGAAGCGAATGGTGAGCTTCAGCAGATGACACTCGAACAGATGGATGCTCTTTGGAACGAGGCAAAGGAGAAAGGTTTATGAGATTAGATAAATTTTTGAAAGTATCTCGCTTGATCAAGCGACGTACACTGGCAAAGGAAGTAGCGGATCAAGGGCGGATTCAGCTCAATGGACAAGTTGCGAAGGCGAGCACCGATGTCAAAGTCGGAGATGAGTTGCAAATTCGATTCGGAAACAAACTAGTCACAATCGTTATTGATTCCATTGCGGAACATGCACGCAAAGAAGATGCGAAAGAAATGTATCGTTTACTTAAAGAAGAGAAGATGGACGGTAGTATCGACTCGTAAAAAAAAGTATACTTAATGTATTAAGAGGAGGGGGATGAGGCGATGAACGGACGTAACCCGATGGATCGACAACGGCGCATTCGAGCGCTAGATGAGCGTAGAGAACAGCTGGAAAAAGACACACATCGCCGAAGAGTTCATCTTCGACGTCGTTTGGCGGCAGCCTCACTCCTATTTTTATTTGTCATGGTATTGATTGGACAAAGTTACTTTTCAAAGGTAGGCTATGTATCGGACCAACAACAAGCTTATGCGCAAGCGAAAGTGGAGTTAAGCGAACAGAAAGCTGAGCAAGATGAGTTGAAGGAACAAGTGGAACGTTTGCAGGATGAGGATTATATCGCGAACTTAGCGCGAAACGAGCTCCTCTTCTCCAAAGATGGCGAGATTATTTTCTACTTCTCCCCTGAGGAATAAGTCGGTTCGTTGACCGTTGAGGAAACGACTCGTATAATTGAAAAGAATCAATCAAAAAAGGAGTACATTATTTTATGTCAATTGAAGTAGGAAGCAAGGTACAAGGTAAGGTTACAGGGATTACGCATTTCGGAGCGTTCGTCGAGCTCCCAAACGGCAAGACAGGATTAGTACACATCAGTGAAGTGGCAGACTCTTACGTCAAAGACATTAACGAAGTGTTGACAGTCGGTCAAGAAGTCACGGTAAAAGTGTTGAACGTCGAAAATGATGGGAAAATCGGGTTATCCATCAAGAAAGCAGTCGATCGTCCTGTAAGTGAACGCCCTGAACGTCCAGAGCGTCCAGCCGGTGAGCGTTTCTCTCGTGGCCCACGTCCAGGTGGCCCAGGTCAAGGCGGTCCGCGCGGTGGTGGCGGTCCACGCGGTGGCGGCCCACGTGGCGGCGCTCGTCGTGGTGAACAACGTCGTGAACCAGAAACATTCGATACGTTGATGAGCAAATTTTTGAAAGATAGTGATGAGCGTCTTTCGACGTTGAAACGTCAAACAGATTCGAAACGCGGTGGACGTGGAGCCAAACGCGGGTAATCCTTCGATACCAATTAGCTTCTACTCGTAACCATATAGGTCTTGTAACAAGACAAGTCGTGAACATTTTTGTTCACGGCTTTTTTTTGTTTTAAAAAATTTATAAAAAATAACTAAATATAGTTGATTTTTTTAAAGGAAGAGAGCAAAATAGGGAACATGAAAAAATAGTTATGTTTTATAAGTGAAGGTGGAGAGAAAAAATGAATGGATGGAAACTATGGACGGCGGAGTGGCGGAGTATCTTTAAGAACCCACGTGTGTTGGTTCCGATTCTCGCAGTCGCACTCGTACCGTTAATGTATGCCGGTATGTTCTTGTGGGCTTTCTGGGATCCGTACGGACAGATGAAAGACTTACCGGTCGCCATCGTCAATGAAGACAAAGGGGCAACCTTTGAAGGGGAGTCACTTGCAATCGGGGAAGATTTGATTGACAAGTTACTAGATTCAGAGGCATTTGAATTTGTCGAGACGACAAAGAAAGAAGCGGAGTCCGGATTGAAAGATCATGACTACTACATGGCAATTGAGATTCCGAAAGACTTCTCAGAGAAGGCGACGACTGCGCTAGATGAAAATCCAGAGCAGCTTGAATTGAAGTATATCGCAAATGAATCGTATAACTTCTTAGCCGCACAAATCGGTGGTTCCGCAATGGAACAAGTGAAAGCCGAACTGTCGACCGAGGTGTCGAAACAGTATGTCAGCGCGTTAAAAGATGGGCTGAACGACGTGGCAGATGGACTCGGTGAGGCTGCAGACGGTGCGACGAAACTTGCAGACGGCTCAACTTCAGCGAAAGACGGTGCCGTCAAATTGGCAGATGGAACAGAACTACTCGCCTCGAAGCAACGCGAACTCGCAGATGGGGCAGTCCAGTTAAATGAGGGGATAACCCAGTTGGCGGATGGCTCATCTGAGCTTGCGGACGGAACAAAACTCCTCGCCTCGAAACAGCGTGAACTCGCGAACGGGGCAGTTCAGTTGAATGACGGTGTGACTCAGTTGGCAGAAGGTTCATCGGCACTTGCGGATGGAAGTCAGCAAGTATATAATGGGTCATCCGAGTTGTCGGATGGGGTGCATCGCGTGAATGACGGCGCATCTGCCTTACAAGACGGAACGAGCCAACTTGTCGAAGGGACAGGAACGTTCGCGTCCAAATTGGATGAATTGCACACAGGTGCGAAAACATTGAATCAAGGTGTTCAAGACCTCGCTGCAGGCATCGAGCGCTCAAGTGAAGGGGCGTCTGCCTTAACTGACGGTGCAAACCAACTGGCGGGTGCCTTGACGAAAGCAAAAGACGGGAATGCGGCACTTGTCGCAGGTCAAACCGAAGTGATCAACGGAATCGGACAAATGAAATCCGAGTTGACGACGAAACAAGATGAGTTGATTGGACAATTGACGGCGCTCGCCGAATCTGGTCAATCCGCGTCACCTGAGATGCTTCAGGCCATCGTTGCGCAATTAAGCGAAGGTAAACAAGCGACAGCGGCTGGATTTGATCAATTAGCTGCTGGTGCGACACAAGTGAAAGATGGACAAACTTCTTTAGCTGCAGGTCTTTCGCAAGCAGAAGCAGGTGCAGGAAAGCTTTCGTCAGGACTTTCTGAATTGAATACGGGGCAGACGAAGTTGGCGGAAGGGGCTCGAGCGTTAGCGAGTGGCTCTAGTCAAATCGAGCAAGGGACGCAAACGGCAGCCGACCGCTCACAGGAACTCGTCTCAGCTAGTTCGCAACTCAATCAAGGTGCGACACAGCTTCAAGCGGGGACAACCGAACTTGCAACAGGGAGTGACAAACTTGTAGCTGCTACCGGACAGCTTTCTGAAGGAAGTGTGAAACTTGCTGATGGTGCGAAGAGTGCGAGCTCTGGAACAAGTGAGTTGGCGAGTGGTGCTACTCAATTAGCGGACGGTGGACAGAAACTTCAAACCGGGAGTCGTGAACTTGCCGATGGTGCGAAGAGTGCCGGAGCCGGAACAAGCAAGTTGACGGATGGTGCAAATCAGCTCGCGGACGGTGGACAAGAGCTTTCAGATGGTAGTGGAGAGCTTGCGGACGGAATGAAAGATCTCGCATCAGGTAGCGATGAACTTCGTGACGCTTTAGTAAAAGGTGCGAAAGATGCAGACATCGGATTGACAGATGACAATGTCGAGATGATGGCTGGTCCGGTGTCGCTCGTCGACAACTCGATTCATGAGGTGCCGAACTACGGTACTGGATTCGCTCCATACTTCATGTCACTCGGACTTTTCGTAGGGGCGCTCCTCTTATCAATTGTCTATCCATTGTACGATCCGGCGGGCCGTCCGAAACGTAGTCTATCATGGGTATTATCGAAGTCTGGTGTGCTCATGGTTGTCGGATTCCTTCAAGCGTTAATTTTGGATGTGGCAATGGTACAACTATTAGGGCTCGAAGTGAACGAACCATTGAAATTCTTCGGATTCAGTTGGTTGACGAGTATCACTTTCCTCTTTATCGTACAGTTACTCGTGACGACACTCGGAAACCCGGGACGTTTCGTCGCAATCGTCTTGTTGATTTTGCAATTGACGACTTCTGCTGGAACGTTCCCGCTCGAATTGATTCCACGCGCGTTACAACCGTTCAATGCGCTTCTTCCAATGACGTATACAGTTGCTGGATATAAAGAAATCTTGTCGGCAGACGGTGCGCAATACTTGCAGACGGCGACAATGTATTTAGCGTTTGTGGCTGCTGGATGCTTCGCGTTACTGTGGGCGTACTTCCGAATCGCATGGAAGAAAAAATATCGCCAAGTTGCATCAGAAGCATGATGTAAAAACGTAATGAAATCGTGTATAGTGATGAAGACGACACTATGCACGATTTTTTTATTAAAAAAATTTCAAAAAAGAATTGACACTCGAATGGTGACTGGTTATTATAGAAAATGTGCTTAGGACACAACAATAACATGGCGGTGTAGCTCAGCTGGCTAGAGCGTACGGTTCATACCCGTGAGGTCGTGGGTTCGACTCCCTCCGCCGCTACCATTTTATTTAGGCCCGTTGGTCAAGCGGTTAAGACACCGCCCTTTCACGGCGGTAACACGGGTTCGAATCCCGTACGGGTCACTTAGCCTAAGCGAAAAGAAGCCATCTCAAACGAGATGGCTTCTTTTGTTATATCAAGGAGGGAATTCATGAAAAAAGTGCTCGTCGCAGTGTCTGGTGGGGTGGATTCCATCGTCTTGCTAGATCGTCTCGTCAAGCGGGGATGGGATGTCGCGGTGGCACATGTACATCACGGCTTACGTGAAGCGTCGGACGAAGAGTACACATTTGTCACCCGTGTCGCGGAAACCTACCATGTTCCGTTTCATGGGACGCGTCTCCATTTTCAAGAGGGCGGGTCGCAAGCACGGTATCGGGAAGCTCGCTATCAATTTTTCGAAGATATCATGAACAAATACGGATATGATACGTTAGCCACAGCACACCATGCAGATGACGAGTTGGAAACGGTGCTCATTCAACTACATCGAAACATGATCGAAGTGAAAGGTATTCCCGAGACTCGACAATTTGGTAACGGCACACTCATCCGTCCGTTGTTACAAGAGTCGAAAGCTCAACTGATTGAGTATGCACAACAAAATGGTCTGGATTGGCGAGAAGACGCTACGAATCAAGAGCGTACCTACTTAAGGAATCGGATCCGTCATGAGATTGTGCCGCGCCTGAAGCAGATGTGGCCGTCGATTGTGGAAGAGGTCAGCAAAGTGGCGAAACAGGTCCGTGCTGATTGGGATGCGCGTTATGAGTCGTGTGAGCAATGGATTGAAGCATATGTTGCATTCGAAATGAAAGCGTTTCATGTGAAACTCGAGGATTTTGAGCGCTTATCATGTCTTGAACGATATACGGTCGGTCGATTATTATCCTCTCGTTACGAGTTGAACGTTAGCGAGGCCATGGAGAAGCTACTTCAGAGTCAGAAGGATACCGGAACCTATCACCTGAAAGGAGAGTGGTTCATGACGAAGCGGAATGGGGTACTTAACCTTGTACAGCGTTCTGCGCCAGACTCACTTCATCCCGTTCAGATTGATTCGTTGCCGACCGTGGTTCAATTTGGAGGACGGACAATCTCTTTATCCATCGAAGAGGGAAGGGAAGGCATTCCGTTACACGAGATCACCTATCCCCTCAGGATTCGGTCGATCGCACCAGGTGATCGGATGCGATTGGCCGTAGGGACAAAAAAAGTAGCCCGCATCTTAATCGACGAAAAGATTGAGCGGATGGTTCGCCCGACGTTGCCCCTACTTGAAGACGGGTCAGGACGAATTCTCGCGATTGTCGGGGTAAGAGTTTCAGAATTTCTAGACAAGTCGGATGCGATTTGCCTACGATTAATGGTAAAATGATGATTGTGTCGAAACAGAAAGAGGAGGATTTCAAGATGTCATTAATGAACGATATGGAGAAAATTTTAATCTCGCGTGAAGAGATTCAAGAAAAGGTGAAAGAACTCGCTGGAACACTTAGCGAAGACTATAAAGAAGAGTTTCCGCTTCTCGTATGTGTATTGAAAGGCGCAATGCCGTTCATGTCTGATCTCGTCAAAGAAATGGATATCCATCTCGAAATGGATTTCATGGACGTATCGACGTATCACGGAGGTACTTCTTCAACAGGTGAAGTGAAAATCGAAAAAGATTTAAATACATCTGTAGAAGGACGCGACATCTTGATTGTAGAAGATATTATTGATAGTGGGTTGACGCTTGGCTATCTCGTCGATCTTCTCAAATACCGTAAAGCGAAATCTGTGAAGATTGTCACGCTTCTCGACAAACCGACAGGACGTAAAAATGGTTTATCAGCAGACTATAGTGGTTTCGTGATTCCACACGAATTCGTTGTCGGCTACGGTTTAGATTATGAAGAGAAATATCGTAACCTTCCTTACGTCGGTGTGCTCAAACCGAGCGTTTACGGGGGCTAACGTTTTTCTTTTGAAAATGTGTCGTGGTAAGATAAAAGAAATCCCCAAAGTATAGGCATATACTGAATGGGCGAGAACATCGTTTCTCGGAATAGGAGGCAGAGAATGAATCGTGCAGTGAAAAACACATTGGTTTTTGGTGTGATTTTCCTAGCCTTGATCTTGTTCCTTCAATATTTGCAGAATCCGAATAGTCAGAGTGAAACGCTCTCGTATTCGAAATTCCTAGAATATGTGGAAGATGATCGGATTGAGACGGCAACCGTACAAGAAATCCCGGGGGCTATCTCGATTACAGGCGATCTTACAGGAGATGACGACCAGCGTTACGAAACAAACATTCCAGCGAATGAAGCTGAATATGCGGATGTATTGACGCAGCTTCGAGCGAATACGGATATTCAAATCGAAGAGGCTGAATCGAACAGTAGCTGGTTCAGCATCGTCTTCGCGATTCTACCGTTCATTATCATCTTCATCTTGTTCTTCTTCTTGTTGAACCAGGCGCAAGGTGGCGGTGGCGGTGGTCGTGTGATGAACTTCGGGAAATCGAAGGCGAAACTATACGACCAAGAAAAACGTCGTGTCACATTCCAAGATGTGGCCGGAGCAGACGAAGAGAAACAAGAACTCATCGAAGTCGTTGAATTCTTGAAAGATCCTCGTAAGTTCTCGAAACTCGGTGCGCGTATTCCAAAAGGGGTCTTGCTCGTTGGTCCTCCAGGGACAGGTAAAACACTTTTGGCCCGTGCAGTAGCCGGGGAAGCCGGAGTACCATTCTTCTCGATCTCAGGTTCGGACTTCGTTGAGATGTTCGTCGGGGTCGGGGCGTCACGTGTCCGTGACTTGTTCGAAAACGCGAAAAAGAATGCTCCATGTATCATCTTCATCGATGAAATCGATGCGGTCGGACGCCAACGTGGTGCCGGTCTCGGCGGTGGTCACGATGAACGTGAGCAAACATTGAACCAATTGCTTGTTGAGATGGATGGATTCAGTGATAACGAAGGGATTATCATGGTTGCGGCGACAAACCGTCCGGATATCCTTGACCCAGCCCTCCTTCGCCCAGGTCGTTTTGACCGTCAAATCACGGTCGACCGTCCGGATGTAAAAGGACGCGAAGAAGTGTTGAAAGTTCATGCACGCAACAAACCACTTGATTCAACTGTAGACTTGAAGTCGATCGCGCAACGTACACCAGGTTTCTCTGGGGCTGACTTGGAAAACCTCTTGAACGAAGCGGCACTCGTTGCGGCACGTTCAAACCGTACGGCAGTCTCGGTTGTCGATGTCGAAGAAGCAATTGACCGTGTCATTGCAGGACCTTCGAAGAAGAGCCGAATCATTTCTGAAAAAGAACGTAACATTGTCGCTTATCACGAAGCGGGTCACACGATTATCGGTCTCGAGCTCGAGAATGCGGATGAAGTACACAAAGTGACGATTGTCCCACGCGGTAACGCAGGAGGATACGTCGTCATGCTTCCAAAAGAAGATCGTTACTTCATGACAAAACCTGAACTCGAAGACAAGATTGTCGGCCTTCTTGGTGGACGTGTCGCCGAAGATGTCATCTTTGGTGAAGTGTCGACAGGAGCGAGCAACGACTTCCAGCGTGCGACAGGTATTGCACGTAAGATGGTCATGGATTACGGGATGAGCGATAAGCTCGGACCACTCCAGCTCGGTTCAAACCATGGTGGACAAGTATTCCTTGGTCGCGATTTCCAGACGGAGCAAAACTACTCGGATGCGATCGCCCAAGAGATTGATTTAGAGATTCGCGAAATCATCAACCGCTGCTATGCGAAAGCGAAGCAGATCTTGACGGAACGTCGCGAAGACCTCGAGCTCGTTGCGAAGACATTACTTGATGTCGAAACGCTTGATTCGAAACAGATTCGTCACTTGATTAAGACACGCGAATATCTCCCGCATGAGCCGGAAGAAGACGTGGATGCATCAACGGACTCGGATGACGCAGCGAAGAAAGATGACGCGGCCGTTCAACACGGACAAGTCGTCGATCAACCTGAAGTTGTTCAAGACAGCCAACCGGATGTCGTACCTGAAGGCGATAAGCCAGAGGCGACTCCAACGGAACGTCCGAATAACGAATCACGTTAATGAATGAGACGAATGCCCTTGACGAGGCATTCGTCTTTTTTCGTGTTATAATTCGAGCGAACTGCAATTGACAACAAAGTGAGGAACTATATCATGATTTTAGTGATTGATGTTGGAAATACAAATATTGTTCTCGGGATGTACGATGGTGACAACCTCGTGCACCATTGGCGAATCTCTACGGATCGGACGAAAACGACTGATGAATATGGCATGCTAGTGAAGTCGTTGTTTGATCATTCGAACGTCTCATTCGATCAAGTCGAAGGTGTCATCTTGTCTTCTGTCGTGCCTCCTGTTATTTTCCCACTTGAACAAATGTCACAACGATACTTCAATGTACGTCCAATCGTTGTGGGTCCAGGTGTGAAGACGGGGTTAGACATTCACGTCGAGAACCCACGTGAAGTCGGGGCCGACCGCATTGTCAACGCGGTTGCCGGAATCGCCAAGTATGACGGTCCGCTCATAATTGTTGATTTTGGAACGGCAACGACGTATTGTTACATCGATGAGAAGCGTCGCTACCACGGCGGCATCATCTCACCGGGTATCATGATTTCAGTGGAAGCCCTCTATCAGCGTGCTGCGAAATTACCACGGATTGAACTGGCAACCCCGCCAACGGTTATCGGGAAAAATACGATTCAAGCGATGCAGTCGGGAACATATTATGGATATGTGGCCCAAGTGGATGGCATCGTGAATCGCATGAAGCGTGAAGTTGGTGAAGCGACCGTCATTGCGACTGGAGGATTGGCACGATTGATCAGTGAACATGCAGAAACGATTGACCATGTAGATTCGTTCCTGACACTCGAAGGTCTCCGTCTCATTTACGAGCGCAATCAAAAGTAAACTAAAGGAGTTAACACATATGATTCATTCAGAACAACAAGTATTACTCGATCAAATGAAAGACGATTATCTCGTTCGAGCCCTCGGCTTTAATGGAGAAGTGCGCGCATTTGCAGCACGTACGACAAAGACAGTGTACGAAACACAACTTCGTCATCAGACGACACCGGTTGCCTCAGCAGCTCTTGGACGGACGATGACAATCGGTTCGATGATCGGAGCGATGCAAAAAGGTGCAGCGCGCGTCACGCTTAAAGTTGAAGGTGATGGTCCAATCGGGAAAATCATCGTAGACGCAGATACAGCAGGAGATGTCCGTGGATACGTATCTTATCCTCGTGTCGATGGCGGGACGTTCGTCAACGAGCAAGGACTGACGAAGCTGAAAGTCGGCGATGCGGTCGGTAAAGGAACGGTCTCGGTCATTAAAGACTTAGGGTTAAAAGACTACGTCGGCGGTTCTTCAGAGATTCAAACAGGTGAAATCAGTGAAGACTTCACGTACTACTTCGCAACGTCTGAACAAGTACCATCAGTCGTTGGAGCAGGTGTTCTCGTCTTACCAGAAGATGAATCGATTCTTGCGGCAGGTGGAGTCATCGTTCAATTGCTGCCGAACGCTTCTGAAGAAACGGTACAAGCGCTCGAAAAAGCACTTCAAACGTTCCCGCCGGTATCTGTATTAATTGGTGAAGAAAAAACGCCAGAAGAAATGCTTCAATTACTCCTCGGCGATAGCCTTGATGTGCTCGACACGAATCCGATTCAGTTCAACTGCACATGCAGCCGTGAACGAATGGAAAGCGCCATCGTCGGTCTCGGCAAAGAAGAGATTCGCCAAATGATCGAAGAAGACGGCGGAGCTGAAGCGGTTTGCCACTTCTGTGGTGAAAAGTATCATTTCTCAGCTGAGCAGTTAGAAACAATGAAAGAACAGGCACAATCGTAAGCAACGTTCCAAATTGCATATTTTCAATTCGATAGGGTATGATAACAATATCGGAATAGTCGGAATTATGAAGGAGGAAATGTAATGCGAATCGTAAACTCAGTGACAGACTTGATTGGAAAGACCCCGATTGTGAAGTTGAACGGAATGACTGGACCAGAAGATGCCGATGTGTATCTAAAGCTTGAATATATGAACCCAGGGTCAAGCGTCAAAGACCGGATCGCCCTCGCGATGATCGAAGCCGCTGAAAAAGACGGAATCTTAAAACCTGGTGATACAATCATCGAACCAACAAGCGGAAACACAGGAATTGGTTTAGCTATGGTCAGTGCCGCGAAAGGGTATAAAGCCATTCTCGTTATGCCTGAGACGATGAGCATGGAGCGTCGCAACCTTCTTCGTGGATATGGTGCCGAGCTGATCTTGACACCGGGATCTGAAGGGATGGGTGGAGCCATTCGTCGTGCTACTGAAGAAGCCGAACAAAATGGTTACTTCCTTCCACAACAATTCAACAACGTAGCAAACCCGAACGTGCATGAAATGACGACGGGACCTGAGATTGTAGAGGCGTTTGAGGAATCAGGACTTTCAGTGGATGCTCTCATCGCAGGCGTTGGTACAGGTGGTACAATCACTGGTGCCGGTAAAGTTGTGAAGGCGAAATATCCAGACGTGAAAATTTTGGCGGTTGAACCGGTTGATTCACCAGTTTTGTCTGGCGGGAAACCAGGACCTCATAAGATTCAAGGCATCGGTGCTGGATTCGTCCCATCTATTCTTGATACTGAAATCTATGAGGGTGTCCTTCAAATCACGACAGATCAGGCGTTTGAATACGCTCGCCAAGCGGCGCGCACGAACGGTGTCCTCGGTGGGATTTCTTCAGGGGCTGCGATTGCAGCGGCGCTTGATACGGCGAAGCGCCTCGGCAAAGGGAAAAACGTTTTAGCGATTATCCCGTCAAATGGCGAACGCTATTTGAGCACACCACTCTATCAATTTGATGAAGAATCAAACGAGAGTCGCGTATAACATTTCAGGCAGTAATCGAGAGACATTCTCTTTCGGTTGCTGCCTTTTCTTGTGTACAATAAAAGGCATGAATGAATAGACGGAGGAATGACAAGTGAGATCGACAGCGTTCAGAACGAAGCGGATGACAAAAGAAAAGATGTATGAGGCATACATGACGTTGACAGCAGACCAGCCGTACCATGCATGGCTAGAAAGTGGGAGGGCAGGACGATATACGATTGCGGGAATCGAACCGTTCGGTCGCTTCCATGTAAAAGATGGTGTCGGTCTCCTACAGGTAGGAGAAACGACTGAAACGTTGTATGGAAAGCCGCTCGATTTGGTCAGTGAAGTGCGGCAACGGTTCGAGGCCGAACGACCGGAAGGAGCGCCCCCGTTTTTCGGTGGCATGATCGGCTATGTCAGTTATGATGTAGCCCGGACGATTGAGCGGCTCCCTGAACAGGCAGAAGATGATTTATCGACGCCGGACGTTTCTTTCCTTTTGTTTGACGAAGTGGCTGTGTTCGACGAAGAAAGTTCGACTCTTTACTTGATGGTCACAGCAGAAGGCGATGCCGAACGTAAGGCCGATCGATTGGCAGCCATGTGGAATGTCGAATCACACTACGCATTCAAACCGACGGAACAATTCTCTGTCGAGCGATCGCGCTCGATGTCTCAGGACGAATTTGTCGAGGCGGTCAAACGAATTCAGTCTTATATCGTGGAAGGTGACGTGTTCCAAGTGAACCTGAGCGTTCGCCAATCCGAACCGTTACGCGCCGACCCACGTCGTGTATACGATACGCTCCGTCAAATGAATCCATCTCCGTATATGGGGTATTTTGTAGACGATGCATTGACAATGGTCTCCGCTTCACCGGAACTATTGCTTGAGAAACATGGATCTGACATTTCAACGCGCCCGATCGCGGGTACGCGTCCACGTGGAAAAGACGATGTCGAAGACTTACAATTGGCGAACACACTCCTTGAAAATGAAAAGGAGCGAGCAGAACACGTCATGCTCGTCGACTTGGAACGCAACGATCTCGGTAAAGTCGCGGCGTACGGTAGTGTTCATGTGGATGAATTGATGGTGATTGAAAAGTATTCACACGTACAACATATCGTTTCGAATGTGCGAGGAACCATTCGTGATGATGTGTCAGGAGCGGATGCGCTCGCGGCGATGTTCCCTGGTGGTACAATCACTGGTGCACCGAAAATTCGAACGATGGAAATCATCGAAGAACTTGAACCGGTTCGCCGAGGATTATACACAGGGTCATATGGCTGGTTAAGTTGGGACGATGATCTCGTCTTCAACATCACCATTCGAACGATGGTCGTGAAAGATGGCGTTGCATACGTCCAAGCGGGAGCTGGTATCGTCATCGATTCGGACCCAGTCTCGGAATATGAAGAATCCCTGTCCAAAGCGAAGGCGCTATGGGCGGCGAAGCAAATGACGGAGGAAACAACATGATTGTACTCATCGACAACTATGACTCATTCACATACAACTTAGTGCAGTATTTTGGGGAGCTCGGCGAAGAACTAGTCGTTTATCGAAACGATGAAGTGACGATTCAAGACATTGAGGGATTGTCGCCGAGTTACCTTGTCATTTCGCCGGGACCTTGTACACCGAACGAGGCGGGCATTAGCGTCGAAGCGATTCAAGCGTTCGCAGGTCGTATTCCGATTTTAGGTGTTTGCCTCGGTCATCAAGCGATTGCACAAGCGTTCGGAGGAGAAGTCGTCCATGCGGAGCGGCTTATGCATGGAAAAACATCGAAGATTCAACACGACGGGAAATCGATTTTCAAAGATATTCCTCAACAGACAATCGTGACCCGTTATCATTCGTTGTCCGTGGAACGTTCTACATTACCTGAGTGTTTGGTGGTCACGGCGGAGACAGAAACGAAGGAAATCATGGCGCTTCGACATAAGACGCTCCCGATTGAAGGGGTGCAGTATCATCCTGAGGCGATTTTGACCGCGCATGGAAAAGAGATGATTCGAAACTTTATCGAGGAGTACCGTCATGTGGTATTGGCATAACGGGCAGCTGACGGAACGGGATAACGTGAACATTTCGGTCGAGGATCACGGATTCTTATATGGGATGGGTTTGTTCGAGACGTTTCGAACGTATCATGCCATCCCGTTCTTGTTCGATGCACATTGGGAACGATTGATGAGAAGTCTAGACGAGTTGTGGATAGATTTCCCCTATACGAAAAAGGAAATCGAGATGGCGATTCAGCACTTGTGCCGTCAAAATGAATCTCCTGACTTGTATATCCGATTGAATGTATCGGCAGGAGTCGCGCCGCTCGGTCTGTATGCCGGGCGTTATGAAACCCCGAACGTCACGTTGATTGCCAAACCGCTCTCCTCAGAAGTTGTGCCACAGGAGAAGCGAGTCGAACCAATCCCTTTCCCAAGAAGTCGTCCTGAAGCAGCATTTCGCTTAAAGTCGCATCACTACATGAACAATATCCTCGGGAAGCGGGCTTTACAAGACCCGGATGCGGAAGGGTTATTTGCGGATGAACAAGGCTGCATTGTGGAAGGGCTCGTGTCGAATATCTTTTGGATCGGGTCTGATAATGTGTTGTATACGACACCCCTTTCGAGCGGGGCCCTCGCTGGGGTGACGCGACAATGGCTGATCGATTGTTTCTCTGTAGTGGAGCGGTCGGTGACATTTGATGAATTAAACGATGCGAAAGAGATTTGGATGACCAATTCGATTCAACAAGTCGCACCGGTGACGCATTACAGAAATCTCCGATACCCTGGTAAAGATGGGGAACGATTTAAAGAAGTGTGGGCGGAACTTGTTCGTTCAATTGGATAGGAGGCTGAAGCATGACGAAAATCATGGGTATTTTAAACGTGACACCGGACTCGTTTTCAGATGGAGGACGGTATACGGCAATCGAAGAAGCTGTGCGCCATGCAAAACAACTCGTAAGAGAAGGTGCGGATGCGATCGATGTCGGTGGTGAATCGACGCGACCCGGCGCGGTGCTCGTTTCTGCGGAAGAAGAAATTGAGCGTGTCGTCCCAATCATCAAACGACTAGTACAAGAAATTGATGTGCCTATCTCGATTGACACATATAAGCCGGCAGTGGCGAGAGCGGCATTACAAGCAGGCGCGGCAATCATTAATGATGTGTGGGGCTCAAAATGGGGAGATCGGTCGATGGCGCGTGTCGCATCTGAATATCATGCTCCGATTATTTTGATGCATAACCGAGAAAATCGGGACTATCATCATTTTATGGAAGACGTGGTTAATGATTTGAAGGAATCGATTGCGATTGCTCACGCAGCGGGCGTGAAAGACGAGGATATTTGGCTAGACCCAGGAATCGGATTTGCAAAAGACGTGGCGCAAAATCTAGAACTCATGAATCACCTCGATGTGATCACGCGTCTTGGCTATCCGGTGTTACTGGGCACGTCTCGTAAATCGTTTATCGGCCAAACGCTCGACTTACCAACCGAAGAACGCGTTGAAGGGACGATTGCGACGACATGTCTAGGCATCATGAAAGGGTGCGAGTGGGTACGCGTCCATGACGTGAAAGAGAATATGCGTGCAGCGAAGATGATGGATGCGATGATGAGGGGGAATGGACATGGATAAGATTTTTGTGAACGGCATGCGATTTTATGGATACCATGGTGTATTTGAAGAGGAGAACCGTCTCGGTCAACGGTTTCACGTGGATTTAATGTGTGAATTGGACCTTGCGCCTGCTGGGAAGTCAGATGATTTACAGGATGGGGTCAGCTACGCGGGGTTATATCAAGTCACAGAAGAAATCGTGACGGGGGAACCGGTCAATTTACTCGAAACACTTGGAGAACGAATCACGACGGCTGTGTTGGCACATCACGTGCTCATTCAAAGCGTGACGGTGAAAGTCATCAAACCGGATCCGCCCATCCCAGGACATTACGACTCGGTGGCAATCGAGATGACAAGGAGACGAATGTCATGATTTATATCGCGCTAGGAGCGAATATTGGTGAGCGGGCTTCACAATTGTCTGCCGCGATTGATGAAATGGGAAAAATGGGAGTTGCAGTCACGAAGCAATCTTCGGTGTATGAGACGGCTCCTGTCGGTTATACCGATCAACCGTCTTTTTACAATATGGTGGTTGAAGTAGAGACTCATCAGTCCGCAACCGACTTGTTAGATACGCTTCAACAAATTGAACGACGACTAGGTCGAGAGCGTCTCTTTAAAAACGGACCTCGCACCATCGACCTTGACATCCTCTTTTATAATGGGGAAGATATACAATCAGAACACTTGACGGTTCCACATCCACGGATGCAGGAACGTGCGTTTGTACTCGCTCCGTTAGCTGAGATTGCGCCAGAACTCGTCGTCCGAGGACGAACAG
Organism: Exiguobacterium sp. s59; assembly: GCF_018617475.1. Lineage (NCBI taxonomy): Bacteria > Bacillati > Bacillota > Bacilli > Caryophanales > Exiguobacterium > Exiguobacterium sp. s59. The sequence goes on along the minus strand of NZ_JACSKG010000010.1, from coordinate 3,088 downwards.
TCGCATCGTGGCTAGTAGATTTACCGATGGTAGACCGCCAAGATGTCGTTCGGTTACAGTTGCTCACGAATTTGGTGAAATGAAGGATGTGTTGTCTTGACAGGCTTTAAGATTGGAAATATAGATATTAAAAACCGTGCGGTCCTGGCACCGATGGCTGGAGTGACCAATCCGGCATTCCGATTGATTGCAAAAGAATTTGGTGCGGGGCTTGTGTGTGCCGAAATGGTTAGTGATAAAGGGATTTTACTAGAGAATGCTCGGACGATGCGCATGCTCTATGTCGATGAACGAGAAAAACCGCTCAGCTTGCAAATTTTTGGTGGCTCTAAAGACACACTCGTCAAAGCGGCACAATACGTCGATCAAAATACGAATGCGGACATTATCGATATCAACATGGGTTGTCCTGTGCCAAAAGTAACGAAATGTGATGCAGGTGCGAAGTGGTTACTTGATCCGGATAAAGTGTATGAGATGGTCAATGCCGTCACGAATGTAGTCGAAAAACCGGTCACGGTGAAAATGCGCCTTGGTTGGGACGATGATCACATCTTTATTTTGGACAATGTCAAAGCGGCTCAGACAGGTGGGGCGGCAGCCATTGCCATTCATGGACGTACGCGAGCTCAACAATATGAAGGAACTGCGAACTGGGACTGGATTGGTGAAGCGAAGAAAGTAGCAACCGTACCGATTATCGGGAACGGTGATATCGCCACACCACAAGACGCGAAGCGTGTCATTGACCAATACGGTGTGGATGCCGTTATGATTGGGCGCGCTGCACTTGGGAACCCGTGGATGCTCTATCAGACGGTTCAGTACCTCGAAACAGGAGAACTTCCACCGGAACCAGCAGCTCGTGAAAAAATTGATATTTGCATGTTGCACCTCGACCGATTGAGCGCAATTAAAGGTGAGCTGACGGCTGTTCGTGAAATGCGTCAACATGCGGCGTGGTATTTGAAAGGACTGAAAGGCAGTGGTCCGATTCGTAAACAAATCAATGAAACGGAATCACGCGAGGCTTTCGCAGCGGTCCTGTATGGATTTGTTGATCAACTCGAACGACAACTGTCAGAAGTGTGAACTAGAGAAAAGAACTAATTTATGGTAAGCTTGTTTGGCGAAAAAGTGCACCACAACGAATGAACGGCTTCGGCTGTGCTGTTGGCCATCGGGTCGACAGTTTTTTGTTAGGGATAAACCCAATATGGATAGAGGAGTGAATGGAATAGTGAGCCACGAGTTAGAAATGAATGATCAAATGCAGGTTCGTTTTGAGAAGATGACCGATATGCGCGAGCGCGGTCTTGACCCATTCGGTCACCGCTTTGATCGTTCTGCGCACGCAGGTGAATTACATGAACAGTATGAATCAATTGAAAAAGAGGCTTTGGCAGAACAGGACGTAGAAGTCACGTTAGCCGGTCGGATCATGACGAAGCGTGGGAAAGGGAAAGTATTCTTTGCCCACATTCAAGATGTGACGGGTCAGATTCAAATTTACGTTCGGAAAAATGATGTCGGGGATGAGCCGTTTGACTTGTTCAAATCTTCAGACCTCGGTGATATCGTCGGTGTCAAAGGGAAACTCTTTAAAACAAATGTGGGTGAACTCTCGATTCATGTGGAAGAGTTTGAACTCTTGACGAAGGCGCTTCGCCCGCTTCCGGATAAATATCATGGATTGAAAGATGTGGAACAGCGCTATCGCCAACGTTATCTTGATTTGATTACAAACCAGGATTCACGTCAGACGTTCATTTTGCGTAGTCGTATCATTTCTGAAATCCGTAACTTCTTGAACCAAAAAGGATATTTAGAAGTGGAAACGCCGATGTTGCACACGATTGCGGGTGGAGCAGCGGCACGTCCGTTCTTGACGCATCATAATGCGTTGGACATGGAACTCTACATGCGAATCGCGATTGAACTTCACTTAAAACGTTTGATCGTTGGTGGACTTGAACGTGTATACGAAATCGGACGCGTCTTCCGTAATGAAGGGATCTCGACACGTCACAACCCTGAATTCACAATGATTGAATTGTATGAAGCGTATGCAGATTACAACGACATCATGGATTTGACGGAAGAATTAGTAGCTCATGTCGCACAACAAGTACTCGGTACGACGGATGTCCAATATGGTGAAGATACAATCCATCTCGGGATCGGATGGAAACGTGCACACATGGTGGACCTTGTTAAAGAAGAAACAGGTGTCGACTTCTGGCAGCAAATGTCCGACGAAGAAGCACGTTCCCTTGCAAAAGAGCATGGCGTAGAAGTTCAGGATCATATGACGTTCGGTCATATCGTCAATGAGTTCTTTGAGCAAAAAGTTGAAGAAACATTGCTTCAACCAACATTTGTGACGGGACACCCGGTTGAAGTATCGCCGTTAGCGAAGAAGAATGAAACCGATCCGCGTTTCACAGATCGTTTTGAATTGTTCATCGTTCGTCGCGAGCACGCGAATGCATTCACGGAGTTGAACGATCCAATCGACCAACGTGAACGCTTCGAAGCGCAATTGCTTGAAAAAGAAGCAGGTAACGACGAGGCCCATGAACTCGATAACGACTTCCTTGAGGCGCTTGAGTACGGAATGCCGCCAACAGGTGGACTTGGAATCGGGATCGACCGGCTTGTCATGTTATTGACGAATGCACCATCGATTCGCGACGTTCTTCTTTTCCCTACGATGCGTCACCAACAATAAATGATGGTTGAGGAGCCAGTTTGTACGTATGTGCAAACTGGCTCCTCTTTTCTTTTTTGTATATGAAGCCTTATAGAATAGGCATTAAAACAGAAGAACCCTCTCACTTAAAAACTTTTTTGAAAAAACTTTATAAAAAACCCTTGCGTTAATGAAAGGTGTGCGGTAAAGTAATAAACGTTGCCGCTGATGGCAGCGGAAAGAAATAAAAAAAGTGGTTGACAACTGTGTCGATGACTTGTATTATTTTAAGAGTCGCCAAGAGCGACAGACGAACTTTGAAAACTGAACGATGAGGCAAAAATAAGTTTTACAATTTTTGAATGAAGCGCAAGCTTCGTCAATTTAAGAGCTATA
>NZ_JACSKG010000009.1:0-53486 GCF_018617475.1 Exiguobacterium sp. s59 | reverse complement strand
TAGTTGGGGGATCTCCCCCTGTGAGGATAGGACGTTGCCAGGCAACAACGCAGAGGACGACCGAGCATAACGCTCGGTCGTTTTTTTGTATCGATTAGCGGTGCTCTTTATAGAGGGCATCGCTTTTCGTTTGCCTTTTTTTAAATCAATGATAAAATATAGTCAAAAGTCAAAGATGGTCAGAGGGTGGTGGAGATGAGAAATATTTCGGATGTCATTGAACAGTATTTGAAGCAAGTGTTGAAGGAAAGTCAGGCAAATGCGATCGAGATTAAACGTCAAGACATCGCGCAACGATTCGAATGTGTTCCATCCCAAATCAATTATGTCATCAACACACGTTTCACCGTCGAAAAAGGATATTTAGTAGAAAGTAAACGTGGCGGTGGCGGGTATATTCGAATCCGACGCGTCATTTTACACGAAAAACAAGACGTTCTTTCAAGTTTAATGGATGTCATTCATAATCACCCACGCCTAAATGAACAACTCGTTGAAAATGTGCTCGTTCGATTAGTGGAAGAACAAATGATGGACGAGCAAGAAGCACAGTTGATCTATCATCTCTTATCAGATGAAGCGTTAAACTTACAGGTTGATGATCGCTTTTTTATTCGACGTCAACAATTACTCGCACTGATGAAAGTACTTCGTTATCGTAATGGGGGATAAGTCGTATGTTATGCGAACGCTGTAAACAACGACCTGCTGTCAATGAAGTCGTTGTGATGGAACAAGATGTACCCGTAAAAAAACGATTATGTCGGCAATGTACGGTAGAACTCATGACGGGTTATGTACCGGTCGTGAAGCGGTGTCCGACTTGCCAGATGACACGCCAAGACTTATTGCGTGTACGAAAAGCAGGATGCGCAACATGTTATACCGTATTTCGGGATGAGTTGATCAAGATTACTCGTCAATATCAACAAGGGCACGATCATCACATTGGATCGATCCCCGACCATTTGCGCACGCCTCATGAACGGATTGAAGAACGGCTCGAAAAGTTGGCAGGGGAGTTGACCCGCGCTGTCGAACAAGAAGATTATGAACGGGCAGCACGGATTCAAAAAGAAATGAAGCAATTAGAAGGGCAGGGAGATGTATAATGGAAACTTTCCTAACACATCCACTTGGTCCAAAAATGAAAGAGCGTGCCAAACTCGATGACTTGGTCGTTTCTACGAGAATTCGACTGGCACGTAACGTCAAAGACACGGTATTCTCTCCCGTACTTTCTAAAGAAGGCGAACGACAACTTTGTGATCGTCTCGAAGGGCGTCTACGTGGGTTAAAGGGATTTGAATATCTTCATATGCGTGATTATGATGAAGTAACACGACAGGCATTGATGGAGAAACACTTGATTAGCCCGGCTGTTGCAACAAATGAAGAGAGTGCGGTCTTCTTAAGTGAAGATGAGACAATCAGCGTGTTGATTAATGAAGAAGACCATCTACGCATTCAAACGTTGCTTCCAGGATATCAAGTGAAAGAAGCGTTTGAGTTAGCGAAGCAAGTAGACGCATTATGCGCAGAATCCCTCTCTTACGCGTTTGATGAGCAATTAGGATATTTGACGACATGTCCAAGCAATATCGGAACAGGACTCAGGGCCTCGGTCATGTTACACTTGCCGGGACTCACCTTAACGGGACGGATTAGTCCGATTTTGCGAGAGCTTCGAAAGCTCGGTTATACGATTCGAGGTCGTTACGGTGAAGGGAGCGATGCTGCCGGACGCTTGTTCCAATTGTCGAATCAACGGACATTAGGAAGTCATGAATCACAATTACTTGCCGACTTCATGGAAGTGACAGAACAAGTGATTCAAGCAGAACGCCATGCGCGTGAGGAACTCGTTGCGAATCGTCAGGAGGAATTAGAAGATCGATTTTATCGGTCATACGGTATTTTAAGATATGCTAAACTACTTTCTTCTACTGAGGCGATTGAAAGATTATCTGATTTACATTTGGCGAGTGACCTAGGGATTTTATCTGATTGGAGTCCACCGAAGTTCCATGAACTCATCGTTCGACTACAATCAGGTTTTCTACAAAAGCATTTCGGGAAAACATTATCTACACAAGAACGGGATCGAGAGCGAGCAACCCTCGTTCGTCGAACGTTAGATCAAGGCTTAGTTTGATCCAACTATAAGGAGGTTTTGTCAATGATGTTTGGACGTTTTACAGAACGAGCACAGCGCGTATTAGCTTTAGCACAAGAGGAAGCAGTACGTCTTGGCCATCATAATATTGGTACAGAACATATTTTATTAGGATTGGTTCGTGAAGGAGAAGGAATCGCTGCAAAAGCGCTCTTCGCTCTCGGATTGACTTCTGAAAAAATTCAACAAGAAGTAGAATCATTAATCGGGCGCGGTTCTGAGAATGGATCAACAATTCATTACACACCACGTGCGAAAAAGGTCATTGAACTCTCGATGGATGAGGCACGAAAATTAGGACATTCATACGTTGGAACGGAACACATTCTTCTTGGATTGATTCGTGAAGGCGAAGGTGTCGCGGCACGCGTCCTCAATAACCTTGGAATCAGCTTAACGAAAGCTCGTCAACAAGTATTGCAGCTTCTCGGTAACACGGAGTCTTCTTCAAACGCCTCGCAACCAGGCGCGAGCGCTGCAACCCCAACACTTGATGGATTGGCACGCGACTTGACGCAACAAGCACGTGAGTCCCGATTAGACCCGGTCATCGGACGAGCAGGTGAGATTCAACGTGTCATTGAAGTCTTATCTCGTCGTACGAAAAACAACCCGGTTCTTATTGGGGAACCAGGTGTCGGGAAAACAGCTGTAGTTGAAGGCCTCGCCCAACAAATCATCAACAACGAAGTACCTGAAACACTTCGCAATAAACGAGTGATGGTACTCGACATGGGTACACTCGTAGCGGGGACAAAATATCGTGGCGAATTCGAAGATCGTTTGAAGAAGGTCATGGACGAAATTCGTCAGGCTGGAAATGTTATTCTCTTCATCGATGAGTTGCACACATTGATTGGTGCGGGTGGCGCAGAAGGTGCGATTGATGCGTCGAACATCCTTAAACCTTCATTGGCCCGTGGTGAGCTTCAATGTATTGGAGCGACAACGCTCGATGAGTACCGGAAATATATCGAGAAAGATGCTGCGCTTGAACGACGCTTCCAACCGATTCAGGTAAATGAGCCGACAACAGAAGAAGCTGAGCAAATTCTTTTCGGTTTACGTGATCGCTATGAGGCCCACCACCGTGTAACCATCACGGACACAGCGATTCATGAGGCAGTCGTTCTGTCTGACCGTTATATCTCAGATCGTTTCTTGCCAGATAAAGCGATTGATCTCGTTGATGAGGCAGCATCAAAAGTACGACTTCGCTCATTCACCGCGCCACCGAACTTAAAAGAATTGGAGTCGCGTCTCGAGTCGATTCGTAAAGAAAAAGACTCAGCTGTTCAAAGCCAAGAGTTTGAAAAAGCAGCATCTCTCCGTGACACGGAACAGAAGTTACGTGATGAGTTGGAAGAGCTAAAAACGGAGTGGCAGAACAAGCAAGGCAATGAAAAGCTTGAAGTGACGAAAGAAGATATCGCTCAAGTTGTCGCAAACTGGACAGGTGTACCGGTCACGAAGATTGCGGAAGAAGAGACAGACCGTCTCCTAAAACTCGAATCAATTCTTCACAACCGTGTCATCGGTCAAGACGATGCCGTGAAGTCGATCTCTCGCGCCATCCGTCGGGCTCGTGCCGGCTTGAAAGATCCAAAACGTCCAATCGGTTCATTCATCTTCCTCGGACCTACTGGAGTCGGGAAAACCGAACTCGCTCGTGCGGTTGCAGAAGCGATGTTTGGTGATGAGGACGCGATTATTCGAATTGACATGTCGGAGTACATGGAGAAACATGCGACGAGCCGTCTCGTTGGTTCGCCTCCTGGATATGTCGGTTACGAAGAAGGCGGTCAGTTAACAGAGAAAGTACGCCGGAAACCATACTCGGTCATTCTTCTCGATGAGATTGAAAAAGCGCACCCTGAAGTGTTCAATATTTTACTTCAAGTGCTTGATGATGGTCGTTTGACGGACTCGAAAGGCCGCACGGTCGACTTCCGAAACACGGTCATCATCATGACATCAAACGTCGGGGCCGCAGCGCTTCAACGTAATAAGTATGTTGGATTCACAGTCGAAGATGATGTGAAACGTGAGTATACAGAAATGAAGGATAAAGTACTCGAGGAATTGAAAAAGGCGTTCCGACCTGAGTTCTTGAACCGGATTGACGAAATCACGGTCTTCCATTCACTTCAAAAAGAGCACATTCAAGAAATCATTAAACTTATGGCAGAGACACTTAAAAAACGTCTCGCCGAACAAGGTGTTGATTTCAGCTTGACGGATGCGGCGCTCGACAAGATTGCCGAAGTCGGCTACGATCCGGAATACGGGGCTCGCCCTCTCCGTCGTGCCCTTCAACGAGAGGTGGAAGATCGCCTCTCAGAAGCAATGCTTGGCGGTACCATTGCCAAAGGTAGTAAAGTTGCGCTCGACGTACAAGATGGAGAGTTTGTCGTTCGTAACGAAGGTGTGGTTCAGTAAATCATTTAGCTCCCTCGTCGTTCATGAGGGAGCTTTTTTTAGACAGGAAGGAAACTTATGGCCAAAATTAAAACGAAATACGTCTGCCAATCGTGTGGATATGAATCAGCCAAATGGATGGGGCGCTGTCCAGGTTGTAATGAATGGAATACGCTCGTCGAGGAGTTTGTCGAGGAGAAGAAAGCGAAACGGGGTGCAGCTTTTGTGCACAGTTCATCCCGACAATTGAAGCCGGAGCGACTAGCGAACGTCGTCTCGCAAGAAGAGACGCGTGTGCACACAAATAGTCGTGAGTTTGACCGGGTGCTCGGTGGAGGGATTGTTCCGGGTTCCCTTGTCTTAGTCGGGGGTGACCCAGGAATCGGGAAGTCGACGATTCTACTACAAGTCAGTGCACATTTAGCCCACAGCGGTAAGAAAGTACTGTATATCTCAGGTGAGGAATCACTCAAACAGACGAAACTGCGGGCGGAGCGTCTCGGGTTACCGACCGAAGACTTGTTTGTGCTCGCTGAGACAGATATGTTGATGATTGAACGGGTCATCGATGAGGAACAACCAGGATTCGTCATCATCGACTCGATTCAGACGGTATATATGGATGAGATTCAATCTGCGCCAGGAAGTGTGTCGCAAGTTCGAGAATGTACGGCAGCACTCATGAAGATTGCGAAGACGCGAGGGATTGCTGTCTTCATCGTCGGTCACGTGACGAAACAAGGATCGATTGCGGGACCACGGCTACTCGAGCACATGGTTGATGCGGTACTTTACTTTGAAGGGGAGCGTCATCATACATTCCGTATTTTACGAGCAGTGAAAAACCGTTTTGGTTCAACGAACGAGATTGGAATTTTCGAGATGAAAGAGAGTGGGCTAGAAGAAGTGCTCAACCCGTCCGAAATCTTCCTAGAAGAACGAACCGCCGGTGTGTCGGGGTCTACGGTCGTCGCTTCGATGGAAGGGACAAGGACGGTACTCGTTGAACTACAGGCTCTCATCTCCCCGACATCATTCGGGAATCCGAGACGTATGGCGACGGGGATCGACCATAACCGGGTCGCGCTTCTGATGGCTGTCCTTGAGAAACGTTCAGGCTTGTTGCTTCAGACGCAAGATGCCTATTTGAAAGCAGCGGGTGGCGTCAAGTTAGATGAGCCTGCGATTGACCTCGCGATTTGTGTCTCGATTGCCTCGAGTTTCCGCGATCGCCCGACTCGTCCGACGGATGTCTGCATCGGTGAAGTCGGGTTGACCGGAGAAGTGCGACGCGTATCGCGAATTGAACAACGTGTCGCTGAAGCCGCAAAACTAGGATTCACACGTGCCATCATTCCGAAAAACAACATGGGTGGATGGACGGCACCGGCAGGAATTGAAGTGGTCGGCGTCGGAACGGTAGACGAAGCATTGCAGTTGGCGATCCCGTTTTAACGGGTCGCCAATGGCAGTTTTTAACGCTTTGTAACGAACGTGATTGAAAAAATCATGTTACAATGTAAGTGTTATTTTTTGAAATTTTATTTCATATAGAAGGAGGTGGAATGAGTGAAGATTGCAGTACGAATCGGATTTATTTTGATTGGTCTCGTCGTAGGTTGGTTTGGAATTATCGAAGCGACGCTATTATTAGGAGACTTCGGCATGAATGTGCCGGAATGGTTAACGATTCCATACGTAGCAAGTTTGATTGGTGGACTTATCTTCTTCATTCTTAGTTTATTCTTAACCGATGGTGTTGTTGCATTTATTCGTTTTGTCGAAGAACGGCTCGTCCGTTTACCGGTAGGAGATATTTTATTCGGTTCGATTGGCCTCATTATTGGGCTCTTGATTGCCTTTTTAATCAGTGTGTCGCTCGAAGTCACGAACATTTTCTTATTGAGTAAAATCGTCCCGATTTTTGTCACGGCGCTGTTTGGTTACTTCGGATTCGCGGTCGGATATCGGAAGCGTAACGAATGGATCAAGCTATTTGTGAAGAGCGAGCGGGAGAAGCCGGCGGCTGAACCGGTTCAGCGTTCAAATGATAAAATCTTAGATACGAGCGTGATTATCGATGGACGAATCGCCGATATCGCCACGACTGGATTTGTGGAAGGAACGTTGATTGTTCCGCAGTTCGTCATCGGAGAACTCCAATATATCGCGGACTCGTCGGATACATTAAAACGAAACCGTGGTCGTCGTGGGCTTGATATTTTAAAGGAACTTCAAGAGAATAAGCGAATCCAAGTTGAAATTTATGATGGGGATTTTGAAGACGTACCAGAAGTCGACATTAAACTAATCAAATTGGCAGAGCTTAAAAATGGGATTGTCGTCACGAACGACTATAACTTAAACAAAGTATGTGAAGTTCGAAATGTCCCGGTCTTGAATATTAATGACTTAGCGAATGCCGTTAAACAAATCGTCATCCCAGGCGAAGAGATGGTCGTGACGGTCATTAAAGAAGGAAAAGAGCAAAATCAAGGCGTTGCCTATCTCGAAGACGGAACGATGGTCGTCGTAGAAGGTGGACGTAAGTTGATCTCGAAGACGCTTCCTGTCGTCGTGACGAGTGTGTTACAGACGTCTGCAGGTCGCATGATTTTTGCCCGTCCTGAATAACGAACAAAAAAGAGACGCGTGAGCGCTCTCTTTTTTCACGAAGAGAGGTGTTTAGCATAGTATCTTATACAGTTGTGATCCCGGCTGCGGGAAGAGGGAAACGAATGGGGGCGGATGCGAATAAACTGATGTTGTCGCTCCGTGATAAACCAATCATCGTATGGACGCTACAAGCGTTCGATACCGATCCGTGGTGTGAACGAATCGTTCTAGCGATTCGTCCAGAGGAACGTGAATGGTTTGAAGCGATGACGACACAGGTTGAAACACCGATTACATACGTAACAGGTGGGGAAGAACGACAACAAAGTGTTTACGCAGGACTCAAGGTGGTTGCACCCGATACGATTGTGATGATTCATGATGGTGCCCGTCCATTTGTAAAGCGCGAACAGCTACATCAAGTGGCAGAAGCGGCCTTACAAGGTGGCGCCATTCTAGCGGTACCCGTCAAGGACACGGTCAAACAAGTCGAACGTCATCAAATCGAACGAACCGTGCCCCGTGAAAATTTATGGTTGGCGCAAACGCCGCAAGCCTTTCAGATCGATGCCATTTTAGCGGCTCATGAACGGGCGATCGAACAACAGATGATGGGAACGGATGATGCGAGCTTATTCGAATGGATTGGTGAGACTGTACAAGTCGTCCTTGGGGACTACCATAATATTAAGATGACAACGCCAGAAGACTTATTGTTTGGTGATGCGATTTTAGCGAAGGAGGACTTACAATGAGAATTGGTCAAGGATTTGATGTACACGCATTTGCGGAAGGACGTCCGCTAATTTTAGGAGGAATCGAGATTCCGCACGAACGTGGTCTGCTCGGTCATTCAGATGCAGACGTATTACTCCATACGATTGCCGATGCGGCACTCGGTGCGATTGCGGCAGGTGATATCGGGAAGCATTTCCCGGATACGGACCCTGAATTTAAAGATGCAGATTCGAAAGTGTTGCTTCGCCACGTGTGGCAACTTGTGAAAGACGAAGGGTATGTCCTTGGAAATGTGGATGCGACCGTCATGGCACAACGTCCGAAGTTACGTCCTTATATTGATGAGATGCGGGCGGTCATTGCCGATCTTCTCGAAGCGGACATCGAACAGGTGAACGTGAAGGCGACGACGACAGAGAAGCTTGGCTTTACGGGGCGTGAAGAAGGAATCGCGGCACAAGCGGTCATCTTACTCAACCGAGCTTGACAGAAATGGTATACTATTTGGGCAGAAGAGAAGAAAGGTGGAACTATTATGAGTGAAGTGCGTGTACGCTATGCGCCTAGTCCGACGGGGCATCTCCACATCGGGAATGCGCGGACTGCGTTGTTTAACTACTTATTTGCTCGTCATGCAGGCGGGAAATTGATTCTTCGAATTGAAGACACGGACCAAAAACGAAATGTGTTGAACGGTGTCGAGAGTCAAATGAAGTATTTGGAGTGGCTCGGAATCGATTGGGATGAAGGTCCGGGTCGTGACGGAGATTACGGTCCATATTACCAAATGGAACGTCTTTCACTTTATGAGAAATACGTCAACGAATTGATGAGCAAAGGTCTCGCTTACAAATGCTACATGACGTCAGAGGAGCTCGAAGCAGAGCGTGAAGCACAAATTGCGCGCGGCGAGGCACCACGTTATTCTGGTGCACACCGCAATCTGACTGTCGAAGAACGTGAAGCGTTTGAAGCAGAAGGTCGCAAGCCGTCGATTCGCATCCGTGTGCCGGAAGGCGTAACGTATAAGTGGACAGATGTCGTTAAAGGCGACGTCTCATTCGAATCGAAAGACTTTGGTGATTGGGTCATCGTGAAACAAGATGGCATTCCAACATACAACTTCGCGGTTGTCGTCGATGACCACTTGATGAAAATCAGCCACGTCTTGCGTGGAGACGATCACATTGCGAACACACCAAAGCAGATGATGGTATATGACGCACTTGGATGGGGATATCCTGAGTTCGGTCATATGACGCTTATTTATAACGATCAACATAAGAAACTATCAAAACGTGACGAATCGATCATTCAGTTTATCGAACAATATGCGGACCTCGGTTACTTGCCGGCAGCGCTCTTCAACTTCATTTCCCTTCTTGGCTGGTCGCCGGTTGGAGAAGAAGAAATCTTCTCAAAAGAAGAGTTTATTCAAATGTTTGATGCGAACCGTTTATCGAAGAGTCCAGCGGTATTTGACCAACAAAAACTTTCTTGGATCAACAGTGTATACATGAAGAAGGCCACGCTTGACGAAGTAGTGGCACTCAGTTTACCATTCTTACAAGAAGCAGGACGATTACCCGAGGCGGTATCTGTGGAAGAAGCAGATTGGGCAACAAACTTGATCGCATTGTATAAAGAACAAATGACGCACGGGGCAGAGATTGTCGCGTTGACAGACTTGTTCTTCAAAGATGAAATCGAGTATGACGAGGAAGCGAATGCTGTTCTTTCAGGAGAAACGGTTCCGGCTGTCCTTGCAGAGTTCAAACAACAGCTCGAAGGAATCGAAGACTTCACACCAGAAGCGATTAAAGCGGCGACGAAAGCGACGCAAAAAGCAACTGGTCAAAAAGGGAAGAACTTGTTCATGCCAATCCGTGTCGCAACGACAGGACAAACACATGGACCAGAGCTCCCGAACGCAATTTCGTTAATCGGAAAAGAGCGTGTCTTAAAGCGTCTGACAACTTTATTAGCATAAAGGCATCGATGAGGAAAGTAAGCGGTATGGCACTTTGCAGAGACTAGAACCTAGGCTGGGAGTTCTAGATGTGTCCCCCGAAGAAGTGCACCTCTGAGCCGTCTCGGCGATATGTAGTCGAGGCCGCGACTCGGCGTTAACGAGACTTGAGAGGGGAACACTTTTTCCCAAACAGAGTGGAACCGCGCTTACGGCGTCTCTGTGCCTTGGCACAGGGGCGTCTTTGTTTTTTGTATAAGAAAAGGAGATATCAATTATGGGATTTTGGAGCAGTGTACGCGAGGATTTGCGGACTGTCCTGGAACTCGATCCTGCCGCTCGTTCAAAAGTAGAGGTGGCACTGACGTATCCAGGTCTACACGCCATATGGGCACATCGTATCGCACACGGATTATGGAGACGTAACGTGAAGTTGGTGGCCAAGTTGTTAGCCCAGTTCAGTCGTTGGGTAACCGGGATTGAAATTCATCCGGGAGCAGTACTCGGTGATCGCGTGTTCATCGATCACGGTTTTGGTGTCGTCATCGGTGAGACGGCGATTATCGGGAATGATGTGACGATTTATCAAGGCGTCACACTCGGAGGAACAGGGAAAGAAAAAGGGAAGCGTCATCCGACCATCGGGAGTGACGTGCTCATCTCGGCAGGGGCGAAGGTACTCGGAAACATTACGGTTGGCGATTGCGTCAAAATCGGAGCGAGCTCTGTCGTCTTGAACGATGTGCCGTCTGATTCGACCGTAGTCGGAATTCCGGGTCGTGTCGTCATTCGAAATGGGAAGCGTGTGAAGCAACATGACCTCGATCATCGTTTCCCAGACCCAGACCGTGAGTGTCAAGAACGCTTAGAAGCGGCAGTGGATGAACTACAACAAAAATTAGAGGCGCTTGAAAAGCGGATGGAGGAGAAGACACATGATTCAGCTGTACAACAGTCTCACGAATAAAAAAGAACCGTTTGTCCCGATTGTTCCGGGGAAAGTATCGATGTATGTTTGTGGACCGACCGTCTACAACTATATTCATGTCGGGAACGCCCGTCCGGCGATTGCCTTCGATACAGTACGTCGTTATCTGACATATCGTGGGTACGAGGTGAAATACGTTTTGAACTTCACGGACGTAGACGACAAAATCATTCGCACCGCCAACGAGCTGGGGGAAGACACGGAGACGTTGACAAACCGTTACATTGAAGCTTATTTAGCTGATACGGGAGCATTGAACGTACAACCGGCAGACGTACACCCACGTGTGACGGATACAATGGAAGAAATCATCGAGTTCATTCGTCAGTTAGAGACAGAAGGGTTTGCTTATGAATCAGAAGGCGATGTATATTTCCGAACGAAGAAGTTTGAAACGTACGGGAAATTAAGTCAACAATCCATCGAAGATTTACGTGCTGGCTCGCGCGTCGATGTCGGAGAAAAGAAAGAAGACCCGCTCGATTTCGTCTTATGGAAAGCCGCTAAACCAGACGAGCCTTCATGGGATAGTCCATGGGGTAAAGGACGACCAGGCTGGCATATCGAATGCTCGGCGATGGCGAAAAAGCATCTCGGCGCAACGATTGACATTCATGCGGGCGGTCATGACTTGAAATTCCCACACCACGAGAATGAGATTGCCCAGTCAGAAGCGTGTAACCATGCGAAGTTTGCCAACTACTGGCTGCATAACGGATTCATCAACATTGAAAATGAGAAGATGTCTAAATCGCTCGGCAACTTCCTACTCGTCCACGAGGCATTGAAAGAAGTCGACCCGATGGTCCTTCGTTTCTTCATGTTGTCGGTCCATTATCGTCATCCGATCAACTACAGCCGTGAATTGATTGAACAGGCGGCAAACGGTTGGAGTCGAATCAAAGAAGCGTATCAAAATATCGAATACCGCTTGTCTGTCACAGCTGGACTTGGTGAACCGAGTGAGTCGATGGAGCGGAAACTTGAAGCAATCAAGACGTCGTTTATCGAATCGATGGATGATGATATCAATACAGCAAATGCCGTGACTGTTCTCTTTGACTTAGCACGGGAAGCGAATATTTATGCCAAGGCGGATCACGTGGCAAAAACGACACTCGAACAAGTTCTCTCGTTATTCGACGAATTGACAGGTGTGCTCGGATTGACGCTCGCTGAAGAGAAAGAATTGCTCGATGCCGAGATTGATCAATTGATTCAAGAACGAAACGACGCACGCGCGGCACGTAACTTTGCCCGCGCTGACGAGATTCGTGATTTACTGAAAGAACAAAACATCCAACTCGAAGACACGGCCCAAGGGGTTCGGTGGAAACGGTTATGATGCAACCGAAACAAATGAATGCTCTCGCGCTCGCCTATATGGGTGACGTGGTGTATGAATTGGCCGTACGAGAAAGACTGCTCGAGCAAGGGTTGACGCGCCCGAACGATTTGCATCGAGGGGCAGTCCGTTACGTGAACGCGCGGGCGCAAGCGAGCGTCGTGACCCATTGGCTTGAGACGGACGTGTTGACAGAAGAAGAGCAAGCCGTCGTCAGACGGGGTAAGAATGCGAAGTCAGGCTCGATTCCGAAGCGGGTCGACGTCCATACGTATCGTTACTCTACGGCATTTGAGGCATTGATTGGCTATATCTACTTAACAGAAAGAAGGGATCGTCTTGAAGAACTCATCAAACAAGCGTTCGAACGACTCGAAACCGAGTCGACCGAAACGACATGACGAAAAACGGGGCGCGGAAAAACGAAAGTTTGACCGTCCGCGTGGGGAACGTCCAGAACGTTCACGCCATCAGAAGGCGGAACGACCGGACTATAAGGAAGTAGACGTGATGGAGGAAGGAATCGATTTTCTTTACGGTCGAAACCCTGTACTCGAAGCACTTCGAAGCGGTCGCGACATGAACAAAGTGTTTGTTATGGAAGGGCAACAAAAAGGACCGCTCGCTCAAATCATCTCGATGGCGAATGAAGCATCCGTCCAAGTGTCATTCGTACCGAAAACAAAACTCGAGAAGATGGCTGGTAGTGAACATCACCAAGGTGTTGTAGCGGCCGTCGCGGCTTATGAGTATAAAACAATCGAGGACATGTTCGCGCTCGCCGCTTCAAAAGAGGAGACACCGCTCTTTATTTTGTTGGATGAACTCGAAGACCCGCATAACCTCGGTTCGATTTTACGGACCGCGGATGCTGTCGGGGCACATGGGATCATTATTCCGAAACGCCGTTCCGTCGGTTTGACTCAGACGGTCGCCAAAGCGTCGACGGGCGCGATTGAACATATCCCGGTTGCGCGCGTGACGAATTTGACGCGGACACTCGAAGAGTTGAAAGAAAAAGGATTATGGGTCGTTGGGACAGATGCGAAAGAGAGTCAGGATTATCGTCGATTGGATGGGAATATGCCACTTGTCGTGGTCATCGGGAGTGAAGGCAAGGGAATGAGCCGACTCGTGCGTGAATCATGCGACTTCCTCGTTCACTTACCAATGGTTGGTCATGTCACGTCACTGAATGCATCTGTTGCAGCGGCACTCCTTCTGTATGAAGTGCATCGCTCACGTCACCCGTTAGCATGAGTATCCAAAAGCGCGAGCTCCTTCTTGTCGACGGATATAACATCATCGGGGCGTGGCCGCATTTAAGAAGTTTGCGCGATATGGATTTTGACCAAGCGCGCAATTTGTTAATTGAAGCGATGGCGGAATATCAGGCCGTATCTGGGAAAGAAGTCACCATCGTCTTCGATGCCCATATGCGATACGGGCGTGAATCGAAAGAAAAACGAAGTCGTGTCGATGTCGTCTATACAAAAGAAAATGAAACGGCAGACGAATGGATCGAGCGGCGGGCGCACGAACTGGTGGATAACCGACTCGTCACATTATTCGTCGCGACGAACGACTTCACCGAGCAGTGGGTCATTTTTGGCCAAGGTGCCTTACGTGTCCCCGCGACCGAATTATTAAAAGATTGGAAACATGCCAAAACACTGATTGAGCAACGACGCCTCTCGTTAGAGAAGGAACAATCGAATCGAAAAACGATCGATATTCCTCCGCATATTCAAGAACGATTTGAAGAAATGCGACGTCGTAAATCAAAAGGTGACTGAAATCACGGACGAGTTCATGAAATGGACTCGTCTTTGTTTCGATTTTGACATTTTTTTGCAAAGGAATGTTGTATACTATTACATATATGAGTTACACAGTATTTAATTGACGGAATTTTTAGAAATTTGTTTGACGCATAGGAGTAGGGAGTCCTATAATGGGACACAACCTTACATAGTTCAGGATCAATCGCCGGGGGGTAACGAGCATGAACGGATGGCCGTACGAACAGTTTGAAAAAATGTCAGACGAAGAGTTGGTCTTATTGGCGCGCAACGAAGGGGATAGCGACGCGCTCGAGTTTTTGATTGAACGATACCGGTATTTTGTTCGAGCAAAAGCCCGCTCTTATTTCTTGATTGGTGCAGATCATGAGGACATCGTCCAAGAGGGCATGATCGGTCTCTATAAAGGGGTGCGGGACTATAAAGACGAGCGACTCGCCTCGTTCAAAAGTTTTGCCGAGATGTGTATCACACGTCAGATGATTACAGCAATCAAGACGGCGACGCGTCAAAAACATATTCCGCTCAACTCATATGTGTCACTCGATAAACCGATTTTTGATGAGGAATCTGATCGGACGTTGCTCGATGTCATTTTGCCACCACATCCGACGGACCCGCAGGAACTAATCGTTACTCAAGAAGAGCAGACATTTATGGAAGCGAAGATGGATGAGATTTTAAGTGATCTCGAGCGGAAGGTGTTGCGTCTTTATTTAGACGGACGTTCTTACCAAGAGATTTCAGACGACCTCGACCGTCATGTCAAATCGATTGATAATGCGTTACAGCGCGTGAAGAAGAAGTTTGAACGCCATGTCGACGTCCGAATGCTCACGAGCTAACCGATGATTGACCGCGTGCCTCCTATGTGATACTTTAAAAGCAGCGCCTTGTCCGTAGACGCCATTTACAGGAGGCGTTTTTTTTTCGCTCTTTTTTAAGAGGGATTAGTCGAAAGGGGCGCTTATGAATGGCAAAGAAAGTAAGTCTCGCTTGCTCAGAATGCGGGTCTCGGGAGTATTCGACGACAAAAAAAGATGGTGTGTCGACACGGCTTGAAATGAAAAAGTTTTGTCGCCGCTGTAACGCGCATACGATGCATCGAGAATCAAAGTAACGTAGATTGGCATTCAATGTAGGAGGAAGCTACCATGAACTTTTTGCGCGACGTATGGAAAGAGTTGAAAAAAACGAGTTGGCCAACTCGTAAAGAACTCACGAAATATACCGTTACCGTCATCGCGACCGTTGTCGTGATTGGCCTGTTCGTGTTCGGCGTAGATACTGGAGTCAGCTATCTCGTCAATTTATTGATTAACTAAGGAAGAGGTGAAAGCCGTGGAGAAACAGTGGTTTGTTGTCCAGACGTACTCAGGTTTTGAGAATAACGTCAAAGAAAACCTAGAACGTCGAATCGGTTCGATGAACATGGAAGATAAAATTTTCCGCGTCCTCGTCCCGACTGAAACGACGCAAGAAGAAGTCACATTAAAGAGTGGCGAAAAGAAAATTAAAGAGCGTGAAGTCAAAAGTTTCCCGGGCTACGTGTTCGTAGAGATGGTCATGACTGACGATTCATGGTATGTTGTCCGCAACACGCCTAACGTCACCGGCTTCCTCGGTTCAACGGGTGGCGGAGCAAAACCAATCCCGCTTCAACCGGACGAAGTGACAAACGTCTTGTCACAAATGGGTCTCATCGAGAAGAAAGATCGTTACAACTACGAACTCGGTGACCTTGTCCGCGTGAAAGAAGGCGCGTTCGAGAACTTTGAAGGTACAATCGATGAGATTGAAGCTGACAAAGAGAAGCTCAAAGTCGTGGTCGACATGTTCGGTCGTGAAACAAAAATTGAGCTTGATTTCGAACAAGTTCAGAAAATTAACTAAACCCACTTGCTAATCCGTGAAACGGATGGTACAATCGAAAATGTTTGATGTTGTGCTATATTTCGGTACAAACTCGACCTAATAGATTGAGTGGGAGGGCGCACAACGTCCAAGAAACCACATTTTAGACTTAAGGAGGTGTGTCTCGTGGCGAAAAAAGTTTCTAAACTCGTTAAACTTCAAATCCCAGCTGGTAAAGCTAACCCAGCACCACCAGTAGGTCCAGCACTTGGTCAAGCAGGTGTTAACATCATGGGATTCTGTAAAGAGTTCAACGCTCGTACACAAGACCAAGCCGGATTGATTATTCCTGTAGTCATCACGGTATACGAAGATCGTTCGTTTACATTCATTACGAAAACTCCACCAGCTGCAGTTCTTTTGAAGAAAGCTGCTGGTATCGAGAGTGGTTCTGGTGAACCAAACCGTAAGAAAGTAGCAACGGTTAAGCGTGACAAAGTTCGCGAAATCGCTGAACTTAAAATGCCTGA
Organism: Exiguobacterium sp. s59; assembly: GCF_018617475.1. Lineage (NCBI taxonomy): Bacteria > Bacillati > Bacillota > Bacilli > Caryophanales > Exiguobacterium > Exiguobacterium sp. s59. The sequence continues at coordinate 37,050 of NZ_JACSKG010000009.1, read as the reverse complement.
CCTTAACGCATCATCTGTAGAAACAGCGATGCTTATGGTTGAAGGTACTGCACGTAGTATGGGTATTGTAATCGAAGACTAATTGTTAGTCTCTGGGGTTGTCGGTGAATACTGCTCACCTTCAATCCCTTCATTATGTGGGAGGAAATTCCGCTAACCACAAGGAGGAAAAGATCATGGGTAAAAAACACCAAGAAGCAGCTAAGCTTGTTGACCGCACGAAGTCATACGACCTCGCTGAAGCTGTCGAGCTCGTTCAAAAAACAGCTACTGCTAAATTCGATGAAACAATCGAAGTTGCTGTCCGTCTCGGCGTAGATCCGAAGAAAGCAGACCAACAAATCCGTGGTGCCGTTGTACTTCCACACGGTACTGGTAAAACACAAAAAGTTCTCGTCTTCGCTAAAGGTGAGAAAGTGAAAGAAGCGGAAGCTGCTGGCGCAGACTACGTTGGCGACGCTGAGTACATCAACAAAATCCAACAAGGATGGTTCGACTTCGATGTAATCGTTGCGACACCTGACATGATGGGTGAAGTTGGTAAACTTGGTCGTGTTCTCGGACCTAAAGGCCTCATGCCTAACCCGAAAACAGGAACAGTTACTTTCGACGTAGAAAAAGCAATCGCGGATATCAAAGCTGGTAAAGTTGAATACCGTGTTGATAAAGCTGGTAACATCCACGTTCCAGTTGGTAAGAAGTCATTTGAAGCATCTAAACTCACTGAGAACATCGAGACAATTCTCGAAACACTCATGAAAGTGAAGCCTGCTACTGCAAAAGGAACTTACCTTAAAAACATCGCGCTTTCATCTACAATGGGTCCTGGGATCCGTGTAGCGACTGCGGATTTCCTTAAGTAATCTTGTTGAAATAAATTGTTGACAACGTGTGACACCGCTGTTAAAGTAATACACGTTCAACCGAATATGTTGGATTACCGTAGACAGAAGGTGGACATCGGTCCGTAAACCCTTCCGAGGTGTCTTTGCTCGAACTTGAGCCTGTTGTCACAGGTTTACTTTCAAACAATTACGCCCTCGTATGTCTTCATACGAGGGATTTCTTTTGGAGAGCAGCCTCTCGTCCGGTATAAGAATTGACTAGGAGGTGCAAACACATGGCAAACGAAAAAATCGTAGCTCAGAAATCGGCACTCGTCGATGAAATCGCTGAGAAAATGCAAGCGAGCGTTGGAACAGTTGTTGTTGACTACCGTGGACTTACAGTTGAAGAAGTGACTACACTCCGTAAATCACTCCGTGACGCTGGAATCGAGTTCAAAGTTTACAAGAACGGTCTTCTTCGCCGCGCAGCTACTCAGTCGAACTTCGAAGGTCTTGACGAAGTCTTCACTGGTCCTACAGCAATCGCCTTCTCTAACGAAGACGTTGTTGCTCCAGCGAAGATCTTGAACGACTTCTCGAAAGAGCACAAAGCGCTCGAACTCAAAGGCGGAATCATCGAAGGCAAAGTGACTTCACTCGAAGAAATCAAAGCCCTTGCAGAACTTCCATCACGCGATGGTCTTCTCTCGATGCTTCTCAGCGTACTTCAAGCTCCAATCCGTGGGCTCGCAGTCGCAACAAACGCAATCGCAGAACAAAAAGAAGAGCAATCAGCTTAATTTTTATCGCGTAGCGTAACTCAAAAAACTTTTTCACAACATCAAAGGAGGAAAACCATAATGGCTTTCAACAAAGAGCAATTCATCGAAGACCTCAAATCAATGACGGTTCTCGAACTTAACGAACTCGTAAAAACAATCGAAGAAGAATTCGGCGTATCAGCAGCAGCTCCAGTAGCAGTTGCAGGTGCTGGCGCAGGCGCAGCAGCTGAAGAGAAAACTGAATTCGACGTAGTACTCACAAACGCTGGCGCTGGTAAAATCAACGTCATCAAAGCTGTTCGTGAAATCACAGGTCTCGGCCTTAAAGAAGCAAAAGCACTCGTTGACGGAACTCCAGCTCCAGTCAAAGAAGGCGTTTCTAAAGAAGACGCTGAGTCAATCAAAGCTAAGCTTGAAGAAGCTGGCGCATCTGTTGAAGTTAAGTAATTCAACTTCACAACCTATAGAAGCTCGCCACGGCGAGCTTCTTTTATTTCCTTGAAGAAAGGGTTAGGAGGTTCAACGCATGGGAGATCATTACTACACGAACGATCCACGTTCGGAAAGTGCCCCGGAGACATGGACGTACGAGTTGCGAGGGAAACAGTATCATTTCACTTCGGACCGCGGTGTGTTCTCGAAAGGATCGGTCGATTTTGGGTCGCGTCTTTTAATTGAGTCGTTTGAAGTGCCTGATGTCTCAGGACGTATTTTAGATGTAGGCTGTGGCTATGGTCCAATGGGGATCTCGCTTGCCGATGCCTCTGGGCGTGAAGCCTTGCTCATTGATGTAAATGAGCGTGCGCTGGCGCTCTCTGAGCAAAACGCCGCCCGTAATGGAGTGACGGTCGAAACACGACTTTCTCACGCGTATGACGCGGTGGGGGGAGAACGGTTTGCCGCCATTGTCACCAATCCGCCGATTCGCGCGGGGAAACAAGTCGTCCATACGATCTTGCGTGAAGCACATGCGCATTTGGTCGATGGGGGAGCAATCTATGTCGTCATTCAAAAGAAACAAGGAGCACCTTCTGCTAAGAAATTACTAGAAGAGGTGTTTGGTCAAGTCGAAACAATTGCGAAAGAGAAAGGTTACTTTATTTTCCGAGCAATTCGGTCTTGACAAACGGTGAAGTCTTGTTGACTCGCCATAACGTATATGCTAACATTATAAAATGCCATTGGAATGGAATTCGCTTGAAACTGCCGTGTCTGCTGCTTTTTAGGGACGGAAAACGAGCGACATTCAATGACAATGTTCGATTATTACGCCCGAAAAATTCGCTAAAGAATTGGGGGTCTGAGAGGTGAATCAGTTGACTGGTCAACTTGTTCAGTACGGTCGTCACCGTCAGAGAAGAAGCTTTGCCCGTATCAGTGAGGTATTAGAGCTTCCGAATTTGATTGAAATTCAAACTGCTTCTTATGAGTGGTTCTTGCGTGAAGGATTGAAGGAAATGTTTACGGACATTTCGCCGATTTCCGACTTCACAGGAAACCTCGTATTGGAGTTCATCGATTACTCGCTCAGCGAGCCGAAGTATTCGATCGATGAATCGAAGGAGCGCGACGTTACTTATTCTGCGCCACTTCGCGTAAAAGTGCGTCTCCAAAACAAAGAGACAGGTGAGCTCAAAGAACAAGAAGTGTTCATGGGGGATTTCCCGCTCATGACAGAATCGGGAACGTTTATCATTAACGGCGCAGAACGCGTCATCGTTTCCCAGCTTGTCCGTTCACCAAGCGTGTACTATAACGCTAAACTCGATAAAAACGGTAAACGTGGATTTGGCGCAACCGTCATCCCGAACCGTGGTGCTTGGCTCGAACTTGAGACAGACGCTAAAGATATCGTTTATGTTCGTATCGACCGTACCCGTAAAATTCCGGTAACGGTGTTGTTGCGTGCCCTCGGATTCGGTACGGACCAAGAAATTATCGACCTTCTCGGGGATGACGAATATCTTCGTAACACCCTTGAAAAAGATAATACAGAGTCTACAGAGAAAGCGTTGATTGAGATTTATGAGCGTTTACGCCCTGGTGAACCACCAACGGTAGAAAACGCAAAATCACTTCTCGTGTCACGTTTCTTCGACCCGAAACGCTATGACTTGGCGAACGTCGGTCGCTATAAGATGAACAAAAAACTTCATCTTAAGAACCGCTTGTTCGGTCAAAAATTAGCGGAAACACTCGTGGACCCAGAAACAGGTGAAGTACTCGCTGAAGCTGGAACAGTCCTCGACCGTCGCAACTTAGATCGTATCCTCCCACACTTGGAGAACGGCCTCGGTTATGTCGATGCGGAACCAACTGGTGGTGTCGCTGAAGGTGAACCGTTCGGTCTTCAATCAATCAAAGTCATCTCACCAGATGACCCAGATGGAGAGCGTATCTTGAACATCATCGGAAATGGCAATATCGACCGCAGTATCAAGCATATTACGCCGGCTGATATTATCGCTTCAATCAACTACTTCTTCAACTTACTTCACGAAGTCGGAACAACAGATGACATCGACCACTTAGGAAACCGTCGTCTTCGTTCAGTCGGAGAACTTCTCCAAAACCAATTCCGGATCGGGCTTTCTCGTATGGAACGTGTCGTAAAAGAACGTATGTCGATTCAAGATCAAAACGCGATCACACCGCAAGCGCTTATTAACATTCGCCCGGTAATCGCATCACTTAAAGAGTTCTTCGGTAGCTCGCAATTGTCACAGTTCATGGACCAGACGAACCCGCTTGCTGAGTTGACGCACAAACGTCGTCTCTCTGCACTTGGACCGGGTGGTTTGACACGTGAACGTGCTGGTTTCGAAGTTCGAGACGTTCACTATTCGCACTACGGTCGGATGTGTCCAATCGAAACACCGGAGGGACCGAACATCGGACTCATCAACTCACTCTCGTCTTATGCGAAAGTGAACGAGTACGGTTTCATCGAAGCACCGTATCGTCGTGTTGACCCGGAAACAGGTCTTGTTACTGGCGATATCCAATATATGACGGCTGATGAGGAAGACCTCTACGTCGTCGCACAGGCGAACATGCCGCTCACAGAAGACGGTCACTTTGCAGACGAACAAGTTCTTTGCCGTTTCCGCGGACAAAACTTGTCAGTTGAGCCAAGCCGAGTCGATTACATGGACGTCTCGCCGAAACAGGTTGTTTCTGCCGCGACAGCATGTATTCCGTTCCTTGAGAACGATGACTCGAACCGTGCCCTCATGGGAGCGAACATGCAACGTCAAGCAGTACCACTTCTCCAACCAGATTCACCGATCGTCGGTACTGGAATGGAGTACGTGTCTGCGAAAGACTCTGGGGCAGCGATCGTTGCGAAATACCCAGGTGTCGTTGAACGCGTCACAGCGCGTGAAATCTTGATCCGTCGCACGTCTGACGTCAACGGTTCTGAGGTTTCAGGTGATTTAGACCGTTACAAACTTCAAAAATATGTCCGTTCAAACCAAGGGACATGCTACAACCAGAAACCAATCATCGCAGCTGGCGACCGTGTCGAAAAAGGAGAAATCCTCGCAGACGGTCCGTCGATGGATATGGGTGAGCTCGCGCTCGGCCGTAACGTCGTCGTTGCCTTCATGACATGGGATGGTTACAACTATGAGGATGCGATCATCATGAGTGAGCGTCTCGTGAAAGATGACGTGTACACATCGATTCATATCGAAGAGTACGAGTCAGAGTCACGTGACACGAAACTCGGGCCAGAGGAAATCACGCGTGATATTCCAAACGTCGGAGATGACGCACTTCGTAACTTGGACGATCGTGGAATTATCCGCATCGGAGCTGAAGTTAAAGATGGCGATATCCTCGTCGGTAAAGTAACGCCTAAGGGAGTTACAGAATTGACGGCGGAAGAGCGTCTCTTGCACGCAATCTTCGGTGAGAAGGCACGTGAAGTACGTGATACGTCACTTCGTGTACCAAACGGTGGAGACGGAATCATCTTGGATGTCAAAGTGTTCGACCGTGAAAACGGCGACGAATTGTCTCCAGGCGTCAACCAAATGGTACGTGTCTATATCGTTCAAAAACGTAAGATTCACGAAGGGGATAAGATGGCGGGACGTCACGGTAACAAAGGTGTTATCTCGCGGATCCTCCCTGAAGAAGATATGCCATACATGCCAGACGGTACACCGGTTGACATCATGCTCAACCCGCTTGGGGTACCATCTCGTATGAACATCGGTCAGGTGCTTGAACTTCACTTAGGAATGGCAGCGAAGAAGCTCGGCATCAAAGTGGCAACACCTGTATTCGATGGAGCGCGTGAGGAAGACGTATGGGCAACGATTGAAGAGGCTGGTATGGATAAAGATGCGAAGACGCGTCTCTATGACGGTCGTACGGGTGAACCGTTCGATAACCGTGTCTCTGTCGGTGTCATGTATATGATCAAACTCGCGCACATGGTTGATGACAAACTTCACGCTCGTTCGACTGGACCATACTCACTCGTTACGCAACAACCGCTCGGTGGTAAAGCACAGTTCGGTGGTCAGCGCTTCGGGGAGATGGAAGTTTGGGCTCTTGAAGCGTACGGCGCAGCCTACACGCTCCAAGAAATCTTGACAATCAAGTCGGATGACACGGTTGGTCGTGTGAAAGCATACGAGGCCATCGTGAAAGGCGAGAGCGTTCCGAAAGCGGGCGTTCCTGAATCATTCCGCGTCTTGATCAAAGAGCTTCAAGCGCTCGGTATGGAAGTCAAGATGATGTCAGCGGATGATGAAGAAGTCGAAATGAAAGATGAAGATGACGACAACATCCCGAACGCAACATCGGCGTTAGAACAAGTCGTTCAACCGACTGTTACGGAAGAGGAATAAGGCGAAAAGGGAGGTCGGCCCCTTGGTAGATGTTAATCGATTTGAATATATGAAAATCGGCTTGGCTTCATCAGAGAAGATCCGTTCGTGGTCTTACGGTGAAGTCAAAAAGCCGGAAACGATCAACTATCGTACACTTAAACCAGAGAAGGACGGATTGTTCTGTGAACGAATCTTCGGTCCTACGAAAGACTGGGAATGTTACTGCGGGAAGTACAAACGAATCCGTTATAAAGGAGTCATTTGTGACCGTTGTGGCGTTGAAGTGACGAAAGCGAAAGTACGTCGCGAGCGAATGGGCCATATCGAGCTCGCGGCACCAGTTTCGCACATCTGGTACTTCAAAGGGATTCCAAGCCGCATGGGGCTTGTTCTCGATATGTCACCACGTGCACTTGAAGAAGTGATTTACTTCGCTTCTTACGTGGTTACAGAGCCAGGTGATACACCGCTTGAGAAGAAACAACTTCTCTCGGAAAAAGAGTTCCGTCTCTATCGTGAAAAATACGGTAGCGACTTCAAAGCAGACATGGGTGCTGAAGCAATCCGCACACTCCTTCAAGACGTCAATCTTGAAAAAGAAGTAGGCGAGCTTCGAGAAGAGTTGAAAACTGTCCAAGGTCAACGTCGTACACGTGCGATCAAACGTTTGGAAGTTCTCGATGCGTTCTTCACATCAGGGAACAATCCAGACTGGATGATCCTTGAAGTACTTCCTGTCATCCCACCAGAGCTTCGCCCAATGGTACAGCTCGATGGTGGACGCTTTGCGACATCTGACTTGAACGACTTGTATCGTCGAGTCATCAACCGTAACAACCGTCTCAAACGTTTGCTCGATCTCGGCGCGCCGAACATCATCGTGCAAAACGAGAAGCGTATGCTTCAAGAAGCGGTTGACGCCCTCATCGACAACGGTCGTCGTGGTCGTCCGGTAACAGGTCCTGGTAACCGTCCGCTCAAATCACTTTCACACATGTTGAAAGGGAAACAAGGTCGTTTCCGTCAAAACCTTCTTGGTAAACGGGTCGACTACTCAGGACGTTCGGTTATCGTCGTAGGACCGAACTTGAAGATGTATCAGTGTGGTCTTCCAAAAGAGATGGCACTTGAGCTCTTCAAACCGTTCGTGATGAAAGAGCTTGTCGGTCGTGGCATCGCTTCAAACATCAAGAACGCAAAACGCAAAATCGAGAAGATGCAACCTGAAATCTGGGGCGTCCTTGAAGAAGTCATCCGTGAGCACCCAGTTCTCTTGAACCGTGCCCCGACACTTCACCGCCTTGGTATTCAAGCATTCGAACCGATTCTTGTTGAAGGTCGTGCGATTCGCCTTCACCCACTCGTATGTACGGCTTATAACGCCGACTTCGATGGTGACCAAATGGCCGTCCACGTTCCGCTTTCTGCAGAAGCACAAGCGGAAGCACGTCTTCTCATGCTCGCTGCACAGAACATCTTGAACCCGAAAGACGGTAAACCAGTTGTTACACCATCGCAGGATATGGTCCTCGGTAACTACTACATCTCACTTGAACGTGAAGATGCCGTCGGTCAAGGGAAAGTGTTCTCGAACGTCAACGAGGCATTGATCGCTTACCAAAACGGATATGTCCACTTGCACTCGCGTGTGGCGCTTCCGGCACGTACGCTCAACAACCCGACGTTCACAGACGAACAGAACGAGAAACTGCTCATTACGACTGTTGGTAAGATGATCTTCAACGAAATCTTGCCGAACACGTTCCCATACTTGAACGAGCCGACGATGGAAAACTTGCAGGAAGCAACTCCTGATAAGTACTTCATCGACAAAGGGGCGAACGTTGCGGAAGAAATCGCATCACGTCCAATTATCGACCCGTTCAAAAAAGGATTCCTTGGAAAAGTCATCGCGGAAGTGTTCCAGAAGTTTGAAACGACTGAAACAAGCCGCATGCTTGACCGCATGAAAGATCTCGGCTTCAAACACTCGACGAAAGCCGGTGTGACAGTTGGGATCGCCGACATCATCGTACTTCCTGATAAGCAGGAAATCTTGGATGAGGCACAAAAACAAGTCGACCAAATCATGAAGTCGTTCCGTCGTGGTCTCATCACAGAAGATGAGCGTTACGAGCGCGTTGTACGTGCTTGGAACGAAGCGAAGGATGAAATTCAATCTCGATTGATGAAATCCCTCAACCGCTTGAACCCGATCTTCATGATGTCTGACTCTGGTGCCCGTGGTAACGCCTCTAACTTTACGCAGCTTGCGGGTATGCGTGGTTTGATGGCCGCTCCATCTGGTCGCATCATCGAACTTCCAATCAAATCGTCATTCCGTGAAGGTCTGACGGTTCAAGAGTACTTCATCTCGACTCACGGGGCTCGTAAAGGTCTTGCCGATACAGCCTTGAAGACAGCCGATTCAGGTTACTTGACGCGTCGTCTCGTTGACGTTGCGCAAGATGTCATCATCCGTGAAGAAGATTGTGGAACAGACCGCGGGATTCGCGTATCTGCACTCCGCGAAGGTACGGAAGAAATCGAAAACTTGTACGACCGCCTCGTCGGACGTACATCGTTCGAAACGGTCACACACCCTGAAACGGGCGAAGTGTTGGTCGATAAGAACGAATTGATCACAGAAGACATCGCACGCGTCATCGTTGATGCGGGTGTCGAGCAAGTTGAAATCCGTACGGCCTTCACATGTAACACGTCACACGGCGTATGTAAGAAGTGTTATGGACGTAACTTGGCTACTGGATCAAATGTTGAAGTCGGGGAAGCCGTCGGTATCATCGCCGCACAATCAATCGGTGAGCCAGGAACGCAGCTTACAATGCGTACCTTCCACACAGGTGGGGTTGCCGGAGACGATATCACACAAGGTCTTCCACGTATCCAAGAGGTATTCGAAGCCCGTAACCCGAAAGGTCAAGCGGTCATCTCGGAAATCTCTGGTACGGTCATCGACTTCACGGAATCGCGTGACAAGCGTGAACTCACGGTCGAAGGATTCAGTGAAACACGTTCTTACACGATTCCATTCGGAGCGCGTCTCCGTGTTCAAATCGGCGATACAGTAGAGGCCGGTGAAGTCTTCACGGAAGGTTCGATCGATCCGAAAGAATTGCTCGCCGTCCGTGGTGTATCTGGTGTTCAGAACTATCTTCTCCAAGAAGTTCAAAAAGTATACCGGATGCAAGGGGTAGAAATTGGTGATAAGCACGTTGAGGTCATGGTTCGCCAAATGCTTCGTCGTGTCAAAGTCATCGAGTCTGGTGACACACCACTTCTCCCAGGTTCACTTGTCGACATCAGCGTCTTCAAAGAAGCGTGTAAAGATGCGATTCGTGACGGTAAACACCCAGCGACTGCAAAACCAGTCCTTCTCGGGATCACAAAAGCATCGCTTGAGACAGATTCGTTCCTCTCAGCAGCTTCGTTCCAAGAAACGACTCGTGTCTTGACGGATGCAGCAATCAAAGGGAAACGCGACTATCTCCTCGGACTCAAAGAGAACGTCATCATCGGTAAACTTGTTCCAGCTGGTACTGGAATGGCGGTCTACCGTGATGTCGAACTTAAAGAAGATGAGGCGCCAGTTGCACTCGAAGATACAACGGTCGAGTAAAATACGTCTTGACAGCGCAGGTTGGCGGTGCTACTATGATTTAGTGCCGCCAATCGGTTGTTGTCGATGACAACGATGTCCAGCAGTCGGCAAGCTACTTGGACGTCCATCCGAACTTTCTACGGGAAGGTTTGGCTGCTACAATTGCCACTTTCAAGGTATAACTCACGTTTTTGCGAGGTCATGGAATGCCTACGCCTCGTAAAAGCGTTTCGTTATGACCTTAAATGAACCACCCGGGTCGGTGGGACTAGAAAATAGCAACATTCAGGAAGGGAGGATCTTCAAAGATGCCTACTATTAACCAGTTAGTCCGTAAAGGACGTAAATCGAAAGTCGTTAAATCTGACTCTCCAGCACTTAACAAAGGTTACAACAGTTTCATCAAGTCACAAACAAACGTGAGCTCACCACAAAAACGTGGTGTTTGTACACGTGTTGGTACAATGACTCCGAAGAAACCGAACTCGGCACTTCGTAAGTATGCTCGTGTTCGTTTGACTAACCAAATCGAAGTGACTGCGTACATTCCAGGTATTGGCCACAACCTTCAAGAGCACAGCGTTGTTCTTATCCGTGGAGGACGTGTAAAAGACTTACCAGGGGTACGTTACCACATCGTCCGTGGTGCGCTTGACACTGCAGGTGTTGATGGACGTATGCAAGGCCGTTCTAAATACGGTACGAAACGTCCGAAAGCTGCGAAGAAGTAATTCTCGCAAACTAAACTACAATTGAAATTTTGAAAGGAGGGTACTCGGATGCGTAAAAACCGTGCAGAACGTCGTGACGTTATCGCAGATCCGATCTACAACTCGAAATTGGTAACTCGCCTCATTAACCGTGTCATGTTAGACGGTAAAAAAGGTACAGCTCAAACTATCATTTACAACGCATTTGGCATCATCGCTGAACGCTCAGGCAAAGAGCCTATGGAAGTGTTCGAAGAAGCAATGAACAACATCATGCCTGTACTTGAAGTTAAAGCACGCCGTGTAGGTGGAGCTAACTACCAAGTTCCTGTTGAAGTTCGTCCAGAGCGCCGTACAACACTTGGTCTTCGTTACCTCGTGAACTACGCTCGTCTCCGCAACGAAAAAACGATGGAGCAACGTATCGCGAACGAAATCATGGATGCAGCCAACAACACTGGTGCGTCTGTTAAGAAACGCGAAGACATGCATAAGATGGCAGAAGCAAACAAAGCGTTTGCTCACTATCGTTGGTAATTTAATCGTAAAGTCCACTCCGCCAAGCATGGCTTAACGGAGTGGCTTTCGGGTATAATCATATCGTGTGCGCGCACACGAAAATCAAACATGCGGAAGGAGAATACCCAGTATGGCAAGAGAATTCTCCCTAAAGAATACTCGTAACATCGGGATCATGGCTCACATCGATGCCGGTAAAACGACAACAACTGAACGTATTCTTTATTACACAGGTCGTATCCATAAAATTGGTGAAACGCACGAAGGTGCTTCACAAATGGACTGGATGGAGCAGGAGCAAGAGCGTGGAATCACGATCACTTCAGCTGCGACAACTGCACAGTGGAATGGCCACCGTGTAAACATCATCGATACACCTGGACACGTAGACTTCACAGTAGAAGTTGAACGTTCACTCCGTGTACTTGATGGTGCTGTTGCTGTACTTGACGCTCAGTCAGGTGTAGAACCACAAACTGAAACTGTATGGCGTCAAGCGACGACATATGGTGTACCACGTGTCGTATTCGTCAACAAGATGGATAAAATCGGCGCAGACTTCTTGTACTCTGTGAAGACGCTTCATGAGCGCCTCCAAGCGAACGCTTACGCGATCCAACTCCCAATCGGAGCAGAGGACGATTTCAAAGGGATCATCGATCTCGTTGAAATGAAGACTTACATGTACAACAACGACCTCGGTACTGACATCGAAGTTACAGATGGCTTCCCAGCTGACATGGCTGACCAAGCTGAAGAACTTCGCGGTCAATTGATCGAAGGTGTTGCTGACTTCAACGAAGAGTTGATGATGAAGTACCTTGAAGGTGAAGAGATTTCAATCGAAGAATTGAAAGCTGCAATCCGTCAAGCTACACTTAGCGTTGAATTCTACCCTGTACTCGTTGGTTCTGCCTTCAAGAACAAAGGTGTTCAGCTCATGCTTAACGCCGTTGTTGATTACCTCCCATCACCAGTTGATGTAGAGTCAATCAAAGGGATCAACCTCGATACAGAAGAAGAAATCACGCGTGAGCCTTCTGACGAAGCTCCATTCTCAGCACTTGCGTTCAAAGTTATGACTGACCCTTACGTCGGTAAATTGACGTTCTTCCGCGTGTACTCTGGTACAGCTGAAGCGGGATCATACGTGAAGAACTCGACTAAAGGGAAGCGTGAGCGTCTCGGTCGTATCCTTCAAATGCACGCAAACAGCCGTGAAGAGATTCCAATGGTATACGCTGGTGACATCGCCGCTGCTGTTGGTTTCAAAGACACGACTACTGGTGACACGCTTTGCACAGAGAAAGATAACATCGTTCTCGAGTCAATGACGTTCCCAGAACCAGTTATCTCGGTTGCAATCGAGCCTAAATCGAAAGCAGACCAAGATAAAATGGGTCAAGCTCTTGCGAAACTCGCAGAAGAAGATCCAACATTCCGCACTGAAACAAACCCTGAGACTGGTCAAACGATCATCTCTGGTATGGGTGAGCTTCACCTTGATATCCTCGTTGACCGTATGCGTCGCGAATTCAAAGTAGAAGCTAACGTTGGTGCACCACAAGTTGCTTACCGTGAAACAATCCGTGGCGCTGCGAAGATCGATTCGAAATTCGTTCGTCAGTCTGGTGGACGCGGTCAGTACGGTCACGTTGTCGTAGAATTCGAGCCGAACGAAGAAGGCGCTGGATTCGAGTTCGAGAACAAGATCGTCGGTGGTGTTGTACCACGTGAATACGTCCCAGCTGTTCAAAACGGGATTGAAGAAGCTCTCGAAAACGGTATCCTCGCTGGTTACCCAGTAGTAGACGTTAAAGCTCGCCTCGTATTCGGATCGTACCACGATGTCGACTCGAACGAGATGGCGTTTAAAGTTGCTGCTTCGATGGCGGTTAAACAACTTAAGGACCAAGCGAAAGCTGTCATCCTTGAGCCAATGATGCGTGTTGAAGTTGTTATCCCAGAAGAATACATGGGTGACATCATGGGTGACGTAACGTCACGCCGTGGACGCGTAGAAGGTATGGAAGCTCGCGGTAACGCACAAGTCGTTAAAGCGATGATTCCACTTTCAGAAATGTTCGGTTACGCAACATCACTTCGTTCACGTACACAAGGACGCGGAACGTACTCGATGCACTTCGATCACTACGAAGAAGTACCGAAATCAATTGCTGAAGAAATCGTCAAAAAAGCGAACGGCTAATAACGGTTGTATCGCTAGATTGATTGTTGTAAGCTAAGGAGGACGTATGTTAAAAGTAACCTACGTCTTCCTAGTTAAATAAAAACTAATCGTTTAATAGAGGAGGAATCTAGAATGGGTAAAGAAAAATTCGACCGTTCTAAACCGCACGTTAACGTTGGTACAATCGGCCACGTCGACCACGGTAAAACAACTTTGACTGCAGCAATCTCTGCTGTACTTTCACGTGCACAAGGTAAAACAGCTACTAAGTTTGACCAAATCGATGGTGCTCCAGAAGAGCGCGAGCGCGGTATCACAATCGCAACAGCTCACATCGAGTACGAAACTGACAAGCGTCACTACGCACACGTTGACTGCCCAGGACACGCTGACTATGTTAAAAACATGATCACTGGTGCTGCTCAAATGGACGGCGCGATCCTCGTTGTATCTGCAACAGATGGTCCAATGCCACAAACACGTGAGCACATCCTTCTTTCACGTCAAGTAGGTGTTCCTTACATCGTAGTCTTCATGAACAAAGTTGACATGGTAGACGACGAAGAGCTCCTCGAACTCGTTGAAATGGAAATCCGTGAACTTCTTTCTGAATACGACTTCCCAGGCGACGACCTCCCTGTAATCAAAGGTTCTGCACTTGGCGCACTTAACGGTGAAGCTCAGTGGGAAGAAAAAGTTATGGAACTCATGAACGCTGTTGATGAGTACATCCCAGAACCAGTTCGTGACACAGACAAAGACTTCATGATGCCTGTAGAGGACGTATTCTCAATCACTGGTCGTGGTACTGTAGCGACTGGTCGTGTTGAGCGTGGTGTTCTCCGCGTCAACGACGAGATCGAAATCGTTGGTCTTACAGAAGAAACTAAGAAAACTGTATGTACTGGTGTAGAGATGTTCCGTAAGCTTCTTGACTATGCTGAAGCTGGCGACAACATCGGTGCACTTCTCCGTGGTGTATCACGTGACGACATCGAGCGTGGACAAGTACTTGCTAAGCCAGGTTCAATCACACCACACTCTAAATTCAAAGCATCAATCTACGTTCTTTCTAAAGAAGAGGGTGGCCGTCACACGCCATTCTTCGCGAACTACCGCCCGCAGTTCTACTTCCGTACAACTGACGTAACAGGTATCGTTCACCTTCCAGAAGGTACTGAAATGGTAATGCCAGGAGACAACATCGAGTTGACGATCGAATTGATTTCTACAATCGCGATCGAAGACGGTACACGTTTCTCTATCCGTGAGGGTGGCCGTACTGTAGGTGCTGGTTCAGTAACAGAAATCATCGAGTAATCGATTGATTCAACTGAACAACTTCAAGCAGTCCGCAATATGCGGGCTGCTTTTTTGTGTTTTCCTATGGTCGTGGTAATATGAAACATACGAGAAAGGAGTGGCGTCATGTTAAAACAGTTGGAGACGATTTGTCGTTTAAACGGGATCGATTATCGGATTGGCGGTTCGCAACTTTTAAAGCATCATGGAATCGTCGATGTGACCAATGACATCGATTTGTTCGTAGAGCCGGATCAGTTTGAACGGTTGGATGAGGTCTTGAGTCGTGCCGGAGAGAAACGGTCATCTGAACCACATGAAGCATACTTGACGACTTACTTTGGGGAGTATGTGTTTGAGGGGGATGACGTTGACGTCATGTCCAGTTTTCGGATGAAGTGCACGGACGGGATTTATACACATCCTTATATAGAAGGAGAAGGGAACTGGATGCACCTCGAAGAGTGGGTTGTGCTTTACACAGTCATTGGTCGAGAGGACAAATTGACGCGTTTGGTGCAATATTTCGAGACACATCCCATCAAGGCGGGCATCATCCACACTTGTTTAAAGCGGGCGCCACATTCGGTCATCGAAGCGGTGACAGAGCGGTTTGGAGAGGTTATGAAACGCTAGGTCGAGTTGACATGGGAGTTCGTTTGAAAAATAGTTCAATAAAAGAATGAATTTTCTCTTGCAAAAGCTCGCGAATCTTGTTACATTAGGGAACGTTGAGCAACTCATCAGACAACCGGCAACTTCAAAAATCTAATCTTGCATTCCATGACCAGATTAGATATAATGATTAAGTGTTTGTGCGAGTGGTGAGAGACTTTACAGCAGAAAATGGGTCCAATCGTTGATTTGCAATGATCGGATACCTCTGCTGACACAAGCACGCTGCGTTGAAGCGGGAGGTTATGACACGCCAGGCAGCATTGCCATGGCCGGTGTGGAAATTTCCGCGGAGAATTGTCTATTTTAAAAGTAGGCGACAAAGGAGGGAAATAAACATGGCAAATGAAAAAATTCGTATTCGTTTAAAAGCATATGACCATCGCGTTCTCGATCAATCAGCTGAGAAGATCGTTGACACTGCGAAGCGTTCAGGTGCAAAGGTATCGGGTCCAATCCCGCTCCCAACTGAAAAATCGGTTTACACGATCCTTCGTGCGGTTCACAAGTACAAAGATGCTCGTGAGCAGTTCGAAATGCGTACACACAAACGCTTGATCGACATCGTAAACCCAACACCGAAAACAGTCGATTCGCTTATGCGTCTCGAGTTACCATCAGGTGTAGACATCGAAATCAAACTTTAATTCTTCATATAGTAGATACTAGCCAGAAGAGACAATTAATTATTAACAGGAGGTGTATCTCATGGCTAAAGGAATCTTAGGAACAAAACTTGGTATGACTCAAATCTTCAACGAAGCAGGCGAAGTAGTACCAGTAACAGTAGTTGCTGTAGAAGGTAACGTTGTTCTTCAACTTAAAACAGTTGACACAGACGGTTACGAAGCAGTTCAACTTGGTTTCGGAGACATCAAAGAATCACGTCAAAACAAACCATCAAAAGGTCACGCTGCGAAAGCAAACGCGACACCTAAGCGCTTCATCAAAGAGGTTCGTACTTCAGTAGAAGGATACGAAATTGGTCAAGAGATTAAGGCAGACATTTTCGCTGCAGGTGAATTAGTAGACGTAACAGGTACATCGAAAGGTAAAGGATTCCAAGGTGCGATCAAGCGTCACGGACAATCACGTGGACCAATGGCCCACGGTTCGCGCTACCACCGTCGTCCTGGTTCGATGGGTCCTGTCGCTCCTAACCGCGTATTCAAAGGGAAGCTTCTTCCTGGTCAAATGGGTGGAGAGCGTAAAACAATTCAAAACCTTGAAATCGTTAAAGTTGATGTGGAACGCGGCCTTCTCCTCGTGAAAGGTGCTATCCCAGGCGCTCGTAAATCGAACGTCATCATCAAAACAGCGGTCAAAGGTAACTAATTAACTGCACGGAAAGGAGGAATTACGAATGCCTAAAGTAGCTTTGCTTAACCAAACAGGTTCAAATGTTGGCGAAATCGAATTGGCAGAAGCCATCTTCGGAATCGAGCCAAACGAATCAGTACTTTATGACGCAATCGTCATGCAACAAGCATCACGCCGTCAAGGTACTCACGATACGAAAGGTCGCTCGGAAGTACGCGGTGGCGGCCGTAAACCATGGAAACAAAAGGGAACTGGTCGTGCGCGCCAAGGTTCTATCCGCTCACCACAATGGGTTGGTGGTGGTACAGTCTTCGGTCCAACACCACGTTCATACTCTTACAAACTTCCTAAAAAGGTTCGTCGTTTAGCACTTCTCTCGGCTCTTTCGTCGAAAGTACAAAACAACGAATTCATCGTCCTCGAAGGCCTTGCTTTCGATGCACCAAAAACAAAAGATATGGCTGCTGTACTCAACAGCTTATCAGTAGAACGTAAGGCTCTTGTAGTCACAGCGGACTACAATGAGACTATCGCTCTCGCAGCTCGTAACATCCCAGGAGTGACTGTGATCGACGCAGCAGGCGTAAACGTTCTTGACCTCGTTGCTAACGACAAAGTCATCTTCACTAAAGATGCGGTTGCGAAGGTAGAGGAGGTGCTTGCATAATGGCTCAAGCATACGATATCATCAAACGTCCGATCATCACTGAGCGTTCAGTTAGCCTCATGGAAGCTAACAAATACGTTTTCGAAATCGACGTAAAAGCGACTAAATCGCAAGTGAAACACGCTATCGAAACAATCTTCAACGTGAAAGTTGCTTCGGTAAACACAATGAACTACAAACCGAAAGCGAAACGTGTCGGTCGTCACGCTGGTTACACAGCTCGCCGTAAAAAAGCGATCGTAACTCTTGCAGAAGGCAACACAATCGACTTCCTCGGTTAATTAACTACCTTAGAAGAAAAGGAGGGAATCCTCGATGGCAATCAAAAAGTTTAAGCCGACCACTAACGGTCGTCGTAACATGACATCTCTCGACTTTGCAGAGATCACAACGAATCGCCCTGAAAAATCGTTAACTGAAAAGCTTTCGAAAAAAGGCGGACGTAACAACCAAGGTCGCTTGACTGTTCGTCACCAAGGTGGCGGTCACAAGCGTAAATACCGTATCATCGATTTCAAACGTAACAAAGATGGCGTTGCAGGACGCGTAGCAACGATCGAATACGATCCAAACCGTTCAGCAAACATCGCACTCATCAACTATGTAGATGGTGAGAAACGTTACATCCTCGCTCCTAAGGGCATCAAAGTAGGCATGGAAATCATGTCTGGTCCTGAAGCGGATATCAAAGTGGGGAACGCTCTTCCACTCGTAAACATCCCTGTCGGTACAACAATCCACAACATCGAGCTTAAGCCTGGTAAAGGCGGTCAGCTTGTTCGTGCGGCTGGTGCATCGGCACAAATCCAAGGACGTGACGGCAAGTACGTCATCGTTCGTCTTCAATCAGGTGAATCACGCTTGTTCCTCGGCACTTGCCGCGCGACAATCGGTTCAGTTGGTAACGAAGAACACGAACTCGTAAACATCGGTAAAGCAGGACGTTCACGTTGGTTAGGCAAGCGCCCAACAGTACGTGGTTCTGTAATGAACCCGGTTGATCACCCACACGGTGGTGGTGAAGGTCGTGCGCCAATCGGTCGTTCGGGCCCACTTACTCCTTGGGGTAAACCAGCTCTTGGTCTTAAGACTCGTAAGAAAAACAAATCGAGCGACATGTACATCCTTCGTCGCCGTAAGAAATAATTACTACATGATTCTCGGGCGGTTCGAAAGGGCCGTTCCCGAATCATTCCAAAGGGAGGTTCTAACATGGGTCGCAGCTTGAAAAAAGGTCCATTCGCAGATCACCACTTACTCGCTAAAGTTGACAAACTCAACGAATCTGGTGAGAAGCAAGTCATCAAAACTTGGTCACGTCGCTCGACGATCTTCCCAGAATTCATGGGTCACACGTTCGGTGTGCACGATGGTCGTAAACACGTACCAGTATTCGTGACAGAAGACATGGTTGGTCACAAACTTGGTGAATTCGCTCCAACACGCACTTACAAAGGTCACGGATCAGACAAGAAAACGAAACGGTAATTTGAGGGGAGGTCAAATCCATGCAAGCTAAAGCATCAGCTAATATGGTCCGTCTTGCTCCTCGCAAAGCACGTCTCGTTGTAGACTTAATTCGCGGGAAACAAGTCGGCGAAGCGCTCTCTGTCCTTGCTCACACAAACAAGGCAGCATCGCCAATCGTTGAGAAAGTATTAAAATCAGCGATTGCTAACGCAGAGCACAACTACGATATGAACATTGAGAACCTCGTTGTAACAGAAGCTTTTGTCAACGAAGGTCCAACACTCAAACGCTTCCGCCCACGTGCGATGGGTCGCGCAAGCCGCATTAACAAACGCACAAGCCACATCCACATCGTGGTAACTGAGAAATAAGGAGGGATATGTAGTGGGTCAAAAGGTAAATCCGCACGGTCTTCGCGTTGGTGTTATCAAAGACTGGGATTCGCGTTGGTACGCTGAGAAAGACTACGCTGATCTCCTTCATGAAGACTTCGTTATTCGTGAATACATCGAAAACAAAATGAAGGATGCTAGTGTTTCTAAAGTTGAAATCGAACGCGCTGCAAACCGCGTGAACATTTCGCTTCACACTGCGAAGCCAGGTATGGTAATCGGTAAAGGTGGTTCTGAAATCGAATCACTCCGTAAACACATTACAAAAATCGCTGACGGAAAACGCGTTCACATCAACGTTGTTGAAGTGAAAAACGCTGACGCTGTTGCGAAGCTTGTAGCAGAAAACATTGCTCGTCAATTGGAAGGTCGTGTATCATTCCGTCGTGCAATGAAACAATCAATTCAACGTTCGATGCGTACTGGCATCAAAGGGATCAAAACAGAAGTTTCTGGTCGTCTTGGTGGCGCTGATATCGCTCGTTCAGAGAAATACTCGGAAGGAACAGTTCCACTTCACACACTCCGTGCCGACATCGACTACGGAACAGCTGAAGCTGACACAACTTACGGTAAAATCGGCGTAAAAGTTTGGTTATACCACGGTGAAGTTCTTCCAACAAAAAACAACACAGCGAAAAACGCTGAATAATAAACACTCTTTCAGGAAGGAGGCAACACACTATGTTGTTACCTAAACGCGTGAAATATCGTCGTGTACACCGTGGTAAAATGCGCGGGAATGCTAAACGCGGCACAACTGTACACTTCGGTGAGTTCGGTCTCCAAGCTCTCGAAGCGAGCTGGATTACAAACCGTCAAATCGAATCAGCACGTATTGCAATGACACGTTATATGAAACGTGGTGGTAAAGTGTGGATCAAAATCTTCCCACACAAGCCG
The DNA here is from genome assembly GCF_018617475.1 of Exiguobacterium sp. s59. NCBI lineage: Bacteria > Bacillati > Bacillota > Bacilli > Caryophanales > Exiguobacterium > Exiguobacterium sp. s59. Next base: position 16,823 of record NZ_JACSKG010000009.1, on the reverse strand, counting down.
TACACTAAAAAGCCTCTCGAAGTCCGAATGGGTTCGGGTAAAGGTGCTCCAGAAGGCTGGGTAGCTGTAGTTAAGCCTGGCAAAGTAATGTTCGAAATCGCAGGTGTATCTGAGGAAGTGGCACGTGAGGCACTTCGTCTTGCATCGCACAAACTTCCAGTAAAATGTAAGTTCGTGAAACGTGAAGAAAATGGTGGTGATACGAATGAAAGCAACTGATCTCCGTCAATCAACAACTGAAGAGCTCAACGGTAAAGTGGGCGAGTGGAAAGAAGAACTCTTTAACCTTCGCTTCCAACTTGCTACAGGTCAGCTTGAGAATCCTGCTCGTATCCGTGAAGTACGCAAGTCGATTGCGCGTGCTAAAACGATTCTTCGTGAACGCGAACTCGGCATCAACAACGGCTAATTACATCGGATTCTTGAGAGGAGGTAACACTCATGGAACGCAACAACCGTAAAGTGTTCACTGGTCGCGTCGTGTCTGACAAAATGGACAAAACGATCGTCGTCGCAGTAGAAACAAAGGTTCGTCATAAACTTTATGGCAAACGTGTAAACTACACGAAGAAATATAAAGCACACGATGAGAACAACGTCGCTAAAGTGGGCGATATCGTTCGCATCGCGGAAACACGTCCTCTTTCTAAAGACAAACGTTTCCGTCTTGTAACAGTAGTAGAAGAATCAGTAATCATCTAATAACAGTTCGGATTTATTAAACATCCGGAGGGAGGTACACTCGCATGATTCAACAAGAATCTCGCTTGAAAGTAGCAGACAACTCTGGCGCGCGTGAACTGTTGACAATTAAGGTTCTCGGTGGTTCTGGTCGTAAGACTGCAAACATCGGTGACATCATCGTCGCAACGGTAAAACAAGCAACACCAGGTGGCGTTGTTAAAAAAGGTGACGTTGTCAGAGCAGTTGTCGTTCGTACAAAACGCGGCGCTCGTCGTAAAGATGGTTCGTACATCCGTTTCGATGAGAACGCAGCAGTCATTATCAAAGATGACAAGAGCCCACGCGGCACACGGATCTTCGGGCCAGTTGCACGTGAACTTCGTGAAAAAGAATTCATGAAGATCGTTTCGTTGGCACCGGAAGTACTTTAATTTCCAATTTCAATCCTATAAGGAGGTGCGCAAACGATGCATGTTAAAAAAGGCGATACAGTCCAGGTAATGTCTGGTAAAGATAAAGGCAAGCAAGGGGTTATCCTCAAAGCTATGCCAAGCAAAAACCGCGTAGTGGTTGAAGGCGTAAACGTGATGAAAAAACACTCTAAACCTTCACAAGCGAATCCACAAGGCGGGATCCTTGAGATCGAAGCACCAATTCACGTCTCGAACGTAATGCCACTCGACCCTAAAACTGGCAAACCAACTCGCGTTGGTTTCAAAGTAGTCGATGGTAAAAAAGTTCGTGTCGCGAAATCGGGCGAATCACTCGATAAATAAGAAGAACGTGACGAAAGGAGGTCCATTCGACTATGAACCGTTTGCAAGAGAAGTATAAAAGCGACATCGTGAAAGCGATGATGGATAAATTCAACTATGACTCGGTCATGCAAGTACCGAAAATCGAAAAGATCGTCATCAACATGGGTGTAGGTGATGCTGTTTCGAACTCGAAAGCACTTGACATGGCAGTTGAAGAATTAACAATTCTTTCAGGTCAAAAACCACTCGTAACGAAAGCGAAGAAATCAATCGCTGGTTTCAAGCTTCGTGAAGGTATGCCAATCGGTGCGAAGGTTACACTTCGTGGCGAGCGTATGTACGATTTCCTCGACAAATTGGTAACTGTTTCACTTCCACGTGTACGTGACTTCCGCGGTGTATCGAAGAAAGCATTCGACGGACGCGGTAACTACACGCTTGGCGTGAAAGAGCAACTTATTTTCCCTGAGATCGATTACGATAAAGTATCTAAAGTACGCGGTATGGACATCGTTGTTGTTACAACAGCAAACACAGACGAAGAAGCACGTGAATTGCTCACACTTCTCGGTATGCCATTCCAAAAATAATCTAGAGGGAGGTCGACAACATGGCTAAAAAGTCAATGGTGAATCGCGAACTTAAACGCGAGAAACTCGTTGCCCAGTACGCTGAAAAGCGTGCGAAGTTGAAAGCTGAAGGCGATTATATCGGACTCAGCAAATTGCCACGTAACTCGTCACCTGTACGCTTGCACAACCGTTGCAGCATCACAGGTCGTCCGCATGGTTACATGGGTAAATTCGGGATCAGCCGTATCAAGTTCCGTGATCTTGCATACAAAGGTCAAATCCCTGGTGTTAAAAAAGCAAGCTGGTAATCCACTAACAGTGTGAAAGGAGGTACATCGCATGGTAATGACAGACCCTATTGCAGATATGCTTACACGTATCCGTAACGCTAACATGGTTCGCCATGAAAAAATGGAGCTTCCAGCTTCGAACATTAAACGTGAGATCGCTGAAATCCTTAAGCGTGAAGGTTTCATTCGCGATGTTGAATATATCGAGGACGCTAAACAAGGTACACTTCGTCTTTTCCTTAAATATGGAGCAAGCAACGAACGTGTAATCACTGGTCTCAAACGTATTTCGAAACCAGGTCTTCGCGTATACGCAAAAGCTGATGAAGTGCCTAAAGTACTCGGAGGACTCGGAATCGCAGTTCTTTCGACATCTAAAGGTCTTATGACTGATAAAGAAGCTCGCCAACAACAAGTCGGCGGCGAAGTGCTCGCCTACATCTGGTAAGTCACTTTTCTAACAAGAACGGAGGTGTAATCAATGTCACGTATTGGTAAAAAACCAGTTACGATTCCTGCTGGCGTTACTGTAACAGTTGCTAATGACAACACGGTCACAGTAAAAGGTGCTAAAGGTGAACTTTCGCTTTCAGCTAACCCGGCATTGGAAATCAAAGTTGAAGAGAACGAATTGACGGTTGTTCGTCCAGACGAATCGAAAGAAAGCCGCACAATTCACGGTACGACACGTGCCCTTATTGCCAACATGGTACAAGGTGTGTCGAACGGATTCCAAAAAACACTTGAGATCTCGGGGGTTGGTTACCGTGCTACTAAGCAAGGTAACAAACTCGTCCTCAACCTCGGCTACTCGCACCCAATCGAGTACGTTGCTGAGGAAGGTATCGAAATCGAAGTTCCTTCAAACACGCAAATCATCGTAAAAGGGATTAACAAAGAGCGCGTCGGTCACGTTGCTGCTCAAATCCGCTCGTACCGTGCTCCAGAACCTTACAAAGGTAAAGGTGTTCGTTACTCTGATGAACGTATTCGCCGTAAAGAAGGTAAAACTGGTAAGTAATTCGTCACGAAATGAACGGAAAGGAGTGGCATAAATGATCACAAAGGCAGATAAAAATGCAGTTCGTAAAAAACGTCATGCTCGCGTACGTCGTACGATCTCGGGGACAGCAGTTCGTCCACGTTTGAACGTATTCCGTTCGAGCAAGCACATTTACGTTCAACTTATCGATGACGCGTCACAAACAACGCTTGTGTCTGCATCTTCGAAAGATAAAGCTCTCGATCTTACAAATGGCGGTAACGTTGAAGCAGCGAAAGCTGTTGGTAAACTTGCTGCAGAACGTGCACTCGAGAAAGGTATCGACACAGTTGTGTTCGACCGTGGTGGATACCTCTATCATGGCCGCGTCAAAGCTGTTGCAGAAGCAGCTCGTGAAGCAGGTCTTAAATTCTAATAAAAAGGAGGGGACACTCGATGCGCCAGTTAGACGTTAACATGGAACAACTTGAAGAACGCGTTGTTACCGTAAACCGCGTCGCGAAAGTCGTAAAAGGTGGCCGCCGCTTCCGTTTTGCTGCTCTCGTAGTCGTAGGTGACAAAAATGGTCACGTCGGTTTCGGTACAGGTAAGGCACAAGAGGTGCCAGAAGCGATTCGCAAGGCTATTGAAGCCGCTAAGAAAAACATGGTACAAGTACCTATGGTTGGTACAACAATTCCACACGAAATCACAGGAGTATTCGGAGCAGGTCGTGTATTCATGAAACCAGCTTCTGAAGGTACTGGGGTTATCGCTGGTGGTCCAGTTCGTGCGGTGCTCGAACTTGCAGGTGTAGGTGACATCCTTTCGAAATCGTTAGGTTCAAACACACCGATCAACATCGTCCGTGCGACGGTACAGGGCTTGACTGAGCTCAAAAAAGCAGAGGAAGTTGCTAAACTACGTGGTAAAAGCGTAGAAGAACTTCTTAACTAAGGGAGGGAACTAGACATGGCGAAACTCGCAATCACCCTCACACGCAGCACAATTGGTCGTCCGGAAGGTCAGCGTGTTACTGTACGTACACTCGGTCTTCGCAAAATGCATCAAACGGTCGTTGTCCCAGACAACGTCGCGATGCGCGGTATGATCAATAAAGTGTCGCACCTTGTGACTGTAAAAGAAATCAACGAATAATAAAGATTTTAATAAATAAGGAGGTGCCACTATGAAACTCCATGAATTGAAGCCAACTCCAGGTTCACGTCACGAACGTAACCGTGTCGGTCGCGGTATGGCGACTGGTAACGGTAAAACTTCTGGTCGTGGACACAAAGGTCAAAAAGCTCGTTCGGGCGGTGGCGTTCGTCCAGGATTTGAAGGTGGACAAAACCCACTTTACCGTCGTCTTCCAAAACGCGGTTTCAACAACCCAACTCGTAAAGAGTACGCGGTTGTTTCCCTAGACACGCTTAACCGTTTCGAAGCAGGTACTGAAGTTACTCCAGAACTCTTAATCGAGACTGGTGTTGTCAGCTCTGCAAAAGACGGAATCAAAGTCCTTGCTAACGGCAAGCTTGAAACTAAATTGACTGTAAAAGCCAACAAGTTCTCGGGTGCAGCGAAAGAAGCGATCGAAGCAGCTGGCGGTACAGTTGAGGTGATCTGATGTTTCAGACGATCTCCAATATGTGGCGCGTGAAAGATATTCGACAGCGTATTCTCTTCACACTCGCAATCATCATCATTTTCCGCATCGGGGCTCATATCCCGGTGCCGATGGTGAATACGGATGTGTTGCGTTTTGACTCAGGAGGTCTTCTTGACTTCTTGAACTTGTTTGGAGGAAATGCTTTACAGAACTTCTCCCTGTTCGCAATGGGGATCATGCCGTACATTACGGCATCGATCGTTGTTCAACTTTTACAAATGGACGTCGTTCCGAAGTTTGCCGAATGGGCTAAACAAGGAGAGGCGGGTCGTAAAAAGTTAGCGACGGTCACGCGCTATGGGACGATCATCTTAGGATTTGTCCAAGCGACTTCATTGTCGTTTGGATTTAACCGCCTCTACCCAGGTCTCGTCAATGAGACATGGGGAACGGCGACTTACTTTGTGATCGCGATTGTACTCACTGCGGGTACAGCGTTCTTGATGTTCCTTGGTGAAATGACAACGGAGAAAGGTGTTGGGAATGGTATTTCCATCATTATCTTCGCCGGTATTGTTGCTGGGTTCCCAAGAATCTTTACGCAGATTTATGAAACAAAACTCCAAAACGCTGGAGATGCATTGTTCATTAATATCGTTTACTTGGTTGTATTGGCCCTTGTTATTTTGGCTGTGACGGTTGGGATCATTTATGTTCAACAAGCGGCACGCAAAATTCCAATCCAATATGCAAAACGCACGGCGAACCGTACCCCTGTGGGCGGCCAGTCGACGCACTTGCCAATCAAGCTAAACGCTGCAGGTGTTATCCCGGTTATCTTCGCGATTTCCTTCATGGTAACACCACCAACTGTTGCAAGCTTCATTGCTTCTCCAGAGACAACGCAAAAGTTACAAACGTACTTTGACACGACGGCGCCAATCGGAATGTCGATTTACGTTGCGTTAATCATTGCGTTCTCTTACTTCTATACATTTGTTCAGGTTAACCCAGAACAGATGGCAGAAAACCTGCAGAAGCAAGGTGGTTATATTCCTGGGATTCGTCCTGGGGCGCAAACAGAACAGTACATCACGAAGTTACTGTATCGATTGACTTTCTTCGGAGCGATCTTCTTATCGCTTGTGGCGATCATGCCGACAATCTTCATTAAGCTTGCCGGTCTTCCAACTTCCGTTCAAATCGGAGGGACGAGCTTATTGATCGTCATCGGGGTAGCCCTCGAAACGATGAAACAAATCGAGAGTCAACTTGTAAAACGACACTATAAAGGCTTTATCCGTTAAAGCGGAAGGAAGGGTTGACCCTTCCTTCCTGTCGTGTTTACAAGCCCTTCGTGAAAATCAAAACTGGAGGCTAACCGAGATGAATCTAGTACTCATGGGCTTACCGGGTGCTGGGAAAGGGACTCAAGCGGCTAAAATCGTAGAAGAGTACCAAATCCCTCACATTTCGACAGGCGACATGTTTCGTGCGGCAATCAAAGGCGGAACGCCACTCGGTAAAGAAGCCAAGTCATTCATGGATAAAGGTGAACTCGTACCGGATGAGGTAACAATCGGAATCGTACGTGAGCGTCTTAGCCAAGATGACACTGAAAAAGGTTTCTTACTCGATGGATTCCCGCGTACTGTTGCTCAAGCAGAGGCACTCGAAAGTTTGCTTAAAGATTTGGGGAAACAGATTGACCACGTCGTCAACATCGATGTGGATGCGGAAATTCTCGTTCCACGCTTGACAGGTCGTTGGATCTGCCCAACGTGTGGCGCGACATATCACGTGATCTTCAACCCACCAAAAGTGGAAGGCATCTGTGATGTGGATGGGTCGGCTCTCATGCAACGTGAAGACGATAAAGAGGAAACGGTCCGCCGTCGCCTTGACGTCAACATCGAGCAATCGAAACCACTCATTGACTTTTACGCTGAAAAAGGGTATCTTCGTACATTGGATGGAGATCGTCCAATCGATGTCGTATATGCCGATGTCAAAGCATTACTCGGTGATACTGAATGATCATCACGAAGACGCCTCGTGAAATTGCGATTATGCGTGAGGCTGGGCAAATTGTTGCTCGAACGCACCAGGTGCTCAAACAGCACATAAAACCAGGAATCACGACGCTTGAGCTCGACCAGATTGCGGAAGATTACATTCGCAGCCAAGGTGCGACGCCATCGTTTAAAGGCTATAACGGTTTTACCGGTAGTGTTTGCGCTTCGGTGAATGAAGAGCTTGTTCATGGCATTCCAGGAAAACGGGTATTGAAAGATGGAGATATTATCTCAATCGACATCGGTGCCTACTATAATGGATACCATGGAGATTCCGCTTGGACTTATCCAGTGGGAACAATCTCAGAAGAGACACAGCGGCTACTTGACGTAACCGAAGAAAGTCTGTATAAAGGATTGGAGCACGCCAAGGCTGGAGGGCGATTGACAGATATTTCGCATGCGATTCAAGCATATGTTGAATCACATGATTTCTCTGTCGTCCGCGAATACGTCGGTCATGGTGTCGGACAAGATTTGCATGAAGAACCGCAAATTCCACACTATGGTCCACCGGGGAAAGGGCCGCGCCTGAAGACTGGGATGACGTTAGCTATTGAACCAATGGTTAATGCTGGTCAACGCTATGTTCGAACACTGGCTGATAACTGGACAGTTGTCACAGTGGACGGTAGCATGTGCGCCCACTTTGAGCACACCATCGCCATCACAGACGATGGATACGAGATTTTAACGAAACTCGATTCCGGTGAATGAGGCTCTATTGTTTCATACTGATCCATTTTGGATCCTTCTCTCACAGTAGATGGCAATAGATCGTCTGTGCTCCTAAAGATCTTCATATAGAAAGGGGAATAAATGATGGCGAAACAAGATGTCATTGAAGTGGAAGGCACTGTTGTCGAACCACTTCCGAACGCAATGTTTAAAGTGGAGTTAGAAAACGGCCACACGGTGCTCGCGCACGTCTCAGGGAAAATTCGGATGCACTACATTCGGATCCTTCCAGGTGACCGCGTAACTGTTGAGTTGTCTCCATACGACTTGACTCGCGGGCGGATTACGTACCGTTATAAGTAACTCCGATTTTTCCAGGAGGAGGGTATACTCATGAAAGTAAGACCGTCGGTAAAACCGATTTGCGAAAAATGTAAAGTTATTCGCCGTAAGGGTAAAGTAATGGTAATTTGCGAAAACCCGAAACACAAACAAAAACAAGGTTAATTTCAGAGGAGGTGCACACATGGCACGTATTGCTGGTGTAGATATTCCACGCGAAAAACGTATCGTTATTTCGCTCACATACATCTATGGTATTGGTAAAACAAAAGCACAAGAAATTTTGAAGGCTGCTAACGTTTCTGAAGAGACACGCACACGCGACCTTACTGAAGATGAACTCAACCGTATCCGTGAGGCAATTGACGGAATCAAAGTTGAAGGTGACCTTCGTCGTGAAGTTTCACTTAACATCAAACGTTTGATCGAGATCGGCGCATACCGCGGTATCCGTCATCGCCGTAGTCTCCCTGTTCGCGGTCAAAACACGAAGAACAACTCGCGTACTCGTAAAGGCCCACGCCGTACAGTAGCGAACAAGAAGAAGTAAAGGAGGGAATTGAACAATGGCGAAACGTAAGCAAAACGTACGTTCTAAACGTAAAGTTAAAAAACATGTTGAAGTCGGTGTGGTACACATCCGTTCTACATTCAACAACACAATCATTACAATCACTGACACGCAAGGTAACGCGATCTCATGGGCTACTTCTGGTAACCTTGGATTTAAAGGATCACGTAAATCGACTCCGTTCGCAGCACAAATGGCTGCTGAAACTGCAGCGAAAGTTGCAATGGACAACGGTATGCGTACAGTAGAAGTTAACGTTAAAGGTCCTGGTGCTGGACGTGAAGCGGCTATCCGTGCGCTCCAAGCTACTGGTCTCGAAGTTACTGCAATCCGTGACGTAACTCCAGTTCCGCACAACGGTTGCCGCCCTCCGAAACGTCGCCGCGTATAATCGCTTGAACGTGTGAGGGGCTTACCTAGCACGACAGCTTATACTTTAGCAGTTCAAACTGCACGGCAGGATATACTCAAGGAGGGGTTCAGATGATCGAGATTGAAAAACCAAAGATCGAAACGGTCGAAATCAGCGAGGACGCTACGTTTGGTAAATTCGTAGTAGAACCGCTTGAACGTGGATATGGCACTACTCTCGGTAACTCACTACGTCGAATTCTATTGTCATCGCTCCCAGGTGCAGCGGTAACAGCGGTTCAAATCGATGGCGTGCTTCACGAGTTCTCTACGATTGACGGTGTCGTCGAAGACGTTACTCAAATCGTACTAAACCTCAAGAAGTTAGCACTCAAAGTGTACTCGGAAGAAGAGAAAACGCTTGAGATTAACGTTTCAAGTGCCGGTGCTGTCACTGCGGCAGACATTACCCATGATAGCGACGTTGAAATCTTGAATCCTGAGCTCCACATCGCGACTCTCGCTGACAATGCGACGCTTCGCATGCGTTTGACTGCTCGCCGTGGTCGTGGTTACGTCCAGGCAGAAGATAACAAACGTGATGATATGCCGATTGGGGTCATTCCAATCGATTCGATCTATACACCGATTCAACGCGTGAACTACGAAGTAGATAAAACACGTGTCGGTCAAGACGCTAGCTTTGATAAGCTTTTATTAGACGTGTGGACAGATGGTTCAATTCGTCCGGAAGAAGCTGTATCATTAGGAGCTAAAATTTTGACTGAACACTTGAACATCTTCGTTGGTTTGACAGATGAGGCTCTCAACGCAGAAATTATGGTCGAGAAAGAAGAAGACCAAAAAGAAAAAGTACTCGAAATGACGATTGAAGAACTCGATCTCTCAGTTCGTTCGTACAACTGCTTGAAGCGCGCTGGCATCAACACTGTTCAAGAACTCGCAAACAAATCAGAGGAAGAGATGATGAAAGTTCGTAACCTCGGACGTAAATCACTCGAAGAAGTTCAACACAAGTTGGACGAACTCGGTTTGGGCTTGCGTAAAGAAGACTAAGTTCAACCGAAGGAGGGAAATGTAATGGCTTATTCGAAACTTGGCCGTACAAGCTCGCAACGCAAGGCGCTTTTGCGTGATCTTGCAACTGACCTAATTATCAACGAGCGCATTCAAACAACTGAACAAAAAGCGAAAGAACTTCGCCCAGTCGTTGAAAAATTGATCACTCTTGGGAAACGTGGCGATCTTCATGCCCGTCGTCAAGTAGCTTCATTCGTTCGTAAGGAGAACGCTGGAGAAAAAGACGCAATCCAAAAATTGTTCGAAGACGTGGCTCCACGCTACGCTGAACGTCAAGGTGGATACACGCGCATCATGAAAGTCGGCCCACGCCGCGGTGATGGTGCAGAAGTTGTAATCATCGAACTCGTCTAATTCATTAGGCAGTCAACAGGGCATGCGGTGACGTATTGCCCTGTTTCCACATAAGAAAGGAGTCGACCCATGGAATCACAAATTATGGTACGGGACGTCGTATTTCATTACCCTGGACAGTCTGAGCCGGCACTTAACGGCCTATCGCTCGATGTATATAAAGGGGAATGGCTTGCGATTGTCGGCCATAACGGTTCTGGTAAGTCGACACTGACGAAATTGTGGAACGGGCTTCTGATTCCTGAAAAGGGGGAAGTCCGCGTCGAGACACTCGATCCGTCGAACGCCGCAGACGTGTGGGACGTTCGAACGCGGATCGGGGTCGTCTTTCAAAATCCCGACAATCAATTTGTCGGGGCGACCGTGCGCGATGATGTGGCATTTTCTCTCGAAAACATGGGACTTCCACGTCAAGAAATGGTTCGTCGAATTGATGACAGTCTAGCGCGCGTTGGATTATCGGAACTAGCGGACCGTGAACCGCATCAGTTATCCGGTGGACAAAAGCAGCGTGTTGCGATTGCTTCGGCTCTCGCAATGCGCCCGCGTGTCCTCGTGCTCGATGAAGCGACCTCGATGCTCGACCCGATTGGGCGACAAGAGGTATTACAAACGGTACGACAGCTCGTCTCGGAAGGGATGACCGTTGTCGCCATTACACACGAGCTCGACGAAGTGTTGTTTGCTGACCGTATCATTGCATTGTCGAAAGGCACGATTGCGATGACCGGTACACCTGAAGACGTGTTTCAACATCCAGATACGCTCCGTGACATTCAATTAGATGTCCCGTTTATCGTTCGGATGCAACTCGAACTGAAGGCACGTGGCATTCCACTCGATCGTCTGATGCTACAACATTCGGAGTTGGTGAACCATCTATGCCGATACGCATTGAAGAAGTAACATATCAATATCAAATGAATACTCCGTTTGAACGAACCGCGCTGCGCGATGTGAATGTAACCATTCCGTCGGGAGCGCTTGTTGCGTTTCTTGGGCATACTGGCTCCGGAAAATCAACGCTCGTTCAACATATGAACGGCTTATTACGACCGACAGATGGACGTGTGGTGGTCGACGACATCACCGTTACCCCGATTCGCTCGCGTCGTGATAAAAAGCAAAATCTCTTACCGCTTCGGCGTCGCGTTGGGCTCGTCTTTCAATATCCTGAGCACCAATTGTTTGAAGAGACGGTCGAACGCGACGTCATGTTCGGTCCGCGCAACTTTGGCGCGACAGATGCCGAAGCGAAAGAGCGTGCCCATGAGGCACTTCGACTCGTCGGTTTAGATGAATCATTATGGGACCGTTCCCCATTCGACCTTTCCGGGGGTCAGATGCGCCGTGTCGCGATTGCAGGCGTCTTAGCGAGCCGTCCCGATGTCCTCATCGTGGACGAACCGACAGCGGGTCTCGATCCGATTGGAAGACGCGATATGCTGGCGTTATTTAAGCGGCTACGAGAAGAGCTGAACTTGACACTGATTCTTGTCTCACACGATATGGATGATGTGCTCACCTATGCAGAACGCGTGATTGTGATGGAACGTGGTCAGGTGGCGTTCGATGGGGACCCGTTTGAACTGTTCCAAGACGAATCGCTCGTACATCGTCTCCAGCTTGATATCCCACACGTTCTCCGATTCGCTCGCGATTTAGCGCCAACGTTTGGAGAGACGACCATTCCGCTCGTACGAACGGAGGGCGAATTGGCGGATTGGATTGCGACGCACTTGAAAGGGGGAGCCGAATGATTATTGGTCAATATATACCGGGCCATTCTTGGCTCCATTCGCTCGATGCGCGGGCAAAGACACTTTTTATTTTAGGGTTTATCCCGGTGGTGTTTTTAGCAGATAACTTATGGACGAATTTATTTCTATTAGCATTCACGCTGTTTGTGGTGAAACTATCACAACTATCGTGGCGTTATTTATGGAATGGATTACGCATGATTCTCTTCTTAATCGTCTTCACGTTGATCTTGCAGCTGTTATTTAATCGCGATGGGACTCTGCTCTTTGAATTCGGACCGATCGCAATCTATTCAGAAGGGATTCGAATGGGACTGATCGTCTCGCTCCGATTCTTCTATCTCGTCATGTTGACGACACTCGTTACGTTGACGACAACGCCAATGGAGTTGACTGACTCGATTGAAGCAGGTCTCCGACCGTTTGAGCGGATTCGTGTGCCTGCACACGAGATTGCCTTAATGTTATCCATCTCGCTTCGCTTTTTACCGACCCTTGCTGACGAGACAGACCGCATCATGAAAGCCCAACAAGCGCGAGGTGTTGATTTGATGAGCGGTCCATGGAAGTCTCGTTTAAAAGGTGTCATCCCGCTATTGATCCCGTTATTCATTTCTGCGTTTAAGCGTGCTGAAGACCTCGCCACGGCAATGGAGGCGCGTGGGTATCGTGGTGGTGAAGGACGGACGAGGTTGCGTGAGATGAAGTGGCAGACGCGTGATACGGCAGTATTACTTCTATTTGTCGCGTTAACACTCATTTTGTTTGGATTGAGAGGGATTGGATGAGACGGATTAAACTGACAGTTGCCTATGACGGGACACACTATGCGGGATATCAAGTACAGCCAAACGGGAATACGATTCAGGCCGAGATTGAGGCGGTCTTGACTCGGATGCATCGACACTCCGTCAAAATTGTCGCCTCAGGTCGTACAGACGCCCGTGTCCACGCTTTAGGACAAGTGATTCATTTTGATACAACGCTACAGATGCCGGCAGAGCGGTTCGTGAAAGCATTGAACGCGATGTTGCCGGACGACATTCTCGTCAAACAAGCAGTAGAAGTCGACACGACGTTCCATGCTCGGTATGGGGCGAAGCGAAAAGAGTATCGCTATCATATTCGTAAGACGGAGGATCCGTTCAGGAGACACTATGCTACCACGGTGACTTACACACTTAGTCTTGACCGGATGCGTCAAGCGATGGAGCGGCTAGTCGGGACCCACGACTTTACCTCATTCTCTGTGACGAAGGCGGAGGTCGAGGATCGTGTTCGTACCATCTATGAAGCAGAAGTGCTCGAAGTGGGTGATGAGATTGTATTCCGTTTCGTTGGTTCTGGCTTTTTATATAATCAAGTTCGTATTATGGTGGGGACGATTATCGAGGTGGGAAGAGGCAAGTATGAGCCTACGGACATCACTGAAATGCTGGAGGCGAAAGACCGCCGTGTGGCGGGGATTACCGCGCCCCCGCACGGTTTGTACTTGTGGAATGTGAATTATGAAAAAGTAGATTGACATTCCCTCTATAAAATCGTATTATATTCATTGGCATTTCATTTTCAAATTTAGAGATGAACCACAATCTTAGCCCCGTAAACTAGGATTATGATAAAGCATCAAAAAATTAAGTGAACAGACATTTCTAGGAGGTATTCCACATGCGCACAACATTCATGGCTAAAGCATCTGAAGTAGAACGCAAATGGCTCCTTATCGACGCAGAAGGCAAAACACTCGGTCGTTTGACTAGTGAAGTAGCATCACTTCTTCGCGGTAAGCACAAGCCGACTTTCACACCACACGTTGATTGCGGAGACCACGTCATCATCATCAACGCTGAGAAAATCAAATTGACTGGTAACAAATTGAATGACAAGATCTACTACCGTCACTCAGGTCATCCAGGCGGTTTGAAATCACAAACTGCAAAAGAGCTTCTCGCAAAACGTCCAGAGCGTATGCTTGAACTCGCGATCAAAGGGATGCTTCCAAAAGGATCACTCGGTCGTCAACAATTCAACAAACTCCACGTTTACGCTGGAACTGAACACAAGCATGAAGCACAAAAACCAGAAGTTTACGAACTTCGCGGTTAATCGAGACACAGGGAGGAACTAAACGATGGCAGATGTACGTTACTACGGAACAGGCCGCCGCAAACACTCGGTGGCTCGCGTTCACCTCGTTGCAGGTGACGGTAAAGTTGTTGTAAATGGCCGCGATATCTCAGAATACTTCGGTCATGAGACTTTAATCATGATGGCTAAATCACCACTCGTATTGACTGAAACAGAAGGTAAATACGATGTAATCGTTAACGTTAACGGTGGTGGATACACTGGACAAGCTGGAGCAATTCGCCACGGCGTATCACGTGCGCTTCTTCAAGCGGACCCAGAATTCCGTCCAAGCCTCAAAGAAAAAGGCTTCTTAACTCGTGACGCTCGTATGAAAGAACGTAAAAAATACGGTCTTAAAGCAGCACGTCGCGCACCACAATTCTCGAAGCGTTAATCTTCGCGAAGTGGTTCGAACTCTCCATCCTTTTGGGTGGAGAGTTTTTTGTATAAATTAGTCGATTCCGAAGCCGTCAAGAAAACGCTTTTTTTGATATACTGATATCGAAACAGTTATAAGGGGGAAGCAATATGCTTACAGTAGAGCAAGTACGCGAGGAATTGGCGGGGCTCGTTGATCCGACGATCAACCGAACGCTTGGAGATACAGCGGGAGTCAAAGACATCCGCATTAAAGAAGACTATGTCAGTGTGAAAGTGGCACTCGGGCAAACAGGGAGCGGGGAACAGCTTCAGTTACAACAAGAAATCGTCACACTGCTCAAGGGGAAAGGCTTTAAGACGGTCGGACTTCGTTTTGAAGCATTGAATGATGAAAGTTTGAAAGAGGCAACGAAGCCGGCGATTCTTCGTGAGAATTCAGGAACGACATTTATCGCTATTGCTTCAGGTAAAGGTGGCGTAGGAAAGTCGACAGTATCTGTCAACCTAGCTGTCGCTCTTGCACGTGCCGGGAAGAAAGTCGGATTGATCGACGCGGACATTTACGGTTTCAGCGTTCCAGATATGCTTGGAATCGAAGAGCGTCCAGTCGTTCGTGGGGAAAAAATCATACCAGTTGAGCGTTTCGGCGTGAAAGTCATTTCGATGGGCTTTTTCGTTGAAGACAATGCACCGGTGATCTGGCGCGGACCGATGCTCGGGAAGATGCTCAATAATTTCTTCAATGACGTTGAGTGGGGCGACCTCGACTATCTATTACTCGACTTACCGCCAGGAACGGGAGATGTCGCACTTGATATCCATTCCATGCTCCCGTCATGTCAAGAATTGATCGTGACGACACCACACGCTACAGCAGCTTTCGTTGCAGCACGTGCGGGAGCAATGGCGATTAAGACGAACCATAAACTGTTGGGTATCATTGAAAACATGGCCTACTTCGAAAGTAAGGTAACGGGTGAGAAGGAATACGTATTTGGTCATGGCGGTGGAGAAAAACTGTCGGAAGCGCTGAAGAGTAAACTCCTTGCTCAAATCCCACTCGGTCAACCGTATGACAACGAGGAAGACTTTGCACCATCGGTCTATCGTGATGGGCATCCGTTTGAGCATACGTATGATGAGTTGGCGCAAGCAGTCATTCAACAAATAGAAGGGTGAATCGGTGAGAGATGAAAGTACAAGGTTTTTTACGTTTGTTTTGGACAACGCTCGTGTTTGGGACGTTGTTTGGGTTCCTAATGAATTTATTGGCGAACCCGGGTTATTTGGTCAGTCAGTCCTGGGAGGCAATTGTTACGGCGCTTAGTTACTCGAGTACATGGACCGGGATCAGCATGATGGGCTTTTTCGCCTATTTAATCATCCACCGAGTCGGTCTTGACTTGTTTAGAGGACCACGTCTATGGAATCGTGTTCAAGTATTGCTGATTGCTTTCGCAATCTTTGATGCCGTTTATTTACGAATGCTCGCATTTGGGAATGACCATATGTGGCGTTATATCGGTGAGATGGTCGTATTATTAATTGTCGCTTGGGTAGTTGCTGCGAGTAAGTCGAAACAAACAAATATGAGTGCTTTCATCCCAACGCTCTTCTTGATGACGGTGATTACATTAATCGAATGGATTCCGGCTCTTCAAACAACTGATGAAATCCCATTACTTTGGCCGGCGCTCGCGACACTCGTGTTTGCGAACGCTTATCAAGTGTTAATGCTTCATCGTTTCCAAAAGACTGGGCAAGTGGCCGAGTCGACTTCATCAGAAACAGGAAAGAAAAAAACTAAAAAGCAGATGTCTTCTAAGTCATCGTAACGATCAACCGGTCTTGAATTGCTCCTTATCATGGGAACAATTCAACGACTGGTTTTTTATTTTGATTGCATTAGAAGAAAAAATAAAGTTTTTTTAGAAAAACAGTTGACGGTTTTTGGCGATGCTGATATATTAATAAACGTCGCTGATGTTGTTCACGAAACAATAATCAGAAAGCGAAAAAAATAATAAAAAGTGGTTGACTTTCATAAGTCAAATCGCTATTATTAAAAAGTCGCTAACACGACAACGATTGGTCTTTGAAAACTGAACGATGAGGCAAAAATAAGTTTTACAATTTTTGAATGAAGCGCAAGCTTCGTCAATTTAAGAGCTATATCAAATTC
>NZ_JACSKG010000008.1:0-56677 GCF_018617475.1 Exiguobacterium sp. s59 | reverse complement strand
GTTCCCATGCCGAACACGGAAGTTAAGCGTCTCAGCGCCGAAAGTAGTTGGGGGATCTCCCCCTGTGAGGATAGGACGTTGCCAGGCAACAACGCAGAGGACGACCGAGCATAACGCTCGGTCGTTTTTTTGTTTCATTGAAACTTTATCCCTTCTTTTTCGTACAAAGTATGAGAAAGAGGGGATTGTTTTGTATATTCGATTAGCCACTATAAAAGACGTTTAACTGCAAGCTTTCGACAAGAGGCAGACACCTTGCAGATACCAGTAAGAGATTAGAATGTCGAGACTCCTGGATACGACAATGAACCAATGTCTTATTGAATCCGATGTATGAAACGAAAGGGGAAGACCAATGAAAGATTTTCAAGATGTGCAATTAGAGTTGCAACAGCGTCTTGCCGAGCGTGATCGACTTGTCCGTAAGCAAAAGACAATTGAAACGCAGTTGAAAGAGCACGAAACCGTACGAAAAGAGTTACTCAATACATTTACAAGGGAACAGCGTGATGTTTACGATCTTGAAAGCTTTTCACTCGTGAATACATGGCGAAAGTGGAGAGGGACATTTGATGAACAGCGTACAAAAGAGGTAGAGGAAGCTGCTCGAGCCGAACTGAAGTTACGTGAACATGAGGCGATGATTGACGAATTGACGCTTGAACATCGAGATTTACGAGAAAAGCTGGAGGCCTATGAAACGATCGATGATGAATGGGAGACATTCTTAGAAACGAAAGAGGCACATCTTACTAAAGACCCGGCTGTTCGAAAAGATCTTCACCGTCTGACACATCAACAAGCGGAGATGAATGAACTTCTTATTGAATATCGGGAAGCGATTGAGGCGGGAAGATTCGCAAGAGCAACAATTGCGAAAACACTGAAGCATTTAGACAGCGCAAAGGGATGGTCGACGTATGATACGTTCTTTGGTGGAGGATTGATTGCGACTGCGATGAAGCATGATGCATTGGATGCTTCCGAACAGACGATGCATGAACTTCAATCTGCATTGGAACGTTTTTCCCGTGAATTAGCCGACGTGCAAGGAGTGGTCGAAGAGTTACATGTTCAACGTGGCTCCCTCATTCAGTTTGCGGATTACTTCTTAGATGACATTTTCTCCGAGTGGACCATGCACGGTAGAATCAATGAATCGCTTGATCATGTAAATGAACTTAATCAGGAAATCAATCGGTTGATTGCACGTATGACCATACAAGTAGAAAATCTCGAACAGCGACTCGAAGAGACCGATGAAAAAAGAAGACAGCTCATCCTCACGCGATGAGCTGCTTATTTACTCCGGTCGTTTTAACCAGTGGCGAAGTCCTTTCCCCGCATGAGGTCCTGCCTCGTAACGAGGAATGACGTGTAGATGAGCGTGAGGTACGGTTTGGTTCGAAGCCATGCCGACGTTCCAACCGAGTGTGTATCCGTCAGGTTGAAAGGTTCGATCAAGATGTTCTTTTGCTATGTGAAGCAATTCGTTAGTATGCTGCCATTCTAACGATGTTAAGTCGAATGTCGTTGCGCGGTGCGCTTTCGGGACGATGACGCCTGAGCCGACGAGAACGTCCTGCTCGAGGTCATGCATGAGAAAATAACAAGAGTCATTCTCAGCAACGATCGTTTGATGTGGATCGAGCGTGGGATGGCAAAATGGACAAGTAGACATGAGATTGATACACTTCCTTTCTATTATCTAGTGTACCAAAGGGGGAGAATCATGGAACGACTCATCGATGAAATCGAACAAAGGGTGAGACCGGGGAAACGAACGTTGATTGCCATCTCGGGGCATGGAGCGGCCGGTAAATCTACATTGGCCGAACGATTACGAGAAAGATTAGGGGATGTAAACCTGTTTCATACCGACCCGTACATCACAGATTCACAGTTACGGAAACAAACATTACTCACGTATGAACACGATGGAATAACCCATCACTTTAAGATGACGGCGTGTCATCCGTCTGCGCATCATCTGCTTTCACTCGAGCGTGATGTCCGTATGATTCGGGAAGGGATTGGATTTTATACGATTGACGTCCCATATTTAGAGCGGACATGGATTGATCCCGAGAAGCCGATTACGATTGTTGAGGGCATGAGTGTCGCTTTTCTTGATCTCACTTCTTTTGACCAGTCGATTTATCTTTATACCGACGGAGAAACAGAATTTAGACGCAGAGCGAATCGTGATATCCAGGAACGGGGAATGGAACTGGATTACTTACGCGCCTCCCATGACGAGCGACGTCTTCAATATGAGTTGTTCATGCATCCGTATCGCCATCACTTCCAAACCATCGTCAATACGAGTGGGGATATTATTCAAATTGAAAAAACCGCTCACGAGGAGCGGTGACTGCGTAACGTATCTTGAATGCCGAGACCGAGCTGTTCTTGCTCACGTTCGAGTTGTTCCCACGTGAGGGAACGATGACGCAATTCGACGTCGGTCGCCATCGACTCGAGGGTGCGCTGAGTCTCAATGTTGTCGAGCCAATAGTAGAGGTCGATCCCGTCTTCGTGGAGGCGCCAAAACGATTTGACGACCTCAAACTCGTCGGCCCATTCACCGATTGGCTTGAATCCATACTTCTCAACGAATGGATAAGGACGCTCTTCCCCAAGGGGATCAATCACGTTACGAACAAACATTGGTTCAAGTCCAGCATGAGCAGTTGCGTCGAGCAGTCGTTTCAGTTCAGGCATCGGTTCGATTTCAATGTGTTCAATCACGTCAAACCAGACACGTTTCATGTCCTTGTCCCATAACGTCGCCTCCACGCTATAAGGGGCACCTGCGGAAGAAGGGGCATACATCGTCAATTCAAATGAAAATGGAACATCCTCCTTCGCACCGGGTTCTAGTACGACAGACAGCGGAATCGGTACTTCTTGAATGTCAGCTTCCCGATTGAATTCATTTCCTTCCATGGTGATGTCTTTAAAGGTCGTCAAAAAATTGAGTGTCAGTTCTTGTAGTCGAACGACGGTTGTCGTCGGGTTCGATACATGCAGGGTTCCGGTAACTACCTGCTTCGGAATGAGTGCTGCCGGGTCAAAGGTGATATCGGCTTCGATCTCCGAAAAGAACCATTTCTTGAATCGGTTTCCCCATTTGGACATGGCGGTCGCGCCCCTTTTCTCTAAATTCTATACTGTTATATGTGTTCCCGATTCCATTTTTCAAAAAACATTGAGAAAAAGGTTGCTTTTTATAACTGTCTCGCTTATTATAGAGGATGTCGAAACAATTCAAACCATCGCGGGGTGGAGCAGTCTGGTAGCTCGTCGGGCTCATAACCCGAAGGTCGTCGGTTCAAATCCGGCCCCCGCAACCAATTTTTATTTAATTTCATATGTCGTCGCGGGGTGGAGCAGTCTGGTAGCTCGTCGGGCTCATAACCCGAAGGTCGTTGGTTCAAATCCAGCCCCCGCAACCAATTTTTAAATGAGATAGCGAAACGATAGCGTTTCGTGTTTTTTTTTGCTTAAAATGAAGTGTACAATGAGTACGTATGAGAAGTGATAAAAGGAGAACCATTCATGTATACATTGATTACGCATTCTGCGGCGGAGACGCAAGCGGTGGCAGAACGTTTGGCTACGCTCGTCGAAGCAGGAACGGTCATCACATTAAACGGTGACCTCGGCGCGGGCAAGACGACGTTCACACAAGGGTTCGCAAAAGGACTCGGTGTCACGCGGAACGTCAACAGTCCGACGTTTACGATTATGAAACAATACAAAGGGCGTTTGCCGCTCTATCATATGGATGTCTATCGTCTCGAAGATACGGGGGATGACATCGGTCTTGAGGAATACATCAACGGTGACGGTGTCGCCATCGTGGAGTGGTCGAACTTGATTGAGTCTTCTCTTCCGGAAGAACGCCTGGCCATCACAATTGAACGGGTCAGTGACGAGGAACGGAAATTGACGCTCGCTCCAACAGGTGACCGTTACGTTCGAATCGCCAAGGAGGTGCTCGCATGAAGCAATTAATGATCGATACCGCAACGACACGTTTGTCTGTCGCATTAAGTGAAGCTGGAGAAATTCAAGCTGAAGCGACAGTCATGGTCTCGAAAAATCATGCGGTCACACTCATGCCGATGATTGAACAGCTCATGGCAGCGGTCAAGTGGACACCGAATATGCTTGAACGGATCATTGTCACGACAGGACCTGGGTCGTACACAGGAATTCGGATTGGAGTGACGACAGCGAAGACACTCGCTTATACGCTGAACATTCCACTAATTGGGGTATCTGCCCTTCAACTCATGGCAGCGGCACCGAATACGGATTTGCCGGTCGTCTCGTTAATTGACGCGCGACGTGGCAACGCCTATATCGGATATTATCAGCACAACAAGGCACTGACGCACGATCAACATGCGTCAGTCGCCGACTGGTTGCGACTCAATAGTCAAGGACGTTTCCTCGTCGTTGGAGACGTCGAACCGTTCCGTGAGGTGTTGAGCGAATATGAGTATGTCGAAGCACCGGCTGCTCATCGTTACGGTCGTGCGAGCGATTTGGTTGTTTTCAGTGATGAGACGAATGACGTCCATGCGTTTGAACCGGAGTATTTGCGACTCGCCGAAGCGGAAGCAAAATGGTTAGAGGGACAAAACAATGGCTGACGTGAAAATTCGTCGAATGACGTGGCTCGATGTCGAGGAAGTGACGAAAGTCGAAGAGGCGTCGTTCTCGATTCCGTGGACAAAAGAGGCGTTCATGAACGAGATGCTTCGGAATGAACAGGCCATTTATTTTGTCGCGGTCTATGACAAACGGGTTATCGGTTTTGTAGGGGTATGGCAAATCGTCGATGAAGGACATATCACAAACATTGCCGTCTTACCCGAATTTCGTGGGCAAGGGATCGGGAATCAACTGTTAGCGGAACTTGTCGCGTTTGCCAAGTCAAAGGGGCTTGTCGGATTGACGTTAGAAGTCCGCGTGTCGAACGTAGGCGCGCAAAAACTGTATGAACAGTTTGGGTTTATGCAAGCCGGACGAAGAAGACGTTACTATCAGGATAATAATGAAGACGCCTATATTTATTGGGCGAAGTTAGGAAGTGACTCAGAATGAACACATCACTGATTCTCTCGATCGAGTCGAGCTGTGACGAGACGTCTGTTGCGCTCGTCAAAGACGGAAAGACGCTCTTGTCGAACGTCGTCTCTTCTCAAATCGAGAGTCATAAACGATTTGGTGGCGTCGTCCCTGAAGTGGCGTCTCGTCATCATGTCGAGCGGATCACGTATGTCATTGACGATGCGTTGAGCGAAGCAGGCGTGACGATGGAAGACGTCGATGCGGTCGCGGTCACACAAGGACCGGGTCTCGTCGGTGCCCTTCTCGTCGGCATCAGTGCGGCTAAAGCATTGTCGTTCGCCCATCAAAAACCACTCATCGGCGTCCATCATATCGCGGGACATATTTACGCAAACGAACTCGTCGAAGAGATGCAGTTCCCACTCGTCTGTCTCGTCGTCTCAGGTGGACATACAGAGCTCGTTTATATGCCAGAACACGGTGTATTCGAAGTGATCGGTGAGACACGTGATGACGCGGCAGGAGAGGCGTACGATAAAGTCGCACGCACACTCAGTCTTCCATATCCGGGAGGTCCGGCGATCGATCGTTTGGCAGCGGTCGGGGAAGACACGTACAATTTCCCACGCGTCCGTCTTGAACCAGGTAGCTTCGACTTCAGTTTCAGTGGCTTAAAGTCATCAGTCATCAACGCCGTACACAATGCGGAGCAACGCGGCGAAACGGTCATCCCGGAAAACTTGGCAGCAAGCTTCCAAGCGAGTGTCGTCGAAGTACTCGTCGAGAAAGCGATTCGCGCCGTGAAAGAAAAAGGGGCGAAGCAATTGCTCGTTGCTGGTGGTGTCGCGGCAAACCGTGGACTTCGTGCTGCGCTTCAAGAAGCGACTGCTGCCGAAGGGATTCAACTCGTCATCCCACCACTTGACCTGTGTGGGGATAATGCTGGCATGATCGGGGTTGCGGCACATCACGCGTATGTGCGCGGCAAGCGCGATACACTAGCGATGAATGCGGTTCCTGGGTTATCCTTAGAAGAGAGCATGACAGTCTAGGGGGAAATAGAGACATGACGAAACGCATCATCATCGGAGGACTTATCGTATTGCTCGTCGTTGCGACGTTCTTACAAGTACGAGAGATCATCCGCGCTTACAATATCGCCTATCAAGAGGAGATTGTCCCAGAAGAGACGCGAGTAAAGTCGTTGACTGGAGAAGAGTCATTAGAGGGCATTGGTCGTGTGACCGGAGAGAACACGCTGATTGAGTCATTATATGGCTACGCAAGTGTCGTTGATCAAAAGCCAGAGCGTGTGATCGTCGTTGATCGCAATCTTGGTGTACAGCCGAAGGCGAGCGATGCTTATTATGAAATCGAGCGAGGTCGCGAGGCAACGGAAGAAGAGGCTGCGAAGTTTGACGCTTTGATCGAGGAACTCGATGAACAGCAACTGTTCGCACAAGTCATCTCGACACATGAGGCACGCTATGTGACGAATGACGAAAAATCGATGACGTTCTACAAAGTGTTCACACGTGACGTTGATACGAACGAGGCTGTCTTCTTTATTGCAGAAGACGGGACGAAGCTCGACTTCCATACGATTGGATTCCAACCGTTGCGATACTTCTAACTATAAAGAGAGGCCAGCGTATCATGATACGCTGACCTCTTTTTTCATGCCTTCAAGTTGGCAACGATTTTCCCGACGACGTGTCGGTCTGACAGTTCGACCAATTTCTTCGGGATGTCCGCGAATGGAATCGTCTCTTGAATCATCGGTCGAATCTCACCCGCTGCAAGCAGTTCGAGCATGTGCGTACCGATGCGGACGATGTTCGCCTCGCTCACGCGGTCCTGTTGATGATGGATTGCATTGAGCGCGACCTCATGGTAGGAGATGACGCGTGTGAACGGTTTGATGACACTCATGTCAGGGGCTCCTGCGATATGGGCGATGTGTCCGTTATAGGCGATGACGTGAAGGGAAGCGGTCGCCGTCTCCCGACCGACGGGATCGATGACGGCATTGACACCGTGACCATTCGTTAGTTCCATCACCCGTTGTTGCCAATCTTCCGTGTTGTAGTCGATCGCCTCATCAGCTCCGAGTTGTTTGACCCAGTCATGGTTGCGCGCTGAAGCGGTCGTGATGACGCGTTTCCCGAGATACTTCGCGAGCTGAATCGCGAATCCGCCGACGCCACCGGCCCCGGCGTGAATGAGGATCGTATCGATCGCATTCATCGGGAGTTTTTCAAAGATGGCTTGGTATGCTGTGAATCCGGCTGTCGGTAACGCGACCGCATCAGCGAACGAGATGGATTCAGGGATCGGGACGACCATGTGTGCTTTGGCACGAGTGAATTCAGCGAATCCGCCCCATTCATTCCAGTTGCCGTGATAGAGGACGCGGTCACCGACTTGTACATTCGTCACGTCATCCGCGACAGCGGCAATCGTACCGGCAACATCGAGCCCGAGCACGTGAGGATATGACCATTCGGGTTTGCCGTTGGTCGCGGTTTTATAGTCGACCGGGTTGAGGCCGGCGTATTCCCCTTCAATCAATACTTCGCCGGAACGAAGTGTCGGTGCGTCGACCTCCTCGATTTGCATCGCTTGCCATGCGTTCGGTTCATGTAGTAATAAAGCTTTCATGTTCAATCCACTCCTTATAAATTTATTTATCGATGTATCCTTTAAACGTTATTTGTCTTATGATTTACTCCCTTTTATACTGAAGGTAACGAATACAAAAGGAGTTTACACAGATGATTGATTTTGAATGGTATCGCAGTTTTATCCACGTGTACCAACAACGTTCCGTATCGGCTGCGGCGCGTGTCCGATTTTTAACACAGCCGGCTGTCAGCCAACATATCGCCGCACTTGAATCGGAACTCGAGACGTCCCTCTTCACACGTGCACCACGTCAGATGATTCCGACGGATGCGGGGAAGGAACTGTACACGCAAGTGGTCGGGTTGATCGACCGTCTCGAAGAGTTGTCACTTGAGATGAAATATGTCTCAGGGGAGCAACCGCGTCCGGTCCTCAAGTTCGGTGGACCGACCGAGTTCGTCACACATGAGATTATACCCGCTTTACCGCTTGATATTGCACAGTACATCGCAGATTTTGGAATGACCGCGGATTTGATTAAGCGTTTGGCGGACGGGGAACTCGACTTCGTCATTGCGACGAAGCGGATGGAGGAGCCAGGGATCCAATACGTTCCGATTGCCGACGAATCATTTCTATTAGTGGCACCGAACGATTGGGAAGTTCCGACCGACGAGTTGAAAGACTGGATGGACCGCCAGCCGTGGATCAGTTACGGATTGGAGCTTCCCATCATCCGTCGTTACTATCAGACCCAGTTCGGGGAACGTCCAGACATCCGTCCGGAGATGATTTTACCGAACGTTGATGCCATCCTTGCGGCGATCGAATCGAAGTGCGGCATCAGCATCTTACCGAACTATTTAATTCGGCATGCACTCGAGCGAGGAACGGTTCAAGTCGTGTCGCCTGAGCGTTTTGCGACGAACGTTATTTACCTCGCGCACCGGACCGAGTCGAAGCATGACCCCGTCATCAACCAAGTCATCAAAGCGTTGCAGGAGGCAAAATGAAGTAGGACCCACGTGGGCCCTACTTTTTATAATGCATTTGTTAAGATAGTCGCTACGTCTTGTTGACGGAGTGGGACGTACTGGCCGATCTGTTCAGCGACCATCGCCCGTTCTGCCATCAATTCGAGGTGTGTGGCGTCAATCTCATAATCACTCAGACGTGACGGGGCACCGATTGATGTCCAGAAGTCTTGTAACGCCTGAACCGTCTCCTCGACGAGCACGTCATCCGACTTGCCATTCACGTCAATACCAAAGACGCGTTCACCGAGTTGAATGATGCGCTCGGGGCGTGTCTTCCCAACGTAGCGAAGCCATTCCGGGAAAAGGATGGCGAGACCGCCACCGTGCGGGATATCGTAGACGGCAGAGACCGCATGCTCAATCATATGGGTCGCCCAGTCCGTCTTCACGCCCATCGATAACGTCCCGTTCAAGGCGAACGTTCCATTCAACAACATCGTTTCGCGTGCGTCGAAATCATTCAAGTTTTCAACGAGACGAGGCGCCGTCTCCATCATGGTCCGTAAAATCGATTCTCCGAAGCGTTCCTGGAGTAAAGCGTTCTCTGAAGCATGGAAGTATTGTTCGAAGACGTGCGACATGATATCGACGATTCCGTAAACGGTTTGGTTCGCCGGTACACTCAACGTGTACGTTGGGTCGAGCACGCTGAATTTCGGATAAGTGAGGGGTGAACCGAACGAGCGCTTGTCCTGTGCCTCCCAGTTTGTGATGACGGCTCCACCGTTCATTTCTGATCCAGTTGCCGCAAGTGTCAACACAGTCCCGATTGGTACCGCATCTGTGACGGGGACTTGTCGTGTCACGATGTCCCACGGATTCCCGTCATATTTTGCACCGGCTGCGATTCCTTTCGCACAGTCGATGACGCTACCTCCACCGACAGCAAGGATGAGGTCGATGTGATGTTCATGGACTAAGTCGATCCCTGTTTGAACTGTCGTCAGACGTGGATTTGGTTCGACGCCAGAGAGTTCGACGACGGTTGCTCCCATGTCGGATAAAAGAGCAGTCACTTCATCATAAAGTCCGTTTGCTTTGATGCTCCCGCCACCGTATAAAAGAAGGACGCGGTCTCCGTATTGTGGAATTTCGGTACGGAGTGATTGCAGTTGTCCTTTCCCGAATAAGAGTTTAGTCGGGTTGTGATAGTGAAAACGTTCCATCGGTTAGTCTACCTCCTTGATTTCTTCTAAGTATTGGACATCGCGACGAGCAAGCAATGCTTCTGCTTCTTTGCGATACGTTTGATAGTGGGGTGAGGCGATATGCGCATCGAGTGCCGCCTTGTCGGCCCACTTCTCGTAAAAGACGAACGCGTCCGGGTTGCCTTCGACACGATGTAACGTATAGAAGACGCAACCTGCCTCGGCGCGTGATGGGGCGACGACTTTTCGTAAATGTGTCTCAAGCGCGGAGCCGAGACCGGGCTTCGCTTGAATCTGAGCTAAAATGGTAATCATCTTCATTCCTCCTCATCTATAAAACCCGCCTGTTCGAGAACAGGCGGGTCGTCCTCTTTCATCGATTGGCAACGAGAAAGAATCGATTAGTTTAACGTGTTGATGACGGCTTTTGCGACAGCAACCGTCGACTGTGGATTTTGGCCTGTTACCAAGTTTCCATCGACTTGAACGTTTTCTGTGAAGTTGTCTGCGAGCACGATGTTCGCACCGAGTTCACGAAGACGCGTTTCAAGTAGGAACGGCATGTAAATATCAAGACCTGTCGCACGTTCTTCTTCATCCGTGAACGTCGCAATCGTTTTACCGTTCACGAGTGGTGTCCCGTCAGACAATGTCGCACCGACAAGACCAGCGGGACCGTGGCAGACGGCAGCAACCGTTTTACCTGCTTCAAATAGCGAACGGATGGCAACATTCAACGCTTCGCTTTGTGGAAGGTCGAACATTGTTCCGTGACCACCTGGCATGAAGATGGCATCGAATTGATCGAAGTTGGTGATCGTCTTCAAATCAATCGTATCTTCGAGAAGAGGAGCCGTCGCTTGAATGTCAGCCGGTACTTCTCCTTCTAAACTGCGTGCGTCGATTGGAGATTGACCACCGTTCGGGCTAGCGACCGTGATGTCATATCCTTGTTGTTTGAACTCGACGTATGCCTCACCAAATTCGGATAACCAAAGTCCAGTCGTGTGACCGTCCTTCATTTCTTTTGCGTTCGTCACGACCATTAATACATGTTTACTCATCTGTCATTCCTCCTAAGAAATAATCCGTTGTTTCGGTACGTGACTAGAATAACGCGCACTCTAACGAAAAACAAATTAAGAAAAAACGCCTAATCTATAAATAAATTTATACATAAATCAAAAAGCCGTCCTCTCGCAAAAAAGAGGACGGACGGTTCAAGCTTTCGGCTGTCGATAGTTCTCGCGATGCCATGTATTGATGCGGCTCACGATAAACACAAGGAGGGCGAGAATCCACATGAAGAGCGTCTCTTCATAGAAGTGAGCCCACACCGAGCCGGGCGCATAGAACGTATGAACGGTCACATCGACCGGCCAGACGACGATACGGATGAAGAGCGTGCTCATGAGAAGGCCACTGAAAAGACTGAGTAGAATCCCTGGCCACGTCTGAATGATGAAGCCAATCACGACCGGTAAAAAGTAAAAGAGAATAGACGGGACGATCGTCGATTCGCCTCGGATGAGTTCAGACACGAACTCGGTTCCGGTCGGCACAATGTAGGCCAGTCCCGTGAGGAACGCTTGGATGAACTCGATTCGCATGGCACGGGTACGCATCATGTATGGAGTTCCTCCCATTCCGCATAGAGAGCTGTGATCGATTCTTTCGCTGCGTCTGATTCGGTCGACAACTCCTGGGCGCGGGCGAAGTCGTTGAAAACATCCGGTTCACAGAGCAATTGTTCAATTTCATCAAGGCGGTTCTCATGTTGCTCAATCGCAAGTTCGATCTCTTCGATGCGCTGTTTGATCCGACGCTCTTCCCGTTGCTGCTCTTTGTCGGCACGCTGTTTCTTCACGACGACCTGCTTCGTCTCTTCACGAGCGAGACGCGCGAGTTCTTCGAGTTCTTCTTTCTTCTCGACGTAATACGAGTAGTCCCCGAGATACTCGTCGATGCCGTTCGGCGTGATTTCTAACACACGTGTCGCGAGTCGGTCAATGAAGTATCGGTCGTGTGAGACAAAGAGGATCGTACCTGGGTAGTCGAGGAGCGCGTTCTCTAAAATCATCTTCGAGTCGAGGTCCAAGTGATTCGTCGGCTCATCTAAGATGAGCAGGTTCGGCTGCTCGAGCTTTAATTTGGCCAACGTGAGACGTGCCCGTTCGCCACCAGAGAGTTCGTGGACGCGCTTCATGACATCATCGCCGCTGAAGAGGAATTGTCCGAGAAGACTCCGGACTTCCTGTTCGCGCATGAGTGGCCAGTCATTCCAAATCTCGTCGATGACACGGTTCGCGTCGGACAAGTTTTGCTGTTCCTGATCGTAGTAGCCGATCTCGACGCCGGTCCCGTAGCGAATCTCGCCAGTGAGGGCGGCTTGCTGTTTCGTCAACACTTTAAGTAATGTCGACTTACCGACCCCGTTCGGACCGACGAGGGCGACCGATTCACCGCGTTGTAGCTGGAAGCGAAGATGTTGGGCGATTGCGTCCTCATATCCGATGGCGAGGTCACTCGCGCTCAATACATCGTTTCCGCTTTGGCGTTTGATGGAGAAGGAAAGGACGGCACTGCGCTCGTCACCATCTGGAGCATCGAGGCGGTCGACTTTCTCGAGACGCTTCCGCACGCTTTGCGCACGTTTCGTCGTTGTCGCCCGAGCGATGTTTCGCTGAATGAAGTCCTGCATCTTGGCAATCTCTTCTTGCTGCGACTCAAACTGCTTCTTTTCTTGTTCGTAGAGGGCGGCCTTCTGCTCGAGATACTTCGTATAGTTCCCGACGAAACGGCGGCTGCGGTGACGCGACAGCTCATAGACGACCGAGACGACACGGTCGAGGAAGTACCGGTCGTGGGAGACGATGAGGACGGCGCCTTTATAGCCGCTCAAGTACTTCTCAAGCCAGGCGAGCGTCTCGATGTCCAAATGGTTCGTCGGCTCGTCCAAGATGAGTAGGTCGGGACTTTGAAGGAGCATCTTCGCCAAGGCGAGGCGTGTCCGTTGTCCACCGGAGAGTGTGTCGATGCGACGTTCGAAATCGTCCGGATAGAAACGCATTCCATGGAGGACCGAGCGGATCGTTGCTTCATATTGATATCCGCCACGTTCTTTGAACGTATGCTGCTCTTCATCATAAGAAGAGAGGAGACGTTCGTACGCCGCAGCGTCATTTAAAATCCGTTCCGAGCCCATATCTGCTTCCATGCGACGGAGCGTCTTTTCTTGCTCGATTAAGCCCGTGAAGACGGTGAGCATCTCGTTCCAAATGGTCTCATCGGATTCTAGCCCTGAGTCTTGGGCGAGATAGCCGATCGTGACGTCTTTCGGCTTCATGATGTCCCCAGAGTCATAGTTATATTCACCAGCGATGACCTTCAAAAGCGTCGACTTACCGGCCCCGTTACGACCGACGAGGGCGACGCGTTCGCCTTCTTGGATTTCGAGTTTTACGTTTTCTAAAATCGGCTCAACGCCGAAGGATTTGGATAAGTTATTGACTTGCAGTAGGATCAAGTGAAAAAACCCCTTTCTCTCTATTTAGTATACTGTATTTTTCAGCGATTTTAGGTATATTCGTTGAGTGGTCATGTGAATTCGTTTACAATCAAGGTGTATGAAATTCAGATTCGTTTGTAACGTGTCGTAAAAAGGAGGCTCTTTCCGTTGAGTCAAAACGAACCAAAGATTCCACAAGCGACAGCCAAACGGTTGCCACTATACTATCGATTTATTCAAAGCCTGCATGCGTCAGGGAAACAACGTGTCTCTTCAGCAGAACTGAGTGAGGCGGTCAAGGTCGATTCGGCTACGATTCGCCGTGATTTCTCGTACTTCGGTGCGCTCGGTAAAAAGGGATATGGCTATAACGTGCAGTATCTGTTAGACTTTTTCCGAAAGACACTGAATCAGGACGAGATTACGAATGTCGCCTTGGTCGGGGTCGGTCACCTTGGGACGGCATTCGTCAACTATAACTTCCTTAAAAACAATAACACACATATCGTCGTCGGGTTCGACGCAGACGAGACAAAAGTCGGCACGACGATGTCAGGCGTCCCAATTCATCACGTCGATGAGATGGAACAGATTATGGAGCAAAACAAGATTGACGTCGCGATTTTGACGGTACCTTCTGCCTATGCGCAGTCCGTCGCAGACGACTTGGTGCGTTTCGGCATCAAGGGCATCTTGAACTTCACACCGGCACGACTTACCGTACCGGACACGGTTCGCGTTCATCACATCGATTTGTCGATTGAGCTGCAGTCACTCATTTACTTTATGCAACACTATCCAACCGCTGAGGGGGTCCATCAATAATGGAATTACTAGCATCATCACTCGTCGTCGGAATTCCGGGTGGGGCGAGTCTATTCATCATCGCCATCATCGCGCTCATCATCTTCGGACCGAAGAAATTACCGGAGTTTGGTCGCGCGGCCGGACAGACGCTTCGTGAGTTCAAAAATGCAACGAACGGCATGATGAACGAGCACGACGAGAACGACAAGAAAGCTATCGAAAAGAAAGAGCAGTAAGCCATGAATCATCAACCTGATCAAGAGCGGGAACTTACCGATCACTTGACAGAGCTGCGAAGACGACTGATGCTATCTGCATTTGTCGTCTTTGCCTTCTTTTTGATGGCTTTGCCGAGTGTCAAATATGTGCTCGCGTACTTGCAAGAAGATCTCGTCGAACGCGGGCTCGAACTGAACGCCTTTGGGGTCGCGGACCCGCTCATGATTTACTTGAACTTGGCGCTCATCATCGGCCTGATTGCGGCGAGCCCATTCCTACTGTATCAAGTGTGGGCGTTTGTCGCACCCGGTCTGCATCCGAATGAACGGAAAGGCACCCTTGCCTATATCCCGATCATCTTCGGATTGTTCTTGATCGGTCTTGCGTTCGCCTACTACTGGTTGTTCCCGCTCGTCCTCGACATCTCGACGGACCTCGGGCAAGACCTCGGACTCGAACAAATCATCGGTGCGAACAATTACTTCACGTTCTTGTTGCAACTGACGATCCCGTTCGGTCTATTGTTCCAATTGCCGGTTGTGACGATGTTCTTGACCCGGATTGGTGTCGTGACACCGTACTTCTTATCGAAGATTCGTAAGTATGCGTACTTCGCGCTATTCGTAGTCGCGGCATTCATCACACCGCCGGATTTGACATCGCACCTCATGGTATCATTGCCACTCTTCTTCCTATATGAAATCAGTTTATCGATTTCACGCGTCGCCTACAAAGGAGTACTGCGTCGGGAGAAAGAAGCGATGGTGCAAGAACAGATGGATTTAATGAAACAGATGAATGAGAAATAAGCATCGTTCCGTAAATGGGACGATGCTTTTTTATGTGCACTACACTATAGTTCAATTGGAAGTTCATACTGTTCAAATTTTAGACACTTTTACGTGAAATAGTGAGCATAGTCATTGAATCCTATATTGTGAAATAGTACACTAAGGTCAAGAATTAAATGTGATATTTATCACAATGTGAAAAGAAACGTACGGTCTAACATAAAAGGAGAGACGACTCATATGAAAATCGCAGTCATCGGATGTACACACGCAGGAACAGCAGCTGTCAAAGGGTTACTCGCAAAGCACGACAATCTCGACATCACCGTTTACGAGCGGAACGACAACGTCAGCTTCCTCTCATGTGGGATTGCGCTCCACGTCGGTGGGGTCGTCCAACGTGCAGAAGAATTATTCTACTCATCTCCACGTGAACTTGAAGAACTCGGAGCGACAATGCGGATGAAACATGACGTCTTATCCATCGATGTCGAAGCGAAGACGGTCCACGCCAAAAATCTCGAGACGGGAGAAGACGTGCATGACACGTATGACCGCTTGATCGTCACGACAGGTTCATGGCCGATCGTCCCGACGCTCCCAGGAATCGAAATGAATGGAATCGAACTTTGTAAAAACTATGCGCACGCACAACGCATTATCGAGCGGGCGACAGACGCGACGAAGATTGCCGTCATCGGGGCGGGGTATATCGGGGTCGAACTCGTCGAGGCGTTTGAAGCATACGGTAAACATGTCACATTCATCGACAGTGCCGACCGTATCTTGAACAAATATCTCGACAAGTCGTTCACGGATCAATTGGAAGCGGATATGACAAGTCGCGGAATCGACCTCGAACTTGGTCAGACGGTCGAGGCATTCCGTGGAACGAGCGGAAACGTCACACATGTCGTGACGGACAAAGGTGAATTCGAGGCGGACCTCGTCATCTTGTGTGTCGGATTTCGTCCGAACACAGGACTCTTAGAAGGACAGGTCGACATGCTCGGAAACGGTGCCATCATCGTCGATGAATATATGCGCACGAGCAACCCGGACATCTTTGCGGCAGGCGACAGCTGTGCCGTCTACTACAACCCGGCGCGTACACACGCCTATATCCCACTTGCGACGAATGCGGTCCGGATGGGAACGCTCGTCGCAGAAAACATGATGCAGCCTCGTGTCCGCTATCAAGGGACACAAGGAACGTCAGGACTACGACTCTATGACTGGAACATCGCGTCGTCTGGGTTAACGGAAGAAGCGGCAACACTCTTCGGACTCGACGTAGAAAGTGTCGTCATCGAGGATGCGTATCGTCCGGAGTTCATGCCGACCGCAGAGAAAGTTGAATTCAAACTCGTCTACGAAAAAGAGACGCATCGCATTGTCGGAGGACAAGTGTTGTCGAAAGCGGATTTGACACAAGCGGTCAACACGCTCTCTCTTGCGATCCAAAACGAGATGACGATCGAAGAGCTCGCATATGTCGACTTCTTCTTCCAACCGCACTACAACAAACCATGGCACTTCCTGAACAGCGGTGCGCTTGAAGCGATGAAAGACAAAGTGAATGCCTAACAAAAAAACGCGGAAGCTAACAGCTTTCGCGTTTTCTTATAGATAGTGCGGTTCATCCTTCATCAAATTGGCAAGTAAGATGTAAATGAGAAAGTTTGCTGGCAAAAAGACGAATAAGAGACGAATCCCAAAAGAAGAGATATTCACATATTCAGCAATCCCGCCACATACTCCGGCAATGGAACGGTCGGTCGCCGACTTTCGAAAGGTACGTTGCATAGCAAATCTCCTTATGAGTTGATATGAAAATTTTACCATATGAGCTCACGAAAAAGCGCACCGAATCAATTGGTGCGCTATTGTTTATTTTAGAATGTCGACGAGTTCATCAAGTACTTGGTTGGCAGAAAGGACACCACCTGATGTGTTCCAAATGTCATCACTGACCTCTGTCACTTCACCTGATTTGACGGCATCGAGGTCTTTCCATAACTGGTTCGACTGCCATTCTTCTGCTGTTTTTGATCCGTCTGCTCCGCCGTATGTGAAGTAGACGATATGGTCGCCAGCCATCTCTGGAATGCGTTCCATCGTGATTTCTTCAGCAAACTCGGTACGATCTTGCGAAGCTGGGCGTTTTACCCCGACATCTCCTAAGATGACACCCGAGAAGCTATCCGTGAAGTAAATACGTGACGCGCCAGGAAGGAAGCGGACGACAGAGAGTTCTTTGTTCACGGCGTCTCCGAGTTCAGCTTTCGTATCTTCGACGTGCTGATCGTAAGCAGCTAACACTTCATTTCCTTCTTCTTCAAGGTTGAGTGCGTTCGCATAAAGGGCGAAGTTTTCTTGCCAATCTCCTTTGAGTGTTTCTGACATGACTGTTGGCGCAATGGCGTTCAATTTGTCGTAGATGTTCTCTTGACGAAGTTTTGTTCCGATGATGAGGTCTGGCTTGAGTTTCGCGATGGCCTCTAAGTTGACTTCACTTTCTGTCCCGACTTCTGTGACATCTGTCATCTCGGATTCGATGTGTGGATACCACGGGTCACCGTTCCAAGATTTGACGGCTCCGACCGGTTTGACGCCAAGGGCGAGAAGGGCCTCTGTCCCTTCATTCGTCAAAACAACGATGCGTTCCGGATTTTCAGGTACGTCGGCCGTTCCCATTGCGTGCTCGATCGAGCGCGTCGCCGCATCTGAACTTGTATCGTTATCTGTATCGTCTGATCCACCGCAAGCGGCGAGGACGACAGTTAAGCAAAGCGTAAGTAACGCAAGCATCCACTTTTTCATTTAAAATTCTCCTCTATGTAAGTGATTTTCCTACCTGACTATAAATGATAATGATTCTCACTGTCAACCCCTTTTTCTGGAACGTAATATTTGCTATGGTAGGAAAGGAAAGAAGTGAGGACATGAAAAAACCTTGGATCAAATTACTCTTCTTGATCATTTGCCTACCAATTTTAAGTTATGTCAGCTTACGTGTCGGTGTCATCGTAGTCAGTCATGAAGATGTGATGACATTTCAAGCGAACGGTTCATCACAGGCGATGATTGCATTGGCAGACAATCGCATCCCACGTACAATCGTGGCGTTACTCGTTGGCAGTGTGCTCGGTCTTGCCGGTCTCATCTTTCAACTCGTGACGCGTAACCCGCTCGCATCCCCCGATATCTTGGCCGTGAACGCAGGTGCGAGTTTGGCCATCGTGCTTGTGACCCTTTTTGGGTTCAGCAGTATCGCCTCATTCACGACAGCCTCGCTCATCGGAGCGTTTATCGCTGGTGTGATTGTATATCTGCTCAGTGCGAACGGTGGAAACGTCATGTATATGACACTTGCTGGTGCATCACTAGCGGCTTTATTTAGCTCATTCACTCAGTCGATTATCGCTTATGAGGAAGGCGCACTCGATGAGGTATTGTTCTGGTTGACCGGATCGGTCGCCGGGCGGTCACTCATGCTCGTCGAAACCTTGTTACCGTGGATGATGGGTGCAGTCGTGCTCGTGCTCTTGC
This sequence comes from Exiguobacterium sp. s59, assembly GCF_018617475.1. Classification (NCBI taxonomy): domain Bacteria; kingdom Bacillati; phylum Bacillota; class Bacilli; order Caryophanales; genus Exiguobacterium; species Exiguobacterium sp. s59. The sequence goes on along the minus strand of NZ_JACSKG010000008.1, from coordinate 37,905 downwards.
TCAGTAAAGAACTCGAGACGTTATCGCTCGGAGACCAAGTGGCGCGTTCGCTTGGACAAAACGTCGGTGTCATCAAGTTTGTTGCGGTGACGCTTGCCGTCGTGCTCTCCGCATTCGGAGTGGCGCTCGCTGGGCCGATTGCATTTGTCGGTCTGCTCGCACCCCATTTGGCGAAATATTTGTTCGGCACGGCCTTTTTCGCTCGTCTCGCAGGAAGTGCACTCATCGGAAGCGTTCTGTTGCTTTCGGCTGATATTTTAGGACGCGTCATCCTGTTCCCACGCGAAGTGACGGTGGGCGTCGTGCTCGCGGTCGTCGGTGGGGCATTCTTCATCTATCTCGTCAGTGTCAGACAAGGAGTCTTTAAATCATGAAAACATACCGCTTTCGAAAAGGTCCCGTCTCGTTCACGCTCCGAAAGCGTGAAATCGAGTTGGCGCTTCTACTCATCGTCGGATTACTCCTATCGATTTATTTCGGGCTCGCCATCGGTGACACGTTCCTCAGTCCAGTTTCACTCGCTGCCTTGTTCGTCGGGGCAGGAGATGCGTTCGAACAGCTCGTCGTCTTTGAGTTCCGGATGCCCCGCGTGTTGATGGCAATGACTGCCGGGGCGAGTCTCGCCGTCAGTGGACATTTGTTACAACTGACAATCAAAAATGAATTGGCATCCCCGGAGATTTTCGGGATTGTCGGTGGCGCAGGAGTCGCGACGGCCACGTTTTTTACAGTTTTCACGGATGAGCGAACGAATCAACTGTCGGTCCCGCTCGCCTATATCCCGATCGCCTCATTCCTCGGGGCGATTGTTGTTGGGATGTTCCTCTTCTATTTATTAAAACGTGGAGTTCAACCGGTCCGTCTTGCACTCGTCGGAATCGGAATCAGCATTTTCTCGCAAGGGATTGTTCAGTTCATGATGCTCGCTTCGAACGTCTACCGGAAGAATGATATTCAGCAATGGCTCACTGGTACCGTGTACGCTGCGACGTGGAATCAATTGAAGATCATGGTGCCGTTCGTACTCCTCTTTTTATTGGCTGCTTTTTTGATTGAACGTCACGTGCGTCCGCTACACATCAGTGAGGCGACGGCGACAAGTATCGGTGTTCCGGTTCGCGGGATTCAGCGTGGCACGCTATTGTTATCGTGTTTACTCGCCGGAATTGGTGTCGCTTTTGTCGGCGCGATTGGATTTGTCGGGTTGATGGCACCTCATATCGCTCGTCAAGGATTGAAGCTCCCTTACGTATGGGCAACGCTTCTCGTTGGGGCGACGATTGTGATGTTGGCGGATGTACTCGCACGAACCATTTTTTATCCGTACGAGTTACGGACCGGCGTGATGACAGCCGTCATCGGAGCACCGTATTTCTTCTATTTACTTCGACGGATGATGAAAGGAAGCATGAGATGAACACATTTGATTTAAAAGAAGTGACCATCGGATATGAACAGAAGACGGTACTCGATCATTTGTCGTTTTCCATTCCCCATGGAAAAATCACCGTCCTTCTCGGGGCGAATGGCTGCGGGAAGTCGACGCTTCTCTCGACGCTCGCACGACAGCGGGATGCACTGGGCGGAGAAATCACATTTCGGGAAAAACCGCTTAATTCGTATCGCGCCAAAGAGGCGGCTCGGCTCATGGCGTTCATGCCACAAGTGAACGTGGCACCGGATGGATTGACCGTCGAACAGCTTGTCCGCTTCGGTCGTTATCCATATCAGACGTTCTTCAAACGATACTCAGAAGATGATGAACGAGCCGTGGAGAGGGCGCTCGCCTTCACGGATACGGTTTCGCTCCGTGACACGCTTGTCAGCAATCTTTCAGGTGGACAAAAGCAACGGGTATGGATCGCGTTGGCACTCGCCCAAGAGTCGGAGACGATTTTGCTTGATGAACCGACGACATATTTAGATATGTCGCACCAAATTGAGATTTTGGATTTGATGTATCGTTTGAACCGATTAGAAGGCAAAACGATTATCATGGTACTCCATGATCTCCATCTCGCCTGTCGCTATGCCGATCATGTCATCGCCCTCGCCGGTGGTAACGTGTATCGCGAAGGCAGTCCGAACGACGTTGTCGACGAGACGTTCATGAAAGACGTGTTTGGTTTAAAAGTCGTGGTGACAGAAGATCCGTTATACGGGACACCGCTCTGTGTACCGTATTCGCACTACGAGTTGAATGAAAAACGACCGACCTAAACCTAGTCTACGGACTAGGTTTTTTTACGGGAAAGCAGGGAAAAAGAGTAGAGTACGTGCTCGTCATGTTTTCTACCTTAAAGGAGGAATTTTTCATGGCTAAAAAGGAAAAACAACCGTATCACATCGTCACGTTCACATTCCCGGAAGAAGCCATCTCGTATCAGGCGTTCAGTAAGCTGAAAAAGTACCATTCGGATGGACTCGTCGGATTCGAACAATTGGTCATCATCAAGCGTGAAGAAAACGGGGCGTTCTCGTTCGAGGATGCGGCGCAACTCGCACCGGTCAACAAGTCGACGAAAGGTGCGCTCATCGGGATGGCGGTTGGAATCCTCGGTGGACCGTTCGGAATTTTATTCGGAACACTCACAGGTGGTCTCATCGGCGGCACAAAAGACGTGAAGCATATGCAAGGTATTCAAGATACATTCAAACGGACGGTCGGTAACATCGAACCAGGTCAGACCGGAGTCATGGCCATCGGGGAAGAATTCGACCCATCGATTTTAGACGGACTCGCAGAAGAGTATGGAGGAACGGTCACGCGGACAGACGAGGAGTTGTGAGCCATGAAACTCGGAATCTTAGGTGCCGGGAAGGTCGGACGCACGCTCGGGGAACAGTTCGAACAGGCCGGTTATGAGGTGTTGTATGGAACACGTACGGAGCGGGAAGGAACGTTGACGTTACAAGAAGTCGCCTCAGCGAGTGATGTGCTCCTGCTCTGTACGCCATTTGCGGCAGCGGTCGATCTATTGCCGACACTCGACGGACTGGATGGAAAAGTAGTGATTGATGTGACGAATCCGATCGCCATCGAGTTTAACGAAGTCGAGCGACCGGACGGGGTGTCGGGCGCGGAGTATTTGCAGCGACTCGTTCCCGATACGAAAGTTGTCAAAGCGTTTAACCAGACGGGCGTCGAGAATTTAGGTAATCCGGATGGTTCTGTCATGTTTGTCGCAGGAGATGATGAAGAAGCGGTGCGGCTTGTTGTCGAGCTATCGAACAAGATCGGCTTCGATACGCATCCGCTCCATGGGTTGAAGCTTGCTCGTGAACTAGAAGGGTTGGCGTGGCTGTGGATTCATTACGCGGTGAAAGAACGGAAGACACGAGATTTTGCATTCTACTTAAATGAACACTAAAAGACGATCGGGGCGAGATGCCTCGATCGTCTTTTTTGATTAGAATCCTGTGTAGCGGTCAGAGCGTGTTTGGAGCAGTTCAATCGTCTCACGTTCGATTTGTTCGACTTCGCGCTGTTGCCAACCTGGCATGAGGAACGCATCGACGAGTGCCCAAATTCCTGTAATGATGGCACCGAAACCGAGCGTCAAGACGACGAGGAGGACCATGGCGATCCCTGACCCAATCTTTTTGAAATAAAAGCGATGTGCACCGAGTGCACCGACGAAAAACCAAAGTAAGTACGCAACGAGTAAGCTGCGTTTCCGCTTCTCGACTTCGCTGTTGACGAGTTGCATTTCTTCCGTCGTCAAATCCATACGTGAAACATTCATCGGATTTCAACTCCCTATTCATTATTGTTATAATAAGTTCGGATTCTAGTATATCGGAAAATGGATTTGTTTCCATGATTTCCTAAAAAGAAAAGAGGTTCTCTATGCTTTTTCCGATTTTGACGTTCATCGTCGCGTTCGTACACGTCGTCGGCGGTGCGATTGCGTTGTATCAATATCCACAATATAAACGAATGGCCATCAGTGCGATTGTCCTCGGATTCGTCTACGGTGGATTGACCGTGGCAGTGATTGGATTATGATGTGGTGCGAACAATCACGCTTGTCATGTCACTCAACAAAAAACCATCCGTTCTATTGAGAAGGGATGGTTTTGATTTAGGACGCCGCTCGTCGTAGGACGAGCTTTTCTTTTACATAGATGCCGCTATAGACGAGGAAACAGCCGAAGCTGACCAACAGTCCGATGTAGACGCTCATCATGAACGGGGTGAGAAGTGAACCAATCAAGATCGTCGAGCGTGATAAGAAATCGGCACCAGCAAATGAGGTTCCCGCAAATGCCGAGTACGCACCACGTCGGTCTTCTGGCATCATGTTCGCCTTCTCCGTATTCAATACTGGCGAGTACAACAATTCGCCGAACGTAGCGATGAGCATGAAACCGAGGAGAAGCATCATCGAGTTCGCGCTCGTGATGACGGCGTATCCGATTGTGTACAACGCGAGCCCACCGAGGAGCGTATGCTTGTTTGAGAAACGTGAGGCGAGACGTTGGATGAAGAACGTCAATGCGACGACGATGAGCGTGTTCTCGATTTGAATGAGACTCATCATCCGCACCCCGTTGATTGTCCAGTCTTCAAGCGAGAGCGGTTCGAACGAATCGGCGAGCCTTACCGCGACATAACTACCCATCGAGAACTCGGCAGCGAGGATACACATTGAGCCGAAGACGACTTTGACGAACGGGCGGTCACGCCAGGCGATTTGATAACTTTGGAATACGTCGACGAAGACGAGGCGGAGCTTCTGTGAGGTCCACGTCCGCTTCGTGTCTTCGAGAAAAATGGCGTACGCAATCGGCAACATGCTCGACGTGAACGTCAAAATCCAAAACAGTAACAGCTGGTTACTGACATAGAGCCAGCCTCCGAGCGCCGTCCCAATCGTGATCGATAAGTTGATTAACCAGTAATCGAGCGCATACACGGCTTTTCGATTCTCAGGCGTTGTCGCATCGATGATGATGGCGCTCATCGCCGGACGTCCAAGGTTGTTCGTGACCGTGAAAATCGTGTAGGCGATCATGAAGACAATCATCTGGTCAAATTGAAGACTGAGCGTCATGACGAGAAACATCGATGCTGTGAGACTTGCCGTCAACACGAGGAGTCTCTTCCGTGAAAATTTATCAGCGAGGTATCCTCCAATCAACCCAATCACATATCCGAGACAAACGAGCGAGACTAAGAAGACGCCCGCGATCCATTCGTTAAATGCTTTGACAAAGAGAAGTGCCATGAACGGCATGATTGCGAATGAGACCGAACGATTGAAAAATGAGGTTACGAGTCGAACTTTTATTGGTTTAGGTATATCTTTCCATTTCATCTTGTCACCTTCCATTCTGTACCTGTATGATAAACAAGACAATGGATTTGAAAAATGGACGACATGGGTAAAGGATGTCCACTTTTAAGGGGGAATGCGAGGTGGATGCGTATTTATTTCGATTATGGAAAGAGTGTCGGGATGGGGCGTACACGATTTCCGATATGGCGGAAGCGATTCATTTAAGCCCGAAACAAACGAAGCGCCATTTGGCACGGTGGCAGGAAGAAGGATGGCTCACGTATACGAGCGGACGCGGACGGGGAAACTTGACGCGACTCGAATGGCTGCGACACGTTGAGCGCGATTTGGCGAAACAGCTACTCGAACGCATGGAGAAAGAGTCGGTCGAAGCGGTGACGAGTCAGTTGGAGTGGGACTGGTCGCCTGCACAGGCAGGGCGGTTTATGCGCCAACTTGAGAAGAAGTTCGGATATGTCCAGACATCGAGCGATGCGCTCATCATTCCGCGCCGTCGTCACTTTTTAACGACACATCCACTCGAGGCGGCTGACATCCACAGCGCCCACCTCGTCCAAAACGTATTCAATCGTCTCTTTATGATTGATGCGTCCGGTGAGGTCACAGGGGAGCTTGCTCATCATTACGAATGGCAAGGAAGTACGCTCGTCTTGTTTCTTCGGAAAGGGGTCCGTTTCCATGACGGGTCGCTCATGACGAGTAAAGATGTGACGAAAAGTCTGCGTATGCTCGTTCAGTCGGATGCGTATCGGTATATGTATCGGCACGTCCGGCATATCGCATCGAACGGAACGTATCGTGTCGATGTCACGCTCGACAGGCGTCGAAATTCGTACATCCCGAAACTGTCGATGATTCATACGAGTGTCGCCAAAGGAAGTGTCGGGACGGGACCGTTTCAATTGGATCGCCATGACAAGGAGAAGACGGTTCTTCTCGCCTTCGAGAATTATTTTGGGGTCCGAGCACTTTTAGATCGGGTCGAGTTCATCAAAGTGCCAGACGGATATGATCCGACGTATCGCATCTCATCAAGGGATTCCAAAGAAACCGGACACATCTCGACACCGTCTGGGTTCGGGCTTGTCATCTTGAACAGTCATCCGAATAGTGTGTTCGCACACGAAGAGGCGCGCCATTACATGCATCGGTTGATTGCGGAGATTCGACCGGAAATCGGGACGTTGCATGAGCGAAGAACGCCGAACGATCAAGGGTTTCTCGGCTTGCTGAGTGAGACGTATGATGTTCCAGAAGGGCCACCTGTCACGCTCGATCGTCCGATACGGATCAAACAGACAGACTACACGAACGATACGACCGATTGGATTGCCGAGATGTTGACGCGTCACGGGATTGCCTATGAGTTCGTGCCCATCAGTTTCAAAGATTCGATTCATGACAAATCGTATTATGAATATGTCGATTTGGTCGTTCACGGGGAAGTGTTCGAACGGAACGTGACGCTCGGCTTTGAACAGTTCATGACGAACGAATACTCGCCGCCACATAAAGTATTGCCTTACATGGAGGAAATCGCGGAACGTATTGAACGGTACGATGACTTGCCGTTTGAGGACTGGTTACCCCTTCACCGGGAAATCGAACGCGAGTTGAAAGAAAAGTCGTACTTCATCCCGCTCTATAATGAGGAGCGGACGATTCCGTTCCCGGTCGAGTTGAAGGATGTCTGTGTCGACTTGTTCGGCTATTTTGATTTTGCAAAACTATGGATTCCGTCGTAAGGAGGGGTATGGTGCGTAAGAAGTTACTCATTGGGTTCATGATCTTTTTTGTAGGACTGTTTTTATTCGCGCTATGGGATGGTGTGTTTCTTAGCATCACAATCGTGGGTCTAGGATTCACCATCTACGGCTATCGACACGAAGAAATTGAAAAGCTTGAGGAAAAGGTGAGCAAGAGAATCATGAGACAAGTCGATGCGACACTCATGAACATCATGATTTACGGTTTGCTGGTCATTGGAGTGGTCATCAATTTCTTCTTGGATGAACCACAAATCCTACTGATCGATGCCATTTATATCGTATTAGGTGTATCGTTTGGTCTGCGTGGACTGCTCATTCGAAGTGTCTATCAAGAAGTAATACAAGAGCAATCGAAAGTTGCAACGATAAGAAAAACCCCGAGCTCGTAAGACTCGGGGTTTCATTATGCGGATTTGTCCGTGCCTTCTTTTTTGACTTTTCGAGCGAGTGCCAAGATTTGATACACTTTGAAAAAGTCGTAAGCGGCGACGGCGATGATGAAGTATGTCCAGAAGCTGAACCCATACTCTTGTACCGAGAAGTACGCGAGGACGGTGAACAACACACCGAACGAAAGACTGAAGAGCATCATCACTTTTAATTGTCGCGGCATAACTGCCACCTCATTTCTACATTAAAAATAGTACGAGCATCACGAGCGCGTTGTTGAACGCATGAATCGCGATTGGGACGATCAAGCGTCTCGTCTTCGCATAAGCGTATGAGAACGCAAAGCTCATCGCGATATAGACGAGGAAGCGATTGTCTTGATGGATGAGCGCGAATAGGATCGAACTGACCGCGAAGGCAATCCAGAATCCGAAGCGCACGTTCAAGTTCCCGAACAAAATATGACGGAAGAGAATCTCTTCGATAATCGGTCCGAGCAAAATGACAGGCAAAATCATGAGTGGGATGACTTCCACCATATCGGCGATGGTTTGTGTATTCATCGATTCGACAAGTTCGCCTGAAATGGCTGTTTCAATCAAATTCGCGACGATGACGAGCCCATATTGCATCAAAATCCCGAGTCCGATCCATTTTACCGTGTCATTCAAGTTAGATTGAACACCTTGTGCCTTATATTGCTTCAAGTCCGGCCAAATGAGTAATAACGACAATACAATCGTCACGGTAAACCCGATGGCCATCCAGAGCCCGATGAACGTTTCGGTTAACCATTCCGGTCGTACTTCACGGATGACGAGCGGGAACAGTTGGACGAACGCATATAATAAAATCGGGGTGAGGTGCCGGAGACGAATGTTAGGCGCCATCGAAAAACGGGTATTTATCGATTGGTTTGAGTTTAATGTAGCCAATTCAACACGTCCTTAATTTTAAGAATGAACCTACCTTTTTCTCATTGTAACAAATAAGTTCTCTTGACCGCGAGTGAGAGCATTTTTTGATGTTCCCCACTTGATTTTTTAATCGTTGCATACTACACTTATCAATGTTAGCACTCCTTTTAACTGAGTGCTAAAACCTTACGATACACATTACATCATTCATATTCGGAGGAGGGTTTTTCCATGTTAAAACCACTAGGCGATCGTGTCATCATCGAAGTCGTGGAGAAAGAAGAAAAGACGATCGGGGGCATCGTGCTTCCTGATACGGCGAAAGAAAAGCCGCAACAAGGGAAAGTCATCGCAGTCGGAACGGGCCGTGTGACAGACCAAGGCGAGCGTATCGCTCTCGACGTGAAAGAAAATGATTTGGTCATCTACTCGAAGTACGCAGGTACCGAAGTGAAGCATGATGGAAAAGAGTACTTAATCGTTCGCGAGAGCGACATTCTCGCAATCGTAGGCTAAGCACCATTATTCAAAAACTTTTTTAGGGGGAAATGAACGATGGCAAAAGATATCAAATTCTCAGAAGATGCACGTCATGCGATGCTTCGCGGCGTCGACGCACTCGCTGACGCAGTCAAAGTAACGATTGGACCAAAAGGACGTAACGTCGTCCTTGAGAAGAAATTCGGTTCACCACTCATCACAAACGATGGTGTGACAATCGCGAAAGAAATCGAACTCGAAGACCGCTTCGAAAACATGGGCGCGAAACTCGTTGCTGAAGTCGCGTCGAAGACGAACGAAGTCGCAGGGGACGGTACGACAACAGCGACAGTCCTCGCACAAGCGATGATTCGTGAAGGGCTCAAGAACGTCACAGCGGGCGCGAACCCGATGATCCTTCGTAAAGGAATCGACAAAGCGGTTCGTCGTGCACTCGAAGAGTTGAAATTGATTTCAAAACCGATCGAGTCAAAAGAAGCAATCGCACAAGTTGCGGCTATCTCGGCAGCGGACGAAGAAGTCGGCGAATTGATCGCAGAAGCGATGGAACGCGTCGGCAACGACGGTGTCATCACGATCGAAGAATCACGCGGCTTCACGACAGAACTCGACGTCGTCGAAGGGATGCAGTTCGACCGCGGATACCTGTCACCTTACATGATTTCAGATTCTGACAAGATGGAAGCGTCACTCGACAATCCGTACATCTTGATCACAGACAAGAAGATCTCAAACATTCAAGAAATCATCCCAGTGCTCGAGCAAGTCGTACAGCAAGGGAAGCCAATCTTGATCGTTGCTGAAGATATCGAAGGCGATGCCCTCGCGACACTCGTCTTGAACAAGCTTCGTGGTACGTTCAATGCGGTAGCCGTCAAAGCACCAGGATTCGGTGACCGTCGTAAAGCGATGCTCGAAGACCTCGCGACACTCACAGGTGGTCAAGTCATCACAGAAGACCTCGGTCTCGACCTCAAATCGGCATCACTCGACATGCTCGGTCGCGCATCGAAAGTCGTCGTCACAAAAGACACAACGACTGTCGTTGAAGGTGCAGGGAACGAAGAAACGATCAAAGCACGCGTTCAAACGATTCGTAACCAAATCGAAGAGACAACGTCTGACTTCGATCGTGAAAAACTCCAAGAGCGTCTCGCGAAACTCGCAGGTGGTGTAGCCGTCGTGAAAGTCGGTGCAGCTACGGAGACAGAGCTCAAAGAGCGTAAACTCCGCATCGAAGACGCGCTCAACGCGACACGTGCGGCCGTCGAAGAAGGAATCGTTGCGGGTGGTGGGACATCACTCATCAACGTCATCCCAGCCGTTCGTGCGTTGCTTGCAGAAGTGACAGCGGACGAAGCAACTGGTGTCAAACTTGTCCTTCGTGCACTCGAAGCACCGGTCCGTCAAATCGCGGAAAACGCGGGTGAAGAAGGTTCGGTCATCGTCGAGAAACTCAAGAACGAGTCAGTCGGTGTCGGCTACAACGCGGCAACTGGCGAATACGTCGACATGATTGCACACGGTATCGTCGATCCGGCGAAAGTGACGCGTTCAGCACTCCAAAACGCAGCATCTGTCTCAGCGATGTTCCTCACAACAGAGGCCGTCATCGCAGACAAGCCAGAAAAAGACGCTCCTGCAATGCCTGACATGGGCGGCATGGGTGGAATGGGCGGCATGATGTAAGTTATACGTCTTCACAGGAACCATTCATCAGCGAAAGCTGGTGGGTGGTTTTTTTGTGCTTCTTAGATAGAGTTTTCTATTTCTCGTACAGATAGGATAATGAAGAAAATAGAAGAGAGGACAAGCGTTATGGAAATCGACAAAGTATTACGCTTTAAACAGCGAAGTGAATTTCGAGAATGGCTTCATGAACATGCGAATGATGAATCTTTTTGTTGGGTCATTCTCAGCCGAAAGAATAGTGGGGACGGATTACTCTATCTCGATGCTGTGGAAGAGGCGTTATGTTTCGGGTGGATTGATGGGATTGCAAAGAAGACAGCAGAGGGAGAATTCGCCCAACGTTTTTCACCCAGACGACAAAAGAGTAATTGGACGGAGCTAAACAAAGAGAGGGTAAGACGTTTGATAAGACTCGGACTTATGCAAGAACGAGGATTAAGCGTTCTTCCTGATATGCGCGTTACGTCGTTTGTCGTTGATTCAGAAATCATATTGCGATTACAGGAAGATCCTCAAGTGTATGCGAACTTCATGACTTTTCCCGAACTATATCGCCGTATTCGAATTGATACGATTCAAAGCGTTCGTCAAGACCGTGAGTTGTATACGAAACGTCTCAATAAATTGATTGAGAAGACGAGAGCAAATGAAATGTACGGACACTGGAATGACGGTGGACGTTTGCTTCGTGAATGAGTTATTTAGATTGAGGATATTAATTGGTCCAACTCATTGCGCGAATGAGTCAAAATCGTCAATCTCCATAATAGATATACCCAAGGAATATGAAAATGTTGAAAATCGAAACTTCCTTCCCCTTTGTTCGTAATGAGTGAGAAAGGGGGAGATTTCGATGGTATCACGTTGCACGAATTGTCAGTATAAGTGGAAAGCGAAAGAGGTATGGTCACTCGGATTCTCAAAAGACGGAAAAGCGTGTCCGAACTGTGGACACACGCAATATATTTCTGGTGAAACGCAACGGCTGTTTACATTAGGCTATTTAAGTCTTCTGTTTGTTCCATTTCTTTTATTTCGAATCCGACTAAGCGACGAGAATGAACCTTTTCCATAAATCGTTTGAATACGAAACCCGCGTCACGATATCGATCGTGACGCGTTTTTTGTGTCTTCTTTAAATCAAACATATCCTGATTTGCACAAATGTTCATTTAGGTGTACATTTGTGCAAAGGGGTGTGGCTGTATGTCAGAAGAACTGAAGAGGCTTTACGAAGTAGCACACTTGTATTACGAACAGAATCAAACACAACACCAGATTGCAGAGGCGCTCGATGTCAATCGGGCCACGGTTAGTCGCATGTTAAAACGCATTCGGGAATTAGGAATTGTGAAGTTCCAAATTGATTACGATCGCTTTCAATCAATTGACGTGGCAGCCCAACTGAAAGAGCGGTTCGGTCTAAAACATGTCATCCTTGTACCTGAAAAGTCAGGACAACGCGAAGAGACGTTACAGCGTATGGGGGAAGCGTGCGCAACATATATCGGGACAATCATCACTGACAGTGATGTGATTGGCTTTTCATGGGGAACCGCACTGGCAGCCGTTGTGGAAGCACTCACGCCGAAAGAAGCATATTCGAGTATCCAATGTGTGCCACTCATCGGTGGGCCGGACGGAAAGCTCGAAAGTCGTTTTCATGCGAACACGTTAGCGTATGAAGCCTCACGAAAATGGCGTGGACGTTCTAAATTAATCGATGTTCCTGCTATTTTACCGAATGCCGCTATCAAGCAAGCATTAACCCAGTCGACACATGCTCAAGAAGTCGTGGAGCTTTGGGGTCGGATGAACATTGCTCTCTTTGGGATTGGGTCATCCCAACTGAACCAAGAAACCAACTGGTTGGCCTTCTATGGCCAGACGTTCACCGAGGAAATGAACGACCTCCAAATCGTCGGGGATATTTGTTCGAATTTTTATAATCAAAAAGGGGAACTCATGACGACGTCCTTATCAGATAGGACGGTCCATATCGAGCACCAACAGCTCGCAAAGGTCCCACTTAAAATCGGAGTAGCCTATGGAAGTGAGAAAGTAGATGCGATTCGAGTCGCCGCCGAGCATCAGTTAATTGATGTCATCGTGACAACCGATCGTACAGCCCAACAACTGTTACAGGGGGAATGAACGGATGGATGTAAAAGAGAAGTGTGCGGAAGCAGCGCTCCCTTGGATTGAGTCAGGGATGACAATCGGTCTTGGGGGTGGCAGTACGATTCAACACCTAATTAATAGGATTCATGCGAATCAACTGGACGTGACAATCGTGACACCTTCATTTGTGACACGACGCGCTTGTTTGGAAAAAGGACTTCGGGTTGTCGAGACAGGGGATGTCTCGCTGATCGACCTTGCCTTTGACGGTTGTGACCAAGTCGATGCTCGACACCACGCCCTGAAAAGCGGGGGTGGGATTCATACAGAAGAAAAACTCATCGCGACGATGGCGAAGCGATATGTATTACTGGTGGATGACTCTAAATTTGTGGAACGATTGACGTTCGATCATCCGGTTGTCTTAGAAATTCTTCCACAAGCATTTACCTATGTTAGCGAGAAAGTCCAAGAGCTCCCATGGGTGGAATCTCTACAAGTTCGTCAAAGTTTGAACAGTGATGGAGCACTAGTGACGGTGAACGGAAACCGATTACTCGACGTGGTCGTCCACCCGTCTAAAGATTCGATTGAGATGCAACACCAACTATCTCAAGTACGTGGTGTGGTCGATACGTCCTTGTTCACAGATGTCGTCACGCACATCATCGTCGCATCGAATCAGGATATAGTCGTCTATTCAACAGAAACGGGGGAAGTGGAATGAAGCAATGGGGAATCATTGGACCTGGAACGATTGCGACAGAATTCGCTCAAGCACTCGCACAATCAGAGGGGATTGCCTACGGAGTGTGGGGACGAGATGTTGAAAAGTCCGAACAATTTGCGCAAGAACATGGTATGAAACATGTGTACCAGACGTTAGACGAGATGTTGTCGTCACCTGACATCGACATCGTCTATGTGGCGACGCCTCATCATCTCCACTATTCGATGATGGAACAAGCGATTGCTCATGGAAAGCATGTCCTTTGCGAAAAAGCCATCACTTTAAATAGTGAGGAACTCGAGAACATTCATCGTCTGGCTGACAATCAAGGGGTGGTTGTGCTCGAAGCGATGACGATTTATCATATGCCACTCTTTGAAGAGTTGAGACGGCGTGTGCAGGCAGGTGCAATCGGACGAGTCAATATGATTCATGTGACGTTCGGCAGTTATAAAGAAGATGATCCGTCTAATCGTTTCTTCAATCCGGAATTGGCTGGGGGTGCGATGCTCGATATCGGAACGTACGCTTTATCGTTCGCTAGAAGTTTCTTAGATGAAGAAGTAGTGGAAGTGTTGACGACGATGAAACCTTATAGGACCGGGGTTGATGAACAATCGAGTACGATCCTTCGAACAGGCTCAAATCAAATGGTGAACATCACATTGGCAATGCGGACAAAGTTACCGAAGCAAGGAGTAATCGCGGGAGAAGACGGGTACATTACCGTCAATGCGTTTCCTCGTGCAACGGAGGCGACCATCACGTATACGAAAGATGGCTCGGTCGAGACCGTTCAGCTTGGGGAGACGGAGCAGGCATTACGCTATGAAATCGACGCGATGCACCGTGTCATTTCTGGTGAATCTGACGAGACGCGACTTTATTCACGGGATGTCATGACGTGGATGGATCGGATTCGTCAACAATGGAAGGGGACTCATCATGAACAGAGGAATTGATCACATCGGAATGACAGTGCCTTCTATTGAGGAGGCAACTACTTTTTTGAAGGACGCGTTCGACGCTGAGATTTGTTATGACGTGCAGCGTCCAGAAGATGAACCGATGCAAGGAGAAGAGGCGGAGCAGCAATTGGACTTACCAAACGAACAACAAATTATCCATATGCGGCTGATTCAAATCAAATCGGGACCATCGATTGAATTATTTCAAGTCGCTCATGTGAAAGAAACCGAACCGACTGGAATTTCATCGTACGGTTTACATCACTTCGCGATTTATGTGGACGATATGCAAGAGGCGGCTCAGCGCTTTGAACGTGCGGGTGGACAGTTGTTATCGAAACCACATCCGTTAGCCGGCGTCGAAGACAATGGAGATAACCAAGGTGTATACGGGAAGGCACCATGGGGATCACTCATCGAACTGATTGCCTATCCAGACGGAATTGATTACCCTGCGTCGAGTGAACAAGAACGTTGGACACCGGCGAAACGTAAATGAGTGTATATGAAAAGGATCGTCCTTTCGCAGGCGATTCTTTTTTAGTCCGTATTATTTGTCATTCACAAGAACGTATTAGGGGCATATGTGAACAGATAAAAGCGTATTAAAGTGCCATCTTTTGGTAATATGGAATTATGTTTAATGAGAACAAAATTGTGTATGAGGACGTGAAGAGTATGAACGAAGTACAACGATTAATGGACGAGGTCATTAAATTCCGTGATGAGCGCGACTGGGCGTTTCATCATAACCCGAAGGACTTGGCACTTTCGCTGTCGCTCGAGGCGAGTGAGTTACTTGAAGTGTTCCAGTGGATCTCGAGTGAAGAAGCGCTTGAGACGAAAAAGACGGAGATGGAAGAAGAACTGGCAGACGTGTTGATCTATGCCCTGACGTTCGCACATGCTGCTGACATCGATGTGTCAAAAGCGATTGAAGACAAGCTCGTGAAAAACGCAGTGAAGTATCCGATTTTGAGTGCGGAAGATTCAAGATGAAATCGAATCACCGATTGCTATTCGTCATGTATCTCGTAGCAGGTATATTGAACTTGGCTCTTTTTCTTGCGATTCCTTTGTTCCACATTGAACGTGCGAACTGGATGAACATCATGTTCCCGCTGTTGACAGTCATCTGGTTTGCGAATGCGTTTGTGCACTGGAGACAGATGAAACGAATTCATGTAGAGTGATGCGTTAAGTTTCATCAAAAAAGTCATCTTCTTCGTAAGGATTCGCATACAAGTCAATATCAAACTCGGCTTGAATACGGTGAGCAAACTGGATTGTATCCGTATCGATGACTAGCGCTGGAGCCTGTCCATCTTCAATCACGATGACGATGACAAATTTGGCTTGTAGATTTTCATATGTTTGATAGAGATGGTCTAATATTAGTTCTTTCCCATTTAATTTTTTAATAATTTGTTTTAGCTGATCGTTCACGTCAAATGAAGGTTGATAACCAGTACCAATCATCCATGCGGTAAAGGTAGATGGACGTTTAGAAGGTTCACGTGTCTCGCCCAATTTATAGAATTCGGTTGGGGTTAAATCAAGTAGCCTTGTCACTTCGTCAATCGAAAAATCATCACCGACAAGCTTGAAGTAGACATTGACTTCTGATTTCGTAGTAAACATTTCAATTCCTTCTTTCGCAGTTAATGGTTATTCAATAATTTGAGTATAGTTGAATATATAGAGAAGGGGGATTCTCTAGATGAATAGTTCTGAGCGATTTTCTCAACTCTACGCATCTGGAAAACGCTCGACCCGTCTTGCGATTCAAGTAGGGCTCTTGATTGTCTTCAGTGGTGCTTTGTTTTACTGGGGTGGTCATCAACAGTTAGCCGAAATCACTTGGTTCATCGTCTTATTTCCCATCACAGCGTGTATCAAGATTGCGTTTCGGACGAATGTTCTTTTGACATTTAACGAAAGAGTGAGATATCGACGACTCGTCTGGTATGAGTGTGCTCTAGGTCTTGGAATGATTGGAACGTTTGTGCTATTGAGTACGATGATTTTGTATAGAGAAGAATACAGTTCGGGATTGCTGTTGGCTTGTAGTCTCATTTTATTTGTCATCGTTGCATCCGAGAGCCTTGATTACAAATTGAAGCAAGTCGACGCATGTCATGTGACACATCGATTGTACAGTCGGGGAAAAGCCGGCCAGATTGATTGAAAAACGTAAGATTAGAAAAGGAGAAGGGCATCTACCATTACTTGAATGACATATAACCTTGCATACGTTTACTGCCCTTTGATTTGTCCTACACGATATCGGCAAGAATACCTGGACGAATGTTGACGTTTGTTTATGCGCTTCAAGATCAAGCAGGATGACATCAAAGAAGTACAGCCTTCATGAGAAGGGCTGTACTTCTTTTTGTTGAATGAACTGGAGCATCGTTTCCGTCGTCTGAATCGATGCAAATTCTTCATTTAGACTAGCGAGCGACACGTCATGGATGACCGCTGCGGGAATCCATGTCCCGCTGATCGATTGACGGTCGAACGTTGCTGTCGCATCGGATACGACGATTGGATTGAAGCCCAGGTTACCCGCCATCCGAGCTGTCGTCTCAACACAATGGTTGGTGATCAATCCGGTGATGACGATCTGTGTCGCACCAAGTGATTCGAGTCGTTCCTGTAAGTCCGTTCCGATGAAGGCGCTATTCACCTGTTTCGTCAGGATGACATCTTGTTCCCGTGGTTGTATAAAGTCTTGGAACAAATGACCGTCTTTTTTGAAATAAAAGAGTGAAGTCGGTACTTGTGTCACATGTTGTACATAGATGATGGGTTGATTTTGCGCTTCCCACGCTTCAATTAACCGTGCGATATTCTCTTCACACTGTGGATTGTTGCGGCTTCCCCAGCTTGGATCATGAAAGGCTTGTTGGACATCGATGATGAGTAATGGAATGACTGGTGTTTGCATGTAGTTTCCCCCTTGAATTGGTTACTTCAAGTGTATGCAACAGTGGAATATAGATACATAAAGGTTTGATGGAAGTTTCAGCGAATGACTTAAGAAAGAACGGATTATGTACCGTTTCACTTTATTTTTGAAAGGTGAATGCCAAATGGATGAAATTGATCGTCATATTCTTGAAGTGATGCAACAACAGGCCCGAATCTCGATGACCGAATTAGGACGACAGGTTGGATTGTCCACGCCCGCTACGACCGAACGGGTGAAGCGACTCGAAGAACGCGGAGTCATTACAGGATACCGGGCAGTCGTCAATCCCGAAAAGATGGATAAACATATGACTGCCTTTATTCTTTATGACACCCATCGGTGCGAGGCGTTCCGTGAATTTTGTCGTCAACAGCCGGCTGTTATCGAGTGTCATCGCTTAGCCGGGCAGTATAGCTACCTTGTCAAAGTGGTGACGGAGAACGTGCGCACGTTAGAGACGTTCATCGACGAATCGATGGAATACGGTCGTCCCTCGTCCCTGATTAATCTATCTTCACCCGTATCATTCAGACCGGTAATATAATATAACCCGGTTATTTTTTTATTGTGGTACTTCTGCTGAAATCTTTTAAACTAGCAGAAGAGGAACGATGAAAGGATTGAAAGGTTTTGGGCATCTACTACACACATCAACGAGAAGAAGCGTGGCAGCAAGCTTTGAAGAAAGGATATCTTGAAGCGAGTGGAGAATATGCGTTGTTCAGTGAAGACGGATTGGAAGAGTTCAAGCCTGCCTATGATTGGATGGTCGAACAATACGAGAAGCGTATTGGTATTTCATTAAATGGGAACTATCCAATCTGGTGTTGGGATGAGTTCCCCGACTTAGGACGAGATGGACATATTGGCGAGGGGAATCGAGGTGTCGTCTTGACCGTTGAGATACCCGATGAAGAGGTGTTAGCATCTGAGTTTTCCTATTGGCATCATGTGCTTAGTAATTTTCCGTTGTATGAAACGTTAGAAGAGTATGACCGAGAAGACGAACCGGACGAACTGTTCGTGCGTCAATCGTGGGAACGTATCTTTGACAAAGCATGGTGCGAAGCGTCCGTCGCGGACCAACCAAATGTCGGGTTGATCTATCAGTATGTCACCCATCGTATCGAGCTTACGCAAGTGCGAGCGGTCATGCCATTTGTAGGACGAGGTAACAATTGGTTGGATCGAGTAACGGGGATGGGATGGCGAATCGGGCATAATCTCGGACTCATTCGATTTAAACCGTTTGAATGGAAAGCGTGATCAGATGAAACGCAGCTAACTTACGTCAGCTGCGTTTTGTGTTCGAATCTAATTGTTGTTCGATGTGGTCGAGACGTTCGATCAATTCTTGCATCTGCTTCGAGCGTTCACGTTCCATGAAGAGTTGCTCGTCTGCCCGTTTCTCAGATCGTACAACGACATTACGAATCCACAATATACCGATAATCAGTACCGCGATTGGCAAAATCGTGAAGATGAGTCCGAATAATGAAACCATGATGACGTTCATATAGACATGCCCCCTTTTCTACGTCTTCATTATACTTCCAAATACATCCAGATTGAAAGACTGTCACTGGCATTGTATCCTATATTCTCGTTACACTGAATACAGAGATTTGAAAGGAGTCGATAGAATGGCAATCTATTATACATATCAACATGCAGCTGCATGGGAGGCCGCTAAGCGAAATGGCTTTTTATTCGGCGATCCGAACTACGGCATGCTCAAAGATGAAAAAGATGCCAATCATCGACCTGCCTATGATTGGCTGGCTGATCAATATGAGCAGCGCAAGAAACGGTTACTGAATGGGAATGATCCCGTCTGGCTTAGTGACACCAAACCAAATGTCGCACGTGGTGGTTTTTTAGAGGTTGGGGAACAGGGTGTCGTCTTGACCGTCGAGCTACCTGATGAGGCCGTTTTAGAACTTGAGGCAGGTTATTGGGTGTTCGCCTTAAATCGATGGTTCCTCTCGTTTGAAGACCGTGAGGCAAAGAGCGAGGAAGAGCTGCGTACATCGTGGGAGAAGATGTTCGACCATGAATGGTGCGAAGCGATCGTTGAGGCATATCCCGAATCGAATACGAAGTATTATTATATCGTCGACCAGATCCATCTTCATCAGGTGCTTGATGTCCAAACGTTCATCAAACAAGGTGTGTCATGAATAAGCCGACCCGACTTGGAACGGACGAGGCTGGATACGTCATCAACCAAACGTCCATCCGTCATGTACAGCCTGAGTTTGAAATCGTCCTTTTTAAAGCAATCGAATTGGTGAAAGAAGCATTCGATGAACAGTTACACAGCATATATCTTTATGGAAGCATTGGGCGCGGGACGGCCGTTGCTGGGCAATCGGATCTAGATTTGACGGTTCTCGTGCATGAGGACGTCGATGCGACAGAATTGGTGGAACAGACGGAGAAATTGCTAACGCAACATCCGGAAGTCATTAAAATCGACTATGATATTGGACGTTTGAATGTGGCACTGGATCCGGCGAATCGTTTTGAATGGGGCTTTTGGCTAAGACATCTTTGTACGTGTGTGGACGGGGAAGATGTCTCGATTCAATTCCCGCGCATGAAGCCGGATGCTCGTGTGAGTGAGGCGTTGAATCAGGACTTGGTTTCCTCAATCGAAACAGCTAAGTCCAAATTGCTTTGTGGACAGATTTCTCATCTGGAGAAGCGCTCCATCGTGAAGCGCGTCATTCGAGGTTGGTATTTGACCATCAACGTGAAGGACGAGAGTTTTGCGACGACTGTAGACGAATGCTTGAAAATTTTGAGACTTTACTACCCAGGCGATCAGAGGATAGAAAAAGGGGAGAAGCTATTGATGCAGAACGAGATTTCCAATCAACAGCTTCTAGACTATTTGAATGAGATAGATTGGACTTAACGATGTCGTTCCTCAATCGGGATATAACCGTTCGGTCGTCTTCGCTTCACGTCCGTCTCAAAGTAGAGCTGGGGCATGTATAGAGCGCTCATTAAGTAAAGGACGATAACAATCTCAACTGCGATTGGCCATTGAATGAAGTCGAATAAAAAAAGAAACCATATAGAGTGTGAAACGAGACACACCGCCCAAGTCATCCCGCCCTCTGTTCGAATAAATCGGTACAGGATGCGCATCAATACGAGATAAGGTAAGAAAAGATAATAGAACATATTTTTCAATTGATGCCGTCCTTTCTTGTACATGTAACACCATCTAACTCAGTATAATCGAGGAGAGACGGACGACAAAGGAGATTTTACAATGAAATCAATCGCCATCAACGGAGCTGGTGTCAGTGGACTTTATGCTGCGACCCAACTTCATCAAAAAGGATATGACGTCACAATCTTTGAGGCACGTGATCGAGTTGGTGGACGTATCTTCACCAAGGACGGCTATGACCTCGGTCCGACGTGGTATTGGCCAGATACGGAGAAAACGATCTCTGCACTCGTGGATAGACTTGGACTCGAGTCATTCGTTCAACATACGACAGGACACATGGTGCTCGAACGTCAAACGACGACCGCACCGGAACGACATGTGTTGCCGGAAGAGAGCATCGTCTTATCCAAGCGTTTAGTCGGTGGGATGACGAGTCTGGTGGAAGCTCTGCATGCGAAGTTGCCCGATGACATCGTTCGACTTGGACACCGCCTGACCTCGATTGAGCGACAGGCAGACCGAGTCCAACTGACATTTCAAAATGGTACGGTGCATTACACAGACGACGTGATTCTTGCGATTCCACCACGTCTCGTTGCAGATATAGCAATTGCACCTACGCTGTCCGCTTCAACACGCAATGCGCTCAAGACGACCCCGACCTGGATGGCGTCTCAGGCGAAGGCGCTCATCGTATACAAGACACCGTTTTGGCGAGAAGAAGGTCTGTCTGGATTTGGGATGAGTTGGGTCGGCCCGCTCCAAGAGATTCATGACGCTTCGCCAATGGACGGACAAGGTGCGTTGTTCGGATTCTTCCGCCTGTCACCGGATGAACGAACGGCGTTAGGGGAAGGACAAGTGAAGACGCGTGTCATCGAACAGCTGGAGAAGTTATACGGTCCGAAAGCAAATGACTTCGTGCGATTTCATTACATGGATTGGTCGACAGAATCAGAGACGGCGACATCTGATGACCTCATGCCGCTCACGGCATTCCCGGCTTACGGTCCGATCGAACTCGGAGACCGACTCCATTTGATTGGTTCGGAGACAGATGCCCAGTTCGGCGGACATATCGAAGGGGCGTTGCGGTCGGCAAATCGAATCGTACAAGTGTTGGTATAAAGAAAAGACAAATCGTCCGACTAGAGACGACTTGTCTTTTTCATTTAAACTTCTGAATCATCAACGCGAGCGAGCGATTGATCATCTTCATCTCGTCATCCTCGAGGACCGAAAACATCTCTTCGGCGAGGCGCTCTTCAATCGCATCGATTTGTTTCGAGTACGCCAGACCGTTCGGACCGAGCCGGATGAAGCTTTCCCGAAGGTTCTCGGGGTTTTTTTCCCGAACGACGAAATCACGTTGTTCGAGCACTTTGAGCACCTGGCTGACGGCACTTTTGGAGATGGACATCTTCGTCGCGATCTCTGTCGTCGTCCACGTCTCTTGGCGCTTGAAGAGAAGAAGCATCTGTTCTTGTTGATAACTCAACTCGAATTCGTTCAGTTCCGTAAAATATTTCGTGAACAGCAAGTCGAGCTCATCGATTTGGCGGTACATCGTGAGGACTTGTTGTTTTCGTGTTTCATTCAACGTGTCATTCATCCTTTCTTTACGGTGTCTGTCGGAACGTTTCGCTCCGGAGGTATAAGAGAACACCACACACTAGTCCGATTATACCAAATGCCAATAAGAGCGTTTGAATCGGGACGGACAAGGCGACTAGCACTGATAAGATGGCAAATGCAATCGGCTCAAGACCAGAGGCGGCGAGCGACATGATGCTCATGACGCGCCCGATTTTGTCAGGGTCGCTTTGTTCCTGCATGATGGTGACCGTCGGCAAGTAGACGAGCATGATCATAAATCCGCTCATAGAAGCCGCGACGGCGAGAAGCGGAATCGATTGAACTTGCGTGTAGAGGAAGAAGGCACCGAGTGTCAGGAACAGGGCGCGGAAGACGAAGCGTCCACGATGAACCGACCGTAACAATAGAATCAGGAAGCTTGCGACGAACGTTCCGACAGCGAGCCCGCCTTCGATGATACTTAAATCAAAAGCCGTCCCTCCGACCGCGCCAACGAGAATCGGGATACTCATGATGAGCGGTCCCATGACGAACAAGTTGACGATGGCAATGGCGAACGTCCCACTGCGTAACACTGGAGTTTGCGATACGTAACGAATGCCCTCTTTCAAATCGACGAGCACATCTTTTGGTGCGAGTGGAGCAACTTCGGGAATGTTGTCTTGAATCAGCTTTGGCATAATCAAGATTGCGGAGAGAAAAATCAACATAGCCGACGTGCCGAAACTGAGACCAAAACTTCCCCACGTCAGTAGGATCCCTGCTAGGAACGGACCGATGACGAACATCAGCTCGAGCGACCCTTGGAAGAGGGAGTTCGCACGTTGTAACTGTTGACCTGATACGATTGAAGGCATAAGTGATGACAGCGCTGGGTAAGACATGCCGTCTAAAAGACCAAACAATACGGAGATGATCAAGAGGGCTGTCACCGAATACGCATCAGCAAAATGGAGCGAGACGACAATTAACATCAACACGCCTTGCCCGATATTCGTTAAACATAACAAGCGACTCTTTTGGAACCGATCGGCGAACACACCACCGAACACCATCATGACGACACGCGGCAACGAGACCGCAGTCAAGATAATCCCGAGAAGTGCTGGTTGCTTCAACACATCGATTGTCAACCACGAGACGCTCAAGAAGAAAATTGAAAACCCGAGCGTGAGCGTCATCCCGGATAACCAGGTAAACACAAATCGGGAATTGCTTAATAAACTCATGTTGATAACCTCTTACTTTCATTCTTTAAGATATAGTTAAGTTAACTAAACTATAAGCCGAGACAGTCATATCGTCAAGAAACATGACTTTGGTACGAAAATGTAAAATAACGGAACTTTTCTCATGCTCATCCCGTATAGTGAAAATAAGAGGTGAACGAGATGAATAAACAAGAACGACTACATACAATCAAACAATCAAATCGAAAGCGACTCCTGCAACGCTTACTTTTAGCGCTTCCGGCAGGTCTTGCAGTTTACTTCCTCATGCGAACTGACGGGAACATCTGGATCGGGTTCGCCATCATCGGCGGGGTGTTACTTGCGACGCGTTACTTTTTTTCGAATGAAGCAGAGGCAATCAGTCAATTGTCGGACCAGGAACAGGTGAAACGTGTCGTGACACTGCAGTATCACCTGGACTTCCTCTTTATCGCATTGCTCGGACTCGTAAATCCGCTAGCCATCCGAATCATAGACTGGTCTTGGATTCCTGTGGTCCTCATCGGTGGGGCATTGCTTTACATCTTATGGGCGCAAGAGAAGCTTGATCAACAAATCCGCTGGCTCGACCCGGAACAACCGACACGTCGCGAGATTCGACGATTCTGAAAGGATGAATGAGATGAATAAACAAGAACGAATCAATACGATTTATCGTTATCAGCAGCGTTGGCTTTTTTGGAGAATGGGGCTGGCAGGTCTGACCGGGATGTTCGTCTTTCTGGCACTCCAGTCAGACGGTGCGTCAAGATATATCATGCCATTAGGGATCACATTAGCGGGTATGTTGTTCGCAATCGGACGAGAGCGTCGCTTCGTCAGAAAGTTGACGAATGTGGAACAAGCCAAACGGATCATCGATTGGCAGTATGTATCAGAAATGGGGCTACTCGTCTTGTTGGCGATTCTCTTCCCATTCATCGTCTTGATCAATTGGCCGGAATGGTCGCTCTTCGTTGTATTCTTGGGCGGGGTTATCTTATTGCAAGTCGCACAGAAAAAGCTCGACCGACAGATTCCTGAGTATGACGTGGAGCAGCCGATGCGTCACGAAATCAAACTCGACTTCGTGAAAGATTGAGGTGACACCGTGGATAAAGCGGAACGACTTCAACGAATTGAACAGTTTGAGAAACGATTCACCCGTCTCAACATCATCGTGAGTGTAGTCATGCTGGGCGTATCCATCTATTTTCTTTCGATATGGAGTCCGTATAGCATTCTTTTACCCGGTGCCGCGCTTCTCTATACGACATGGCTTGAATGGAACAAGATGAAACTGCAGCAATCCTTCAATCCCTCGACACGCTATCATCGTCTATTGCGAATCGATTTTGCTGTCATGTTGATCAGTTTAATATGGTTCATGATTTTGATTGCTATGCATTTTAATGGAATCAATATCTTACCGTGGATAAGTTGGACGCTCCTCATCGGCGGACCGTGTCTCATATTGATTCCACGCTGGATTGACCGAAAACAGTCCGCGCTTGACGAGCACCACGTCACATCGGGTGAATGGACTCGGACAAACCGGGAACGTTTGAAACATGCGTTAGATGATTTTTCAAGGAAAGGTCGTAAAGAGTCATGACGAAACAAGAACGAATTCAATATATCGGGGCATATCGGAAAATGCATCAAAATACGAGCATCTGGCTTACAGCGGTCCTCGTTGTCTGCAACAGTTTCGTGCTCGGTTTTGACACATGGTGGATATGGGGAATTGGGTCGACGCTAGCAGCGACTGGACTCATTTATCTAACACGTCAAGAAAGTAAACAGTTGCAAACCATGACGTCCGGAAAAGCCAAGTCACTCACGAAGCGTTTGTACCGCCTCTACTCTTACTGGATCGGAGCGATCACAGGAATGGTCCTTCTCAGTCGCCTTGAGGTTTCATCAATCGGTCTAGGTTTCATCGTACTGGGCATCATTGTTCTAGGCATCGTCATGTTAGCATGGATCCACTATCAGACCGTCCGGCAATTACGACATGCCGACCCGGATCAACCGACACGGGATGAGGTGACGAAGCACTATCGATCTTACGAAAGGAGTACATATGCTGACGAAAGAAAAGCGAATTGAACGGTTACTCGAGCAGGATGACAGTCATTGGCGTTGGGGATGGGGCGTCGCCATCGCGACTGTCGTGATGACATTCCTCATCGCTACGCAGTCCAAACTATACGCCCCCCTCATCGTATTTATTAGTTTTTTCCCGTATCTCTGTTTCGAGTGGCGGAAGACAAAACTGCTCCTCACCTTTAACGAGAATGCGCGTTATCAACGTGTGGTATATACAGATTTCGGGATCCAGTGGCTCTGCTTCGTCTCGACCATCTGCCTATTGGCCGCCTATTATGCCGATTTGTTATCTCCTATTTTAGCGATTGCCGGGTTATTCGGAATCGGTGCCCTATCGATTCTTGGACCATATGTCATCAATCGCTACTTGCACACCCTTGATTCCCATCATGTACGAGGGAAAGAATTGCGTGAAGCGCGTGATCAACGCTTCCATGAATCCAACACGAACACCTGAAAAGGGTTCGTTTTTTTATTTGAGGACATCGGTCCTTTTCTTCTTCGGTACGGAGGCGTAAGCTGACAATGTACGTAGAACTAGTAGAAGAATCGAGGAAGACATTCATGTTGGCTATTTTGATTGGATTGACGATTGGGATTTTGTTGCCGATGCAGACGAGCGTGAACTCTCGTTTGCGTCAGGTGGTCGGCTCCCCGTTCGTCGCATCGTTTTTATCGTTTACCGTCGGGACCATCTTTTTGTCCTTGTTGCTCCTTTTGACCGGGCAGTCATTCGGGTTTGACGGCTCAGTGATTCAGGAAGGTCCAGGTTGGATGTGGATTGGCGGATTATTAGGTGTCTTGTTTTTAACGGGGAATATTTTGTTGTTCCCGAGGCTTGGAAGTGTCCAGACGGTCATCATGCCGATCTTTGGGCAGATTTTAATGGGATTGTTGATTGATCATTTCGGCTGGTTCAACTCCGTTGAGCATCCGATCACGATATTGCGCTTATTCGGGGTCGTGCTCGTCTTACTTGGCGTCATCGGAACGGTCGCCTTATCCGACTGGCTCAATCGTCGGAGAGGAAAACTTGTTGTCTCCATGGAAACGGACACGGGGAACTTGAACCTCTGGCGACTGTTCGGAATTTTCACTGGAATGATGAGTGCCACGCAAACGGCCATTAACGGCTATTTGGGAACGGTGCTCGAATCGGCACTGAAAGGGGCACTCGTCTCCTTCGTTGTCGGGACGATGGCGCTATTGCTCATCTTGCTCGTCTCGCGCCAACCGGTTCCGCTCGGACGATTGAAAGGTCAACCATGGTGGATCTGGCTCGGTGGGATCATTGGGGCGCTCTTCATCGGAGGAAACGTCCTTATCGTTCCGATTGTCGGGACGGGGATTGCTGTCATTATCGTCATTGTCGGACTGTTATGTGGTAGCTTGCTAATCGATCGCTTCGGTTGGTTCGGAGCGAAGAAGAACCCGGTCACCGGTGTTCAACTCGTGAGCCTGATCGTCATGGTACTTGGGATTGTATTGATTCGTTTGTCATAAAGGGGGAGAAAGATGAGAGGTGTGTTGTTTGCAATCAGTGGAGGCTTCTTTCTGACGCTACAAAGTGTGGCAAATGCGCGAATCAGTTCACAGATTGGGACGTGGCAAGCGGCGACGTTGACGCAGTTCACGGGATTCGCTGTCGCCCTTCTCGTCATGTTAGTACTGCGAGATCGCACGTATGCACAGATGCGTCATGTGAACCCGCTTTATTTATCGGGTGGTGCGTTTGCGGCGCTCATCTTGTTCAGTAATATGACGGCCGTTCATGAGCTCGGGGTCACACTTACGATTTCCCTGTTTCTCATTGCACAGTTGGCGCTTGCGCTCGTCATCGATTGGCGCGGCTGGTTCGGGATGGTACGTCGGAATTTGAACGGGGTGCAGTTGTTTGGGGTGTTCATGATGATTGCGGGCGTCATCTTATTAAAATGGTAAGGGGAGACGGAAATGGTTGATGCATACGTGAAACAATTTGAATTAGACGTTTTGCCCGTTGCTGCGCAACAAAAATTGCAACTCGTCCATTACGAAGCGGGCGACGTCATCTGTACACAAGGTGATGAAGCGGAGCACCTCCGTTTCTTAGTGAAAGGAAAGATTCGCGTTTCACACACTTCCGCTACCGGCAAGCGACTCGTCCTTTCTTTCAAATATCCGCTCGATTTGATTGGGGATATCGAATATATTCAACGAACTCCTTATTTGAATACGGTTGAGGCGGTCACAGAAGTCGAGATGCTCGTCATCCGGTTCGAGGACTTGGTCCAGCACGCGCACCAAGAAGTCGCCTGGTTACATTATTTGTTAGAAGAAATCACGCGAAAATTCGAACGGAAGTCGCAATCGCTCAGCTTCAACCTGTTCTATCCCGTTGAAGTACGCCTGGCGAGTTATCTGTTATCGATGACGCCAGATGACCAAACGCTCGGCTCGACCGTGGATCAATTGACGGATATCGCCGATTTGATCGGGACAAGTTATCGTCATGTGAATCGAACGCTTCGACGTTTTGTTGAAGTGGGCTTGATTGAGCGCAATCGACGGATGATTACGATTATTGACCGAGAAGGGTTGGTAGAGATTGTCGGGGAGAGCATTTATGAATAGGAGGGAAGAACCGTGGCGATTGGAATGATGCTTGCCATCTTCGGCGGAATGCTCGTCTGTGTGCAAAATACGTTTAACGCCAACGTCAAAAAGCGTGTCGGTGCATGGGCGACGACGACACTCGTTCTCTGTCTTGGATTTTTAGCGTCACTGCTCATTGGGTTGTTCCAAGAAGGGAGTGCCTTGTTCCGAGTAGATGAGATGGAGACATGGTACTGGTTTAGCGGAATCCTTGGCGTCGGGGTCGTCATGAGTGTGACGCAAGGTGTCGAACGGCTCGGACCGAGTTACGCCATCTCGATTGTCATGGTGTCACAAATCCTGTTCGCGCTTCTGTGGGATACGTTAGGCTGGTTCGGATTGACGGCCGTCCCGTTCACATGGAAGACGGTCGTTGGGATTGTCTTGATTGTTGGTGGGGTACTCGTGTTTCAGTTGAGTGGGAAGACACGAGTCACATCAGCCAAAGTCTCAAAAGCGGGTTAACGAAAAGCATCTGATATCCATCAGGTGCTTTTTCCTGTTTAATGGAAAAACCTCGAAACTTCGCTTTCAGATTGGTAAGATAAAATTACCGAGCGAATTGGGTGATTTTTACTGTTGGAGGTGTATGAGATGTTGCGTGAAGAACGAATGGAGTACTTGTACGATCAAGCATGGACGAATAAAGGTCCACTTCTGGTGATGATCATCGGTGCGGTGACGGCACTTTGGTTATGGTTCAACGATTCAAGGATGAGCCTGCCCCTGTTCATTTTCTGCGCGGCGATGTTCATGCCGCTTCTGGTAGCGACGTGGCATAAAGTTCAGATGTTTTTACAGTTCAATGACTCATCCACATATCGGCGCTTCATTTATTTAAAAGGTATGATTCAGTTTATTCTCTTGATCGGTGTCATGTCGATGCTCGCGTTCTACTCACTGAAGTACATCACGCTAGACACGATGAGTCTTGGAGGGGCCGTGCTCATCGCAAGTTGCCTTCTTTTAGATTCATGGGTTGACTGGAAGATTCTAAAAGTCGATGACGAGCATGTCGTCGAGAGTTTGTTAGGGCTGATGCTTCGGAAATCAAAAGGAGTGTAGAGTTGAATGATTGTCTGGACGAATGAGTTTGACCATACGAATACATTACCGAGTTTGACAGAAGAAGTCCTGAGAGATGTCGAGTCACGTCTCGGCGTGAAACTACCAAAAAGTTATATTGAATTGCTTCGAACACAGAATGGGGGATTTATCGAGCAACGTGAGCTAGCCGTGATCCTAAACGGACTAGACGATTTGATCGTGATTGATTCCATTATGGGCGTGAGTTTACAAGAAGGACTAGTTGAATCAAAGATTCTTTTGAAAGAGTGGGGCGTTGAGGATGAACGTTTGATTGCATTCACGGGCGACGGTCACTATTTCCTCATGTTCGATTATCGCGATGGGATGATCCCTAAAATCGCTTTGTTAGATACGACGGCAGAAAAAATCGATGTGCTATTCGAATCGTTCGATCAATTCAAAGAAGCGCTGAGCGTCATTGAGACCGATTCATTCGTGGGAATAGGTGAAGAGGAGACGCTGTTGGATTATGCACAGAATCTACTTTACAGTGAGGTGACGAGTGAAAAAACATTTGGTGCGAACATTTGGTTAAACTCACTAGACGTTCTCGATGTTAAAGAATTGGTCGTGGAGCTTCTCACATGGATGGATGACGAGACATTGCGAGAGACCGCAATCTCTACGATTCAAAGCACCATCATTTCACGTCGGTTGCGCCAGAAAGAGTTGATTGAGGCATTTTTCAGTTCGTTACTAAAACAAGATGATGCCTATAGTAAGCAGTGCTATGAAGAGACAACCTACATCCTGGAGAATGAGATTGAGCCGGATTGAAACCTGATTTCGGAACGGTTCGTATATAGGACTAACGAAAACACACGAGGGGGATTTGATGGTAGACCATGAAGTCAGACTAGAACAGATGTTGAAGGATGATGAAAAGCGAAAGAGACAAATGGTGATTCCGTTAATCGGCGTCATGTTGCTCTTCTTTATATATTTTTGGAAGACGAATATTCTCTTACTCCTTCCAATGGTTGTAGTTGGACAAGTTCCCATCATTTATCATGCATGGCATCGTATGAAACTGTTGCTTTCATTCAATGAAGACGCACAATATCAGCAGCTCGTCCGGTATGAATTCGGATTGAAGTTTGCTCAGCCAGCCCTTCTTTTCCTATTGATTTTGAGTGTGGAATTAGGATGGATTACGTTACTCACGTTCATCATCGGCGCTTTTATCGGAATCATTAGCTTGTTGCTGTTAAGTGTTCGCTTCGACCGCAAACTAAAAACAATCGATCCGTTGCATGTGACAGGCGTTGAGCTTGGTCATGTCCAATTTGAACGGAAGAAACAACAAAGGAGGAGGGAGAATGGATAAACAAGAACGTCTCCCCAAAATGGTCGAACAGGATCTCGACGCGCGAGGGATCAGTGCGATATTTGGAATCATCGGTCTCTTTCTGTTTCTGGTTGTTTCGGTCATAAAAGGTGTCACGGTGACGACGGTTGCCTTCTCTTTCCTCGTGACCCAACTGCCGATGCTCTATCAAGCGTGGCGACGGATGAAGTTGTTACGCACATTCAACGAAGACGAGGAATACCAACACCTCGTTCGTCAAGAATTTCTCATCATCGTCACCATGTTTGTGTCACTTGGTGTATTTACTTTCCTCACGTGGTTCGTGTTGGATTCGATGCAGGAACTACTCGTTGTCGCATTAATTGGCGTCATCCCGCTCCTCATCTGGTACATACCGATGGACCGTAAACTGCGTGAAGCGGACCCGGAACATGTGACGAATCGGGAATTACGACGCGCACATCGTGAATAATAAAAATCAGCCCTGACACGCGTCAGGGCTGATTTGTTCAAGAGAACATCGCAACGAGAAAGCCGCAGACGACCATCCCGATTGTATAGAATGTGAACCGGTGTCGTTCCCAAAACGAGTCATTCATCGTGTTACCGCCACATCATCAAGTGGTGTATCGACCATCCGAACGAATGATTCGTCCGGGTCGGTCGTTCCAGATTCTTTGAGCCAGTCTTGGAAGTCACCTTCATATAAAATACGTCCACCGTGTAGGAAGATGACGTGGGCATCAAGTTGAACCAAGTCATGCAACTGATGTGTTGAGATGAGACACGTCTTGCCTTCGTCGACGAGGCGTTGCAGGCGGCGCATGATTTGAATGCGTGATGCCGGATCGACCCCGCTCGTCGGTTCGTCAAATAAATAGAGGGAACGCTTGATGGAAGACAATAGTGTCACGAAGAGCCATTTTTTCTCCCCGACGGACATCTTTCCGAGTTTCATCGTCCATAGATGTTCGAACAGTTCTTGTTCTCGGGACGTCGAAAGGTTATTTACATAAGACTCGAGTTTCTTGAAGTCGGGGCGCTGCGACAGTCGTCCAATGAAATAGGCGAAGTCTTTCCCCGTCAATTCATGATGGTTGTACATGAGTTGCGTCAAATAGAGCATGTCCGTCGTCGGGACGAGGTCGAGTGACGCTTTGTCAACAGGAAGGGTACCCGTCATACAATCAAACAGTGTCGTCTTCCCGGCACCATTTTGTCCGATCAATACGTTCAACTTGTTTGGTTGCAGTGTGAACGAGACGCTGTCGAGCACAGGACGCGTCGCTTTCGGATAGCGATAAGTGAGTTGGTTTACGTGCATAAGAACCTCCTAGCGTGTGATGAGTGAGACGAGACTGAAGCGTTTCAACGCAATCGCTCCGATGATGAAATAACCGAGTACGGAAAGGGATGTCGCCCATACTCCGAACGAGAGGTCGACTTGAGTCGTCAGGTGCAGCAATCCGAGCGCGAATTCATGGAGCGCATAGAATGGATTGAGGAAGCTGAACCATTGATCAGGTGACTTGATTGCCAATAAAAAGAGCGGAAACATCAGTATGTTCACGAATGTCCCGAGACTCGATACTTTCACTGGAAGTGCCGTAATGGCGACACTTGCGATCGCGAACGGGATACTACCGATCAATACGAGTAGAGACGTTGCAATCAACTTGAACGAGAAGAACCCGTGTACGAGCGTGACGATCGTTGTGAATAAGAGTAGGCTGATGGAGGCGAATAAGAGCTGCGCCAAGATGACGGCGATGACATACGTCAGTTTGTTCCCAGAAATCATCACGTACGTTTTCATCAGTCCGTATTCACGCATACGGGCGAGTTCGATGCCGACCCCGTTCACATATGTAGCAAGAATAATATACACCCAGAAATAAGAGAGCCCTGGGTAGTATTCGGCTGTCGTCGCTTGGCGAATATCTGAAAACGACTGCGTCAAGGCGATCATGAGCGGAATTCCGAATGTCCAGATGAATGGAACTTTATCAGTGACGACAACTTTGGCATACATAAAGAAATAACTTGTGATTTGATGCATCCTGTTCCTCCGTTTGTATGTTTGAATGTTTGTATCGTAGCACAATATACGGAAGTTGATTGGAAAAAGTTTCAAAAAATAATCCCTCACATCGAATGAGGGATTGAAGATAATCATTTCACTTTGTCGCGTTTCGCGATTTTGTCACTCACTTGCTGACCGCTGAGCGTCACCATCGGCATACCGCCGCCCGGGTTGACGGTTCCACCGACAAAGTAGAGGTTATGATAGAGTTCGCTCTGCTTCTTATGTTTGAAGCCGCCATTCCGATTCTTGTCGGCGACCGTTCCATAAATGGCACCTCGGTCCGATCCATATGTCCGCTCGATATCGTGAGGTGTCCATACGTCACGCGTCACCGTATGTTCACGCAAGCCCTCGAGTCCCATCCGTTCTAACTTATCGAGTACACGCTCTTCAAAGGCGGCGTACTCTTCTGCGGTGAACGGATTGTCTTGGATATACGGGATGTGTGGCAAGATTTTAATGTTCTCATGTCCTGGTGGTGCTTGAGTCGGGTCGGTCTTGTTGACGTTGACGAGATAAATCGTCGGGTCGTCCGGCAATTCATGTTTCTCAAAAATTTTGTCCATTTGTTCATGCAAGTTTTCGGAGAAGAAGAAGTTATGATGTGCGAGTTGTGGATAAGCTTTCTTTACCCCGAGATGGAGGACGAAGCCTGAGCTTGCTGGTTCGTATTTATCGACGAGTTTGTCGACGTACTGTTCGTCCGCGTCGACCATCTTCTGATAGAACGGGATCACTTCCATGTTCGAGACGAAATAATCGGCTGATCGGAGACGTCCATCCTCAAGCTCGATCGCTGAAATCTTTCCATTTACCGTATGGGCACGAACGACGCCTTCTCCGGTATGTAACTTCACACCGATTTCCTCGGCAAGCTTCGTCAATCCTTCCGCGAGCTTGTGGGTCCCGCCTTCAACGTACCAACAGCCTTGGGCATACTGCATGTATATCATCATGTTTAAGACGGCCGGTGCGTTATATGGAGATGACCCGACATATTTGACGTAATACGACAGCATATCCCGAAGATGCGGATTACTGATGCGCTTCTTGATGGCGCTATACATGGTCGACGTCAAATCGAACCCGAAGAGAGTTGGGAAAATACCTGTCTTCATGACCGCTTCTAAAGGGGACTCAAAGCCTTCGGCCAAGTATCCCTTTTCCGTCGTCTTATAAATGCGTGCTGCGTAATTCAGCAGCTCACGATATTCCTGCATGTCTTTTCGAGAGAGGGAAGGATTTGCGCGTTGCATGTGTTCGAGGTCATGGTACAAATCGAGTACGGTCTCGTCCGGGAAGAACGAGCGCCATTCGAGCTCTAATCGTTTGATGGACACATAGTATTCCATGCGTTTGTCGCTTCCGCGGAACAGCTTATCGAAGATATGAGGCATCGTTAAAATCGAGGGCCCGAGGTCGAAACCGAACCCATCCTGTTCGAGCCGATTCACTTTCCCGCCGAGATGGTCGTTCTTTTCATAGAGCGAGACGTCGTAACCTTTTTGAGTGAGCGAGATGGCTGCAGACAATCCGCCGAGCCCTCCACCGATGACGATGACTGACTTATCCACTGATGGCATATATTCGCCGCCTTTCCGAAGTGTTATTTTCAAAAAACAGAATAATTGCTACCTCTTCTATTCCCGTTTCCAAATGAATTGAACATGCTTTTACGGATTTGCCACATCCACACAAAGATGTCATCCCTGAACGGAGAAAAGTTTTGTATAGTAAGGGAACAGAGTCTGAACGAAAGTAGGAATGTAGGATGATCGTAAAAACAATTACACTTCAATTTGCGAACGGCGATGAGATCATAATCCCGTTTGACGACATTGAGTCATGTCGGATGCATGATATAAAAGACGGGATGCGTGTAGCGACGGATGGTCAGGTGATTAAAGAAAAAGTGATGCATGGACTCGACCTCGTATTGAAGGATTCAGCGAATCAAGTCGAATGGAGCGGACACGAGGAACCGTTTGACCGTCTGCGTCGAATCGCGGACTTACAGCACCTCACTTTTGAGTTTGAAGGGATGCGAGGGAAGTCGTACCGCATCGCGTGGCATGATCTAGAGGCGATACAGAACGCTTACCAGACGACAACGGAAGAGAATGGAAGCTTGCACGTGCATGTTCGAGTTTTGTAAAAATAGCCTCTCGCAAAAATATGCGGGAGGCTTTAGTCGTTTGATTTCACACCGCCAGCGACGAGCGGTCCTTCAAACGTGATTGTATAGATGATGCGAGCGATGTCCTCTGCTGTCTCTTCTGCTGACGGATTATTCAACCATTCGTAGATGACCCCCATGTGCGCCGAAGAGAGATAGGCGACGAGATACGGGGGCGGGACCATCATCTTGTCTAGGTCAAACAACGTTGCGGGTGAACGCTGAAACAAGGCGGCCTGCATGAATGCACGGAGCTTCGTCTGAAATGTCGGGTCTCCGTTCGGTCCAAGAAGTGGCTTCATGATGATTTGGTTGTCTTCGATGAAGCGGATGAACGGAATGAGGTAATGGTACGAGTTGTCGGTCCGTTCGTCTCCGAAGATATGTGGCAAATGATGAATCAACTTTTGTTCGGCCTCTCGAAAGATTTCGTTGACACATTTCTCCATCAACTCGAACTTATCCACATAGTGACTATAGAACGTACCTCGATTGATTCCAGCTCGTTCGGTCAATTGCTTGACGGTGACGGCTTCGAATCCTTGCTCTTCGATGAGACTGAAGAAAGCATCTTTAATCAATTTTTTCGTACGGATGACGCGTAAATCGGTTTGTTCCATATTATTTCTCCTTTTTCTCAACACAATCCATCCATCTGTCGGAAAACCGACACGATGACCAATATTGACGATTGTTGCTGTTCTGAACGAGGTCTATACTGAACATATAAACCAACACGGTGTCGATTATCTTGAGTATACACGATGAGGCGCCGAAAAGGAGTGATAGGCATGAACATTCAATTGCAACATGTCGAGAAGTCGTTCGGTGACCAGCTCGCCATCGACAACATCGACTTTACCATCCCGTCTGGAGAGATTTGTTGCTTGCTCGGGCCATCCGGATCGGGAAAGACGACGCTCATTCGACTCATGATTGGCGCACTTGCACCGGACAAAGGAAGTGTCCATATCGGGGAAACAAAGATGCCGAATATGGCCATGCTCCAACAAATCGGATTTATGCCGCAAAACGATGGGTTGTACGAAGACCTGTCGGCCGAGGCGAACCTTGCCTTCTTCGGTTCGATTTATAAGTTAGGGAAAAAGGCGCTTCAGGAACGGATCACCGAAGTGCTCGCGCTTGTTGATTTAACAAACGATCGGCATAAACTCGTCCGTAATTTTTCGGGAGGGATGAAGAAGCGTCTTTCCTTAGCCATTGCGATCCTTCATAAGCCGGACGTGTTGTTTCTCGATGAGCCGACGGTCGGGATTGATCCGATTTTACGCCGCCAGATTTGGGATCAGTTCCAAACGATTCGAGCGGAAGGGACGACCATCATCGTCTCGACACACGTCATGGATGAAGTGCTCGAGTGTGACCGTGCTGCACTCGTCTATAATGGACGATTGATTGCGTACGATCATGTGCAAGACTTGCTCGACCAGACCGAGAACGGTCGCGTCGAAGAACTGTTCTTAATTGCTGGGAAAGAGGAGGTGGGTGACCATGCGTAACTTAGCGAAACGTGTCATCTTCCAAACGTTGAACGACAAGCGCAGTGTCGCTTTGATTTTAATCGCACCGCTTCTCATTTTGACACTCGTCTACTTCTTACTTGGAGACTCGGATTACGTGCCGACCGTCGTTCTCGATGAAAATGCACCAGAACAGCTCGTCACTGCATTTGAGGACGAGACGCTCGAGGTGGAACAGGCATCATTTGATGATCCGAAAATGTATATCGAAGACAATGAACAGGTCGATGCCGTTTTTGAAATGGATCAGGAAGGCACGGCCATCACGTTACGTGAACCGTCGACAAAGTCTTCAAAGGCAGTTCGTGAAATTCAAGATGCGTTGACGACGCTCAACCCGGCAGCCGAGATCGATACGTCATTCGTCTACGGTGAAGAAGACCAATCTACGTTCGATTCGTTTGGCTTCGTCTTCCTATCACTCTTCTCATTCTTC
Organism: Exiguobacterium sp. s59; assembly: GCF_018617475.1. NCBI lineage: Bacteria > Bacillati > Bacillota > Bacilli > Caryophanales > Exiguobacterium > Exiguobacterium sp. s59. Next base: position 1,163 of record NZ_JACSKG010000008.1, on the reverse strand, counting down.
TTCGTGTTCATCCTTTCTGCGATGGCACTCGTCAAAGAACGGAGCGGGGGCACGCTTGAACGACTCTTGATGACGCCGATCAAGCGGGGACAAGTCATTTTAGGATATACGCTCGGATACGGTGTATTTGCGGTCGTTCAGTCGATTTTCATCGTACTCTATTCGATTTATGTACTCGGGCTGTCTTCGCTCGGGAATATGGCGTGGGTCATGCTGACGATGCTACTCATGGCGGGAACAGCCGTCCTCTTCGGGGCGACCATCTCCGTGTTTGCCCGATCGGAACTACAGGTCGTTCAGATGATTCCATTTACGATCATCCCGCAAGTGTTCTTCTCAGGACTCATTCCACTCGACTTGATTCCTTACGGTCTCGGAAACTTGAGTTACGTCATGCCAATCTTTTACGGGGCAACGGCAATCAAGGAAGTGATGGTATACGGAAGTGGTTTCTCAGGCATTTGGATGTATTTACTCGGGTTGATTCTTTATGCAGGTGTCTTATATCTCTTGAACATGCGTGCGCTCGGGAAATACAGAGGACACTAAGGTGAACTACTCACCACTTATTTGTTTCACAAATGGAAGTGGGAGCTTCTTGGGAAGACCGTGCTTTTACCAGCCACGGTTATGGACCAAGCTCGTCGGGCAGTCCCTGCCCTGAAGGATTGTCAGTCGGCCAACATCAATAGGTTGAGGCTCGCATTGATGTCACGGTCATGATGCGCGCCACAGGCACACGTCCATTCACGGACATCCATCGCCTTCTTCTCGCCTTTTACGCCGCAAGAAGAACAGATCTGCGTCGATGCGAACCAGGGGTCTGCCTTGATGAGCGTCCGTCCGTAGAAGTTTGATTTGTATTCGAGTTGACGGACGAACTCGTACCAACTGACATCTCCAATCGACTTCGCCACCTTGTGATCCTTCATCATGTCCTTCGATTTCAATGTCTCCACGACGATGACTTGGTTCTCGTCAACGATCCGTCTCGACAGCTTGTGAAGGAAGTCCTTGCGTTGGTTCGCGATCTTCTCATGTCTCTTAGCGAGGATCAGCCTGGCCTTCTCCCGGTTCCGGCTCCCGGCCTTCTTGCGTGACAGCGTCCGTTGTGCCTTCTTGACCTTTTCTTCGGACTTCCGGAGGAGTCGGGGGTTGTCGAT
>NZ_JACSKG010000007.1:0-118781 GCF_018617475.1 Exiguobacterium sp. s59 | reverse complement strand
ACTTCACTTCACTTCACTTCACTTCACTTCACTTCACTTCACTTCACTTCACTTCACTTCACTTCACTTCACTTCACTTCACTTCACTTGAATATACGTTTTTGCCCACGCAAAAACACCTCCGATGCCAGCACTTTTTTAAAGTGGACCACTGCGAAGGTGTTTTTATATTGTCTCAAAAATTTAGGTTAGCCCAAAGTTAGATTTTTTTATGTCCAATTTTTATGGGGCAGTTCACAAGAATTTGAGCTTTTTCATAGAATTAAATGATTTTTCTAAGGTGTTTAACTGTCTCTATCAACTTTTGTACAGCTAGCGATATATTTTATACGTCTTTTATTGGCGAGAGACGCCGCTTGATTTCGTTGATAGACAAGTAAAGCGTATAATTCCCGTATTCAAGAATCGAATTTAGAAAGAGATTCAGTTCTTCCTGAGATGTCACTTTTATTTTTAGGTGGTAACATCCTTCTCCTGATACACGATGGGCTTCCACTACTTCTTGGCGCTCGTTTAGAAATTGAATAAACTTCTCATGATTGGACGTTTTCATAATGCTTACAATATTGAAACCGATGAAGAAGATATTCGTTATTCATGATTCATCACACATGTGAAATATTTCGCTGAACGCTTTTATGCTGGAAAAATATTGAATGAAGAATCCGATCAACTATTTGAACAGATTGCGAACATCTACCCAAAGGCCATGAATGGTTCATTCAAAGTACGGGACTACCTTAAACAGTTGCACGGTGTGACAATTCCTAATGAGGAACTAGCTTATCTAGCCGTTCATATTCATCGACTGACAACTAATATGGATTTGAATAAACAATAACTTTCTTAATTACCTGGTTCTTTTTGACGAAGACCAGGTTTTTTCTATACTGAACAAAAAAATATCCATTTTTTATAATCGAGCAGCTATAGGCCGCATGACATATGTGTGTTTTTCACCACTGATTCGATTTCTTTAGATCGGCGTGACGGGCTCCTTTAATAACTTTTTCAGAAAAGATAAAAGGAAAGAACAACTTTGCTCTTTCCTACAATTTCAGTCAAGTGTTAATAATTATTTATACATCGCACGTCTTCATGCTTAGTTTTGGGATGGCAGGGCTTCTGCGGTTCGGATTCCACTACAATCCAACGCCCTCGGCTGAATTGAATCCAAAGGACGATCGCCTTAAAGACGATGTCTAGACCGATTGCGATCCACACTCCTGCAATGCCCATCTGCATCTGAATCGCCAATACATATACTGCCCCAGTCCGGATCACCCACATACCGATCGTGGTCAGATACATTGGAAACTTCGTATTGTTCGCTCCTTGGAATCCACCGGTCAATACAAGGACGACTGCTAGGAAAGGCTGGAAGACCGCTGCTATTTTTAACGCGACATCGATGTCTTTGATGACTTGGGGATCGTCGGTGAAAAGTGAACCTGCCCATCCTCCGAAGAAGAATAAGACGACCCCGAATAAGGACATGAAGCCCATCGCCATGAACGTGCTCAATCTGGCATATTCTTTGGCGGTCTCGTGGTCTCCCGCTCCAATGTTGCGACCGACGAGAATGGTTGCTGCTGTCGCGAAACCATATGCCAACATATAAGAGAACACCTCTAGATTCCCTGCAATTTGATGCGCGGCGAAGGTGTTCGTCCCGAGTACCACGATGAATCCGAAATACACGATCTGTCCGGCTCTCATGACCAATCGCTCGATAGCCGCCGGGCTTCCAAGGTTCACGAGCTCCAACTGGTGTTCGAGATCCGGTCTCCAGAAATCTTTCCTGAAGGCGATCACTTCCGTCTTACGAATATAGTTCATCAATAAGAGCGTCCCGACGAGCCGGGCGACGACGGTCGCGAGTGCCGCTCCGACGAGACCAAGTTCGGGGATGATCCAAAAACCGAAAATCAACATATAGTCGAGCACAATATTGACGACATTGATGACGATGCTTACCTTCATCGGTGATTTTGTATCTCCCGCACCTCGTAAGATACTACTGAGCACAAACATCAATGCCATCACGATCGATGGGATCCCGACAATTTTGAAGTAGGTGCTACCAGCTTCTAAAACGTCATTCTCCACCCCCATCAACCGCAGGAGAGGCTCAGCGAAAAATAGCGTCACGACCCCAAAGGTCACCCCGACCACGACAGATAGGACGATGGCCTGCTGCGCGATATGTCTCGCGCGCTCGATTCGTTCTGAGCCTAAGTTATTGGCGACATAAACGTTTACTGCCACACCGATTGCCATAAAGACAGCAAAGTAGATGGCGAGGATGGCATTCGTCACTCCTACCGCTGACACTTCTGCTAGGCCGATTCTTGAGACGAACAGCGTATCGACAAATCCGAGCAACGTTTGGAAAAAATTCTCGGCAATCGCTGGTAACGCGAGTAGAAGGATGAATTTCATCTTGGTTTTTCGATCACCATGAGTGTCCAGCCGCTCACTTTCTATCATCTGAGTCCTCTCCTTCGAAAATTATGCTTACAACGATTACAGGAAAGCGACCCAACGAGGAACCATGGGTCGCTCATGGTCAATCTGAGACACGAATGACGAAAGGATAGGTGTGCACAGTCCCATGGAACTGGAATTCGGCCCAGACCTTGTATAGGCCAGGTTTATGGAAGACCGTCTCAAATTCCGTCGTATCATGAGAAGAAGGATGCACATGGATAAACTGTTCTCCGGCTTCATCCAAGATGACGACATGACCAAGTGCTCCAAGGTATGGCTCCGGGTTACTTTCTTTGGTGTCATAGCTGAAGACAGTCGGGACATGCGCTTTTAAAGAGTCAATCGACAGCTCGACGGTATGACCTTCGATCGTCTTCGTCAGACGCTCATCCACTTTAAGTGACGATTCGATAGAGGAAGAGGACTGATGATCAATCTGTAAGTGAACCGGCTTCACTTGATATGCCAGTCCCTTAGGCTGAATATCCACGAAGAGTTTATACGCCCCTGCCTCAAGTTGGACGGGGTGCTCGAATCGACCCTCACCCTTTTTAAACGGATGGAGGTGTCGGTACTCAGTTAGGTCTTCGTTCACGAGAATCAAATGGAATTCCTTTTCATGGCTGACTTCGAGTTCCGGGGCTTGCTGATGTTGATCCTTTAACTCGATACTGATTTTCCCGAATTCATATTTAGCTTCTACAGACACTTCATTTCCCGTCAAGTTCTTCATATGATGATGTCCATGGTCTTTCACGTTTAACACTCCTTTGTGTAGTCCTTGATCGCACCGTCACTCGACCTCCATTACTTGCAGCAAGAACAGCCGATTTTAACGGTCGCCTCCGTTACCTCGTAGCCAGTCTCTTGAATTGCGGTTTCAATCTCAGAAAGTGTGAGTTGGCTTTCATCGAACGTCACGTCCACCTCTCCCGCCGAAAGATTGACCTTCACTGATTCAATACCCGCTAACTTTCCAACGTATCCTTCAATCTTATTGATACAAGATCCACAAGACATACCCGCTACCTGAAATGTTGATTTTTTCATTATATGTTCCTCCTGATTATTTAATTACCATACATGGGTAGGGTGTAAAAGTATCGATTTTTTTACACCCTCGCCACCTTATGTTCGTGTCCCTCATTGCGCGACACGCTTTCAACAGGTTCTGAGAGTGAGCTATCGTTGCTTATCGTAGCAATGTTAGAATCTCCTCTTTGTTGTTCTCGAAGCCAACAAAGTACTTCACTACTTTTCTCTTTCTGAGCATCCCTTTTTTGTAGAAGACAAACAGTGGTACGATTCGATTTCCTGATATCGCTACCATTTCTTGTTCAAGGTCAAGGTTCACACCCACATCTTTGTTCACATAAGAGACTGAGATTGTTTTTAAGTATTTTTTGGCATCCTGACAATCTGAACACGTCGGACGCGTGTAAAGTTCGAGCTGTAGATCTCTATCCATCCCAATTCCTCCTTTTATTTGATCATCGAAGGCTTGAATCGTTTCAAACGGAGTGCGTTCACCAGGACCGAGACTGAGCTTAAACTCATGGCCGCTCCAGCAAGTATCGGGTTCAATAAGGGCCCACCAAGTAGATAAACAATCCCCATCGCAAACGGGATACCCATGACATTATAGGCAAATGCCCAAAACAGGTTCTGTTTAATATTGCGGATGGTTGACTTGCTCAATTCGACAGCTGTAGGTACATCCATCAAATCGCTTCGCATCAAGACGATGTCTGCAGATTCGATCGCAACGTCAGTACCCGAACCGATCGCGATTCCGATGTCTGCTTGGGCCAAGGCTGGTGCGTCATTGATTCCATCACCGACCATTGCGACCTTCTTCCCTTCGGCCTGTAACTTCTTCACTTCGTTCGCTTTGTCTTCAGGTAACACTTCACTCAGTACCCGATCGATCCCGACCTGTCTCGCAATCGCCATGGCCGTACCTTTGTTGTCTCCGGTGATCATGGCTACTTCGATACCCATTCGTTGAAGTTTCTGAATGGCTTTACGACTGTTTTCTTTGACGGTGTCTGCGACAGCGATGATCCCTGCGATTTGTTGGTCAATCGCGATATACATCGGCGTCTTGCCTTGGTGTGCGAGTTTGTCTGAAGCGCCTTCAAGGACATCCAGTGAGATGCCGCGGTCTTTCATCAATTTTCTGTTTCCGGCAAGCAAGACTTTTCCGTCGATCAGTACTTCGATCCCGTGCCCTGGGATGGCTTCAAAACGATCGATATCCATGACACGCATCATTCTGTCCTCTGCCGCTCTTACGATTGCTTCGCCCAATGGATGTTCAGACCCTTTTTCAGCGGAAGCGGTCAAGCGTAACAACTCATCTTCTTGATGTCCATTCACTGTCACGATATCTGTCACTTTCGGTTTTCCTTCAGTGATCGTCCCTGTCTTGTCGAACACGATCGTCTGGACTTTATGGGTCGTCTCCAAGGCGCCGCCACTCTTGATCAACACACCATTCTCAGCACCTTTGCCCGTACCCACCATGATTGCTGTTGGTGTGGCCAAACCTAGTGCACAAGGGCAGGCGATGACCAGTACTGAAATCGTGATCGTCAAGGCGAAGAGGCCGGTCTGACCGCCTAAATACCATGCAATTCCTGAAAGGATCGCGACGACGATGACAATCGGTACAAAGTATCCCGAGATGATATCGGCCAGTTTTGCGATAGGAGCTCGAGAGCCCTGTGCATCCTCGACCAATTTGATGATTTGAGATAGCGCCGTATCCTTACCGACTTTCGTGGCTCGGTATTGGATGATCCCGTTCTTGTTGATGCTGGCACCGATGACTTGAGCACCCACATTTTTTTCAACAGGGATACTTTCACCGGTCAGCATGGATTCGTCTACAGACGTATTACCTGATAGAACCACGCCATCCACCGGAATCTTCTCACCAGGCTTTACGATAATCGTGTCGCCGACGATGACTTCGTCGATTGATACTTCTAACTCTTGTCCGTTGCGGACGACCTTTGCCGTCTTAGGTGCCAGTCCCATCAATTTTTCAATCGCTTCGGATGTTTTACCCATCGTCCGGACTTCAAGATATTTACCTAATGTGATCAGCGTGAGAATGACTGCGGCTGTCTCATAGTAGAGGCTATTCACGTATCCCTCATAACCTGAGAGGATAGCCATGGTAGCACCGACGCTATAGAAGAAGGCTGCGCTCGTCCCTAGTGCGACAAGTGAATCCATATTCGGATGCCCTCGGAACAATGTCTTAAATCCGACGGAGAAGAATTTCCATCCGAATAACATCACTGGGATGGTCATCATGAGCTGCAAGACAGCGAACAATTCTGGGTTCATCGTTGGATGCAATGCCATCGGTAGGGGTAGGCCGATCACATGCCCCATCGCCACATAGAGTAATGGAATCGTGAAAATCGCCGACCCTACAAATCGGTTCCACATCGATTGAATTTTTTTCAGTTTCTTTTCTTTCTCGGTATCTTGACTATCCGCTGATTCTTGGTCTTCTCTTGCCTCATATCCGGCGTTTGCCACCACTCGGATGACATCTGATACAGTCACCAGCTGAGGATCATATCGAATGACTAATTTTTCTGTCGCCAAGTTCACATTCGACTCAGTCACACCCACCATTTTCCTCGTGGCCTTCTCAATCGTCTGCACACATGAGGCACAAGTCATCCCTGTGATGACAAATGATCTTTGCTCGGTCTCCGTTGAGGCCTTGTAGCCAGCCTTCTCGACGGTCGTCTGAATATCCAGCGGCGAGATTTTCGTCTCATCGTAATGAATGCTCAATTTCCCAGTCGCTAGGTTGACGTTGGAGGTCACTACGCCAGGCAATTTTTTTGTTGCTTTTTCAACTGTCTGAACGCAGGACGCACAGGTCATCCCTTCCACGGCAAATGTCTTACTCTCCATATCGTCTTACCTCCATTATTATTTATTATTGGGCTGATTCGACTTCGTAACCGACCTCGCCCACAACTTCTTTAAATTCATTCACATCTAGTCGTGTTTCATCGTACTTCACTTTTGCAATGCCTTTCTTTAAGTTGACTTTCGCACTTTCAACCCCATTCAGACCTTCAAGTGCTGACTCGACTTTGTTGACACAATGAGCGCATGACATACCTTTAATCGTTAAAATCGTTTTTTTCATCTTGAATCTCCTCCTATTCACTACATTCATGACATCATTTCAAACTCAATGTCTGGATCCACAGGAATGGTCCTGACATCTGCATTGACCCGGGGTACAGGTGCATGGAATGTCCTCCACCGCTTCACTTTCCTTCATCTCTAGGATTTTTTTGAGATTCTCGATATCCTGTACACTCAGTGTCGCCTGTGTGATCATCGTTCCGATTGTGTTCCCGACATCCCTGTCACAGATATGATCGAGTAGATCGTGTAACGTCTCTCTGATGACGTCACCTTCAACGACGTTCGCGGAGTAGATGAATTTCTTCCCCTCGGCCTCGGTTGAGAGCATCCCTTTTTTCACGAGCCTTCCAATGAATGTCTTCGTCGTCGCAGGCTTCCAGCTCATCTTCTTTTCCAATACCTCGATGATTTCTTTACTGGTCACGTGCTTTTGGGCCCAAACGACACGCATGACTTCCCATTCTGAATCCGTGATTTGTTTTTCGACATGTTCAGCCATTTGTCTAACCTCCAATTTTAAGTTTACAATCGTAAACGTTTTATTTGATTTAAGTTTACATTCGTAAACGTCGACTGTCAACCATTATGTTTTTGGGTTCGCTATTCAGTCTTCATTGGCTATATTCTTGTCTAGAAAACGCATCTGGATATCCTTCAGCAACGCTTTCAAATAGTAGTGCGAGCTGACGGCATCCCGGGCACCAATCGGCGGTGAACTTTAAGACTACAGGCTGCGTAGAGTGATTAACCATTTGCAAATCAGATAATTGAAATTTCGAAAGCATTTTTTCTCCTCTCTTTTCGTTTACATTTGTAATCTATTTGAGTTTACGAATGTAAACGTTATTTGTCAATCTATATATTCGTGTTCATTTTGTATGTTTTTTATTTTGAACTCATACAGCTTTAAATTGTTAACTACTGTCATCTCTTATATGATGTAATAAAACAAAGTAGGAATTGTCTTAAGCGTTTTGTTGCTTAGTCGCTAGGATTAAATAGATGATTCGACTACTAGCTTACTATTGAGACATTCTCATAAGTAAAAAGTGTAGGAAGGTATACATTTCGACGTCGAAATGTATACCTTCCTACACCACAAAGTGCCAGTTTATGAGTGACTCTTTTTTATAACAACTTGTATTTATATGATTTAAATATAGGAACTACATATGCTGTATACAAAATAATAACCAAATGAGGGATTAGAATTGGAATCAAACGAGACCAAGGTGACGTCATTCCGCGTGTCACAAGAAGTGAAAGAACATATTCAGCGTTTAATGGAGCAACGTCAAATATCAACCAACCAATTATTCGAGCAATTAATATCATTGGCCGATAAACAGTCACCGGACCCCTTAGTCGTCAAGGAGAACGAATCACTCGAAGCAGCACTGAATCAAGTGCTTGCCCTGTTCAATGAACGAGCCTCTCGACTAGAAACGCAACAAAAAGAACATGAGCGAATCAACGCGCGATATAAAAATACCATTCATGACCTTGAACAAAGCGTAATTGCAGAAGCTGAACGACTTCAAGAGGAGTATGAGCGAAAGGTGTCGTCACATGAAATTGCACTCACTCAATTACAAGATCAAATCAAGATGTCCGCACGAAGAAGTTCATTCTCAAGCTCCATTTGCTGGATACGGCGCTTAAGCTTCCCTTCTTCGCTTAGTTCGTCCTCTGGCTTCGTACGCCCACGGCGGTCCACGAGCGCCTCTGCCCCGCCCGTGTCATACTTTTTGATCCAGCCATAGACCTGGGCATAGGACACCTGAAATTGTTCCGCGGTCTGCTGGTAGTTGCGTCCATTCTCCAAACAATATTTCACGATCTCAAGGCGCTCTTCGAATGTAGTTTTTCTTCCTTTTGTCATAGCTCGATCCATCCCTTTTCTCGAATCTGTTAACTCGCTATGACTAGTATACTTCTTAATCCATTTACGAAGAACAGACCAATCACTGATCTGATACTTGGAGAGTACCTCCATTCTAGTGAACCCATCGAGATAGTCGCGGACGGCCGCGATTTTCAGTTCCTTGGTGTAAGATTTCCATGCCTTCGATTCCTTCAACGCATCGATCCCACCGGTATCGAATTTCACTTTCCACACCTGGAGGGTGTGCCTAGAGACGCCATGAGCCTCCATGATTTCTTTCCAAGTATATGTTTCTTCTTCCATCATGCGCAGCGCACTCAATTTTTGTTCGATCGTATGCCGACTTCTCGCCAAAAAAAACACTCCCCAATAGAATAAACAGATTTGTTATTTCATCTGTCTACCTATTGGGGAGCATATCAATGTGGGCAGCGGGGCTTGGCGTTATTCTGTTATGCTGATACCATTTGGAACACCTTTCACTTCGATCGTTTCGATTACCTTGTTTTGCCCTTTGTCGATGATTGACACTGTATCTTCAAACATATTGGTTACATATACTTTCTTATTGTCCGGACTGGTTACGACTCCGTGCGCCCCTTTTCCGGTTATAATTTCAGCAGTTGCTTTTCTTAAGGCAAGTTCAATCACTGTGACGGAGTTAGATGGAGCGTCTTTTGTACCCTGGTTTGCCACATAGGCAAATTCATCATTTACATCAACATAATACAGAAGGGTCCACTGACACTTCTAACCAGGAAATGCAGCTCCCAGAGTTTAACTATATGAATTACGGTGTGTTTGAAGATGCTGAGTTCACACTCGAACAGGATTATGATGTTGAGTATACAATGGATCTTAATACAAAAATGGATGGAGAGGGGCAAGTATTTACCATCAATGGAAAGACCTTTCCTGAGACAGACAATATTAATGTTAAAGAAGGAGATCTTGTAAAAGTTACTTTAACCAACAGTTCGATGATGGACGACCACCCAATGCATTTGCACGGACACTTCTTTCAAGTCCTGAGCAAAAACGGCAAGCCGGTTGAAGGCTCTTCAATCATTAGGGATACCATAAATTTAAAACCGGGAGAAGAAGTTGTCGTAGCATTTAAGGCAGACAATCCTGGTAACTGGCTATTCCATTGCCATGATTTGCATCATGCTACAGCCGGTATGGTAAATATGGTGAAGTATGACGGCTTTACACCAAGTTTTACACCAGATCCGGATGCAGGCAATAAGCCTGAATAACAGGGAGATACTGCCTAAGCCCTCCTTGGGCAGCTATCCTTTCATAATAAATCGAATGAAAGGGCTGAAGTATGGCCATTTTAAAGAAAATCACAAAAAACGGACAGGTTACCATTCCCAGTCACATTACCAAATCAATAAGAATCGAAAATGGAGCATATGTGTTTATTTACGAAAAGAACCGCCGAATCATTATTAAAAAGACCCATCACGATAAGACCTTAAATCAATGCATATTTCGAAATGGCCGATTGTCCATCCCCATTGAACTAAGAAAGCAGCTGGAAATCAACCCAAGCACTCTACTTTCAATTGAAGCATCTTCAGAAGAACAAATGATTATAATTAAAATATCGGAGCAAGAACAACCTTTATGCAGTTCGATTTAAATCTGATTAAAGCATTAAGAAGAGGTTTTTAAAACACACAAAAACAGGCCCGCATCTACAACTGCGCAGCCTGTTTTTTGATTTTCTATAGTCTGATTAAGATGCCATTTTTCGGCATGCTTCTGCACACTTAAAGCATGCTTCCGCACATTTTTGGTTTTCACCCAACATACTTCGCCTATTTAATCGAGACACGTGCATTGTGCTCGGTAATTTAAATAACACCCTGTTCTATGGGCAACTTAGATGCTTACAGTCGCAATATGTCATTTAGGTTAGCTTCATATAGATCTGCCTTAATGAGTATTGCCCCGCGTAGGTCAGCCTTGGTTAAATCAGCGAAGCGTAGATTAGCATCAACTAGGTCGACATAGCTTAGATTCGCTTCAACTAAATTAGCGTCACTTAAGTCTGCACCATTTAGTATTGTGCCCCGTAGATCAGCATTCGCTAGATTCGCTTCAACTAGATTAGCGTCACTTAAGTCTGCTGCATATAAACTTACGCCGCTTAAGTCTGCGTTATATAGTCTTGCCCACCTTAGATCAGCATTTGTTAGATTGGTTTCTTTTAAGTATGAGCCAAGTAGTTTCATGGAACTTAGGTCAGCATTTGTCAAATTAGCATAGTTGAAGTTAGCTATACCTAGGTCAGCATAGTGTAGTCGTATGCTGCTTAGATTGGCTTCGATTAAAGATGCGCCAATTAGGTCAGAACGATATGCATGTGCACCTCTTAGATCTCCACCATTCAGTGAGGCAGCAAAGAGGTTCGTTTTAAATAAATTGGTTTCTCTTAAGGTTGCATCTCTTAAATTAGCGTGACTCATATCTGTTTGATGGATGTTAGCGAAACTGAGGTCTGCTTCAATTAAACGTGTGTAATTTAGGTTGGCTTCAACTAAATCGGCTTCAACCAGTCTTGCGCCCGTTAGGTCGGCTTTCGTTAGATTTGCATGGCTTAGGTCAACGGCAACGAGGTTAGCAGAATGGAATCGTGTACCATGTACATCTGCTTCAATGAAAGACGCGCCAGTTAATTCTGCATGATCTAATTGTGCATCCCTTAGGTCTGCGCCATTTAACGATGTAGCAAATAGGTTCGCGCTAGTTAGGTTTGCTCCTTTTAGATTCGCATGGTCTAAATTCGAGAAGCTCAGATCAGCGTGATGGATGTTAGCAAACCTAAGATCTGATTCAACTAAATTTACGTGCCTTAGGTCCGCGTCACTTAGGGTTGCGCAACTTAGATTCGCATAACTGAGGTTGGCTTCAACGAGATTGGCATCGTTTAAGTTGGATTCAACGAGATTGGCGTGATGTAAGTCTGCGCCATTTAGTTTTGTGCCGCGTAAGTCAGCTTTTGTTAGGTTCGAATGGTGTAGGTCAGTGTCAACTAAGTTAGCGTCACTTAGATTAGCACCGCTTAAGTCAGCGCGCTCGCCACCTACTTCTTTGATGAGCCATTTTCTATGCTTAGTTAGGATGTCACTGAGTTGCGAAGGGGTCAATTGCTTCATTAGTGGTTACTCCTATAATTTTATCGTGATACACACTGATCACATCGAAGAGAATTGCTTTTTTGTCACAGTATCTCAACAAAAAACAGTAAATACCCATATGTTGAGGGTTAGACCTTCTCGATAGGTCCATTATAGTCGATGCGATAGTATCGATAGAGAGGAATAAAATACTTTCCGAATGAAAAGACCATGCCTCTACTGCCTAAGAAAAAATCATCCACACACACCTAACTATTGAGCAGCTACTCCTCTATCATGTCTGATCCTTTTCAATTTTTATCTACCGTTTCCTAATATCTATATTTATGTGATTTACATCTCGCTTAACAACTCCTCAACCATTCATAAGAGAAAAAATGTATACATGTATACCCATCGACAAGTATACATGTATACATTTTGAAATAATCAGTTATGAACTTGAAGCATGTTCGTATTGAAGAAGACCGTCATCTGTTTCAATCGTTCCCCTTCTCTCACCTCACAAAGGAGATCCATGCTTACTAACTCAAATACCCCAGGATCGATGTCCATCCGTTCAGGAAGTCTTCTAAGCAATACCTCTTTCGTCTCTTCAATCGTTTGCTGGTCTGACTCATTTGAATCATCCTCTCCTGTTGATAGCTCAACAATACCTTGAATCTGACCTCTCAACATCTCGGCTTGTTTCATATAAGCCCTGGGCTTGTTTAAAACAAGCCCAGGGCTTACGTAGGAAAAACGGTCATTTTCACCAAACACGCACTCATTTTTCATTAATCCAAACATCGCAAATACACATTCATGAATAGACGGAACAACGTGATTTCTTTATGCCTTTGACTTCTCACCAAAACCATTTGTTTTCGCCACGCGACAACATTCCTTTTCCCGGATCCGAATTCTGGATTCAGGCGAGAGCATTTCCCTGGAGATGGACTTTTAAATCTAAAAGCACAATAACAAATTTATAGTAATCCCTTTATCTATTTAGTCCGAAATATGTGTACGAACCCATAAAAAAAGAAAAAAAGACTTGGAGCGAACGAATCGCTACAGGTCTCCTTTTTTCTCTTAATCTAACGGGTTACACCCCAATCCCGAACCTTTTTACCAACTTTGCTTTTTCCACACCGCTTTTGGGCTATTTTGTTTATACGTAGTCACAACGACTTTCCCTGCTTTATCTAATACCAGTGTTGTTTTGGTCGGCGAGTGGTACAAAATCTTCGCGCCTGTGTTTTTATCTACGTACTTCGTTCCATATGCCATTGCACTGGCAAATTGTCGTTCAGTAATCCCCCGTTGTCCTGCTCGTTCTGCAGCATGTTTAGAAATCTTTTTAACCGCTTGCTTTCCTACCCACTGTCCAACTAAGCGAACTACAACTGCAATGATGATAGGCGCGAGCGGAAGCGCCATTACTTGGAAACCCGGATCTTTACTATGTTCAGATTCAATCAAACCTAATTCTGCATTATCATAGTAGATTCGAGCATCAAATTCTTCAAGTCCCTCGGGGTAATCAACAACATATTGTTCGAAATCGAGCTCGCTTTCGTCTTGCATGGCATAGCTAACGTTAGGACCGATTACACCGAACAAAAATACAGTTAAAATAACTCCAGTAATCCACTTGTACATACGCTTACTCCCCCTTATTCATATGTCTCATACATTTTTGAAGCAATAAATTCAATTTCATATGTTTCACCAAGCTCTTGTTTCAAGCGTTTAGTAAGGAATTCACCTTCACTATTATGTTGTTTCTCCTTGACCTTTCCGTCTGTAGTGAGTGTATCGGTTTCCCAGTCCACCCATTCCCCAAATCGACTAACCCAGTCATGAAAATCTTGCTTCAACGAGTCAGAAATCGGAAAGACGTCCAATTCCACATTGTAGTGGCAAACTGCACACCAGATCGGGTCCGCCCCAATATCCGCTTCTACCTTAATACGTTTTAAATCTTCACAATTACAAATGTTTTTCACCGATCGATTACCTCCTTAACTCTAAGTACAACCTTTCATTTTACGATTAATAAAATGTACATTATTTCCTGAAAATCCTTTTCTTGTTGGCGTCGATTTTACTTTCTCATACTCTACTCACCTCTACAACACCGATTTTTAATTTCAATAAAAATGAGTAATTGGTCGTATCATAAATTCAAAAATACTCATAATAATCATATTTTTGGACGTTTATCGGGATATCTTCAAATCTAACTTTTTACTTCGTCAATTAGTGTATACCTATATCTAATCTAACGATCACACTTTTTCAGTCATGTATTTAAAATAAAACGGTAAGCGCCAAGTCTGTCTATCATCAAAAAGACGAACCTGACATGTACTACGTCAGACTTATAAAACGACATGAATCGCTACAAACTACGACCATGCTGATGCAACTGATTCCCCAGGATCATATCCACCGAAAATGCGATCACAACTACAATAAACACTACTGCGAAGAAAGAGACCATTAGTCTGCATCACATAAATTCCTCTAACGGTTTCACCCGTAAACTGGCCACTTGTTGATCAGATAGGCAGATCTACGTAACATTTTTCAGTTTTATGCCAGACAGAGCGCCGCTTCAGATCAAACGAAATGCATATCGTGTCAATTTAACTAGAGGGCATGATGGTCTCATTATCTACATTCCTAAAAAAGCAGAACTTAAGGAAACCTGGCATACATTTAAGGATATCTTACGCATTCTAGAACTATAAAAAAGAATGTCGCTACATCACATGCAAGGTTCTTTTTTATATACACCATACTAGAATTTAAGTGTAAACATTTCGACGTCGAAATGTTTACACTTAAGGTAACATGGTTAATATAGACGATGTTAAACTTTTTTCTAAATCTTCACACTGAACAAACACAATTATTCCTCCGATCCATCAATACCAATAAATACAATAGAGTTATCTACTTTTATCAGTGTCGTACATTATGAATTTAAGCGCTTTTGGAATTGAACATTATAATTTATAAGCCATTTTGATGACCTCCTACAAGTTGTAAACATCCTATTTGTACATCTTAAATTTCTATATACAGATTCCATGTCAATTCAAATACGAAATTGAACCAAAACCATATGATATACTAAAAAAAAATACCGTGGAGTGAATAGGATATGGCCTCAAACGAAACAAAAGTAAAGTCATTTCGTGTCTCTGAAGAAGTGACAGAACATATTCAACGTTTAATGCAAGAACGACACCTAACGACGAATCAATTGTTTGAAGAATTCATTCAATTAGCTGATAAACAATCACCAGACCCATTAATCGACGAAGAAAATGGTGTACTTGAAACTACACTTAATCAGATTACTTCACTCTTTCAAGAACGAGCGCTTCGCTTAGAGAAGCAACAAAAAGAAACTCAACGTATGACAATTCAATATACTGAAACGATACGTGAACTTGAAGACAGTGTTGTGAAGGAAAGTGAAGACCTTCATAGAGAATATGAAGCTAAAGTCATGCAACATCAGGAAGAGCTAGAACAACTTCAACAGCAATTGGAACAACTACATACAGATAAACAAAACTTACTAAATGCACTAGAGACTGAGAAACAATCAGCGAAAGAAGAGTTGAAAGTTCATAAAAAGACGATCTTTGATTTGGAAGGGACCATTCGAAAATTTGAAGAGAGTCAAAAACAATTAAATCGCCAAAACCAAAGTTTAATGGATGCTGTAGATGAATTAAAAAGTAAAACACGTCGGAGTGAACAACTCGAAGAAGAGAATCAAAAACTTCATTTAGAAGTGCAACTTCTTCGACGTGAAAAAGAAGCGTTTGAACATCGACTACAAGAACAGGTAGAGCTTGCTGTTCTTCGGGAACGAAACCTTCAACAGAATAATTCGTAACAAAAAGGGACGAAGAGAAGTCGCATATTGACTTCTTCTTCGTCCCTTTCCATCTATACAGTTATTCGAAATATTGTTTCCACCCTTGAGGAATACCTAACTGTTTATAATCAATAAAGGCTGCGTATGAGTCTAAAAGGTGAGTAAGCTTGTCTACAAATACGCTCCGCTCGTTTGAAGTCAACAGTTTTGAAATGATAAAGAATACAATAAAGATTCGTTCATTTGAAAGTTCTTTTTTAACGTTCGCAAATACTTGAGGTCGAATCGTTAACGTTTTACCATATAACCGCCCATGGTGTGCACAGATATTCCGAATCATCGTTAACGTATATAACCAGCTTTCAATGTATTTAAAATCCATCGAATAATGTTCTTTAGAAATCGTTTGCTTGTCTTGATTATGTAAGTTCTTAAACATCATGGAGAGTGTCGAAAAGGACAGGACCTCGACGGCTACCCATATCGGGAAATTACTTTGATATTTTGTATGATGATGCTTCACAAAGAGTTCCCGCTCATTTTCTTTAAGTGAACGCTCAAGATTAGTCAAAAACTTAGCATGATACGTTTCATTTTTAAAGTGCGTAGGGTCTTTGTAAGCAACTGCACCATACGTATGCGCATGATAATAAGCGATATGAGCGCGAAACGCAGTTTCAATACTTTCAATTGCATCTAGCAACAAAAGTCTCAGTTCTTTATCGAATTCGTAGAGCTTTAAAATATGTTCAAATGAAATTCCAGACTTAAATTGATCTGCTTTATCACTCGTCTTCAGTGTTAATCCGTATGCGGTCAAACGATAGTAATTGATCCGTTTAAGTACTTCTATAGCTTTTTGCTCATTTTCAATATGTAGATCACGCTCTTTTAAAATGGATACTTGTTCTTCGTAAGTTTTTGGTACTTTTAACTGGTTAGGCTCCATAGAATCCATGTCCTTGCCCCCATTTGTATAAAAAAAATGACCCACCGTGGTCCGCATTGTAAAGAGGCGTGGTGGGTTCTGTTACATTTACTATAACAAAACACTCCAAAATTGTATAGTCAGAGAGGTCTTAATGCATTTGGTTATAGAAATTCATTAATCTCCATCTCGTAAATTACTTGCTATTTAGATACTCAATGAGTCGCTTATGTTGTTCTTTAGTTAACTCATTAGTTAACTCATTAGGAAACTCGCTTATGCTTTGGTCTCCCCTTTTTAATTTCTTCACGAGAAACCTATATGTTTCTGGACGCTCATTAAAAATGAAAGAAAAAGACTCTTCAGAAAAATGATAGGCTTGGAATAAATCAGCATACTCTTTAGCTTCTGATACATGTGAAATTGGTATATACGATAAGGATTTAAGGATCTTTTGAGATACTCGTTGTCGCGATACTTTTTGCTTTTTCGCAATTTCCTTATCTCCTAACCCTTTTTGTAATTTCCAGGTAAATTCTTTTTTATAAAGTAATCCTTCCCAATTCATCAACTCATCGAATGTACGTAATTGTTTTTTAATCAGATGATCCTTGTAGGTCAAGAATCCTTGTTCCGTTAAATTATGTAAAATGTGGAAAGCGAGGTGTTTCTTCATTCCTTGATTAATAGTTAAATCATGAATAGTAAATGTAGCTGGCAAAGTATCATAGGTTTCTTGAAGAAACTTTTGAATTTCACTTTCTAATACTTTTTTGTCAATAGATTTAGTAAGAGCGATCAACAATTGATCCTCTAGGGGACGTACATAAAATGCATGACTTGTGATTGTTTGATTATAAACATGCTGTTCATAATACATATGAGTTTTCATCAACTTGTCATATGTTACTTCTCGATTTTTCCCACCCGTTTTTTCTTTGAAAGTTTCATAATCCATGGTAAATAGCTCATCATAATGTATAAGAGACATCCTTAGTAACTCAACAGTAGATGGTGTAACTTCTTTATCTACTAGAATTAACTGATAGTTTGTTCTTTTTGCACATAACTCACGAATCACTTCAGGGCTTAGATGTTTCATGATTTTTTTCATAGAGCGTTTAACTGCAGCGTTTACTTTACTTAATTGTTCTTTATCTTTTTGAAGAAATGCTTCGACAGTGATATTCTGTTGCACTAATTTCACTGCAGAATTCAGTGAAATATCTGCTTTAATTGATTTTGAATAGTCTATAAGCCCAAGTAAGCTTGTATTCAACTTTGTTAGATCTACCCCTTCATATTTGCCTTCGCCATACACTTTACAAACTTCCTTTCTTTAATCCACTTCAGAGTAAAATTTTATTCATGATGCTTTAGATATTGATTTAGCGCACGTCGAATAATTTCATCTTCAGATACATGTTCTTTTTTAGCAGCTTGTGTTAATCCAACATATAATGGATCCGTTAAATCTGAAAATCGAATGTGAACCTTCATAGGTTTCACTGTGGTAGAGTCAGCTTCAATGACGCGCTGTTCTTGACGCTCGATCAACATACGCTTCACTTCACGCAATTCTTCACGTGTCATTTCATAAACTGTTTTGTCCCCATTTGCTGTGTAATATTTCTTACTCTCAAGTAATGCGAGCTTTGGGTCTTCTGGCCATGATAAGAGTTCCGCTAACTTGGTCGCACTGAAATCTTGTTCGATCGTTTTTTCTAAAATATTCGGACCAAACGTATTCCAAAAAGAAACAAAGCGATTCACTTGGGAATGAGACATCCCAATCTTCGCTAAGAAGTCTTTCCAATTTCCCTCTTCTTGTTTAAATTCCTTTTTTGTTTCCGGATCACGGAACAACCTATTTGCATGCGCAAGAATACGACACTTTTCGACAAAACTTGTCGCCTGAATCGCATCAATGTGATTATAGTATTGAACAATGCCTTCCATGTCTTCGGGCAGTTTTTTTGTGATAATACGAGAAAGTCCGGTTGCTGGTAAGGACTGATACGGGTTCGTAATAGTCGTCGTTGCAGAAAATTCTTTGACAGCTTCCACTTGATCCGTACGATCTTCACTAGATTGTGTTCCTTGTTTCACCGGTAAATTAGCACTGAATGTCGAAATTTTAGGCGTATGTTTTTTACGAGGGCGACTCATAGAGAAAGTACCTCCTGGGCAAGTTGTAAATAAGCATCCGTTGCAGGACTTTTATGATCAATCACAGGTCTAGATTCACGTTGTAGGGTTTGTACCTTAACGGCATACGGGATTGTTGTAAGGACAGGAATCCCGACCTCTTTCCCGAGCTCTTCAAGTTCTTCTACCGTCGTCGTATCCCCTTTAGAACGTGCACTGACCATTGTCGGGATAAACGCTGCGATATGAATATCTTCTCGGAATCGTTTCATTTCTTCTAACTCTTCAGGAGCCGAGTATACTGCGTCCATCGAAAACTTTTGCATTTGTACAGGCATGATAATTCGATCTTGTGCGACAAGAGCGCAGCGCGCATAAGGATTCAACGCTGACGTCGAACCAGGACAATCAATTAAACAAATATCAAATAGTTCATCTAGTTTGGCCAACTCTTCACTGAGTCGGTACTCATAACCAATTTGACTCGTTAAATCACTCGGTGAAGCAGACCGTCTTGTCGGAACTAAGTAAATCGTTCCAGTCTCATATTCACAAGTGACAATGACTTGTTCAATCGGTGTATAAAATGGATCGTTCTCTTCGAGTAGACAATCCAATAGCACTTTCCCTTCATAGTCGTTCGTCAGACCTAATCCATTCGTTGAAGACGCCTGATCATCGGCATCAATCACGAGTACACGTAAGCCATCCCGTGCGTAGGCATGAGCTAAATTGATGGTTGTCGTTGATTTTCCAACTCCACCTTTACGATTGTACAATGCGATTTTCTTCATGACTGTTCTCCTTGTTCATCTGTGGCTTCAATTATATTGTCTGATACAGTTCGTTCAATCATTTCAGCTAGTAACTCACTGACACTACGATTATGTGCATGGGCATACTGTTGAAATTGTTCCGAAAGATCACTTGGAATACGCGCGGACAAGATCGAAGATGACTTTTTCTCTTGCTGAAAAGGTTTCACTTTAAGGGGTGTATGAGTGTTCCCTTTTCGAAGATCACGGATCTGTTTGACCGTGAGTTCTTCGACCTGTCTTCTTTCACCATTAATATATAGGCCTTGCTCGACGACCTCATCGACATTATCGAGATACATGAGTTCAAAAATTTTGGATGCTGGTAGACTTGTTAGCGATGACTCGAGTGGATGCAGCGTCTCATAGGCTTTTATATATCGTGAGGCAAGTGAGGCGGACATGGAGACCGCTTCTAAAAACGTCCCCCACTCTTTTTTATCATGCATCTCAGAACGGGCGACCACTAGACGTTTGCCAATTTCAAATACGGAAATGGTTTGTACTTTGGCGAGTTCATTGATTTCATGAACGAGGTCTTCAACTTCCTTTGAAATTGGCAGCTTTTGAACTAGTGAACTGATATTCGTTAAACCGCTCTGATAAGGGTGTTGCTCACTCGGTTTGATTTTATGAATGTTACGATTTCTGGCCTTCATATAGAATCACCTCTGGTTGTTCTGATTATGTGTGCCAACTCTCGAAACGGTTCAGATAACTGTTTTGATTCTTTGGAGCGGTATTGAATGACACTTTTTCCGCTATCCGCTGCTTTTTCAATAAATGTCGATCGTTTGATGACAGGTAAAATAGGCAACGATTCAGTCAACGCAATTTGTTCCATTGCTTCGAAATATTCTTTATCGGCTTTTAACGTATGATCCATCGCCACAGGTAAGACCCCGGCAATCTCTAGATCTGGATTATAGAACTTTTTCACTTTTTGTACGGTGCGAATAGTACTTCCTAGCTGATCAAAGACAAGCTTTTTCGGCATAAATGGAATAATGGTCGTATTGGCAGTCGACAAGACAACTTTTGAGAGTTCGTTGATCGAAGGAACTGAATCTAAGATGACCCAATCAAATTCATCTTCGAGCGGTGCAATCATATCTTTTAATAGGAAGAGCTTATCTTGCTCAGAAAGTAAATTAATTAACCTTGCATTTCGTTCATTTGAAGGAAGAAGACTGACATGATACGTTTCGTCATCAAACAAAATATCTTTAATATCTAAATTTCGTGTATGTACATCAAACATGGTCATGTATTTGATCGTATCGGATTCTTTTAACATTAGTTTGCTAAGAGAACCCTGAGGATCTAAATCAATGAGAAGAACACGTTCCCCTAACTCTCCTAATGCATAAGCCATGTTCAAGGAACAGGTAGTTTTACCAGATCCACCTTTCGAAATGTAAAACGTTAATATGTTCATGTCCTCTCCCCTTTCTAGTTCTTATGATGCCACACTCTGTTTTATAGAACAACTAAAAATAATGAACAACTGACATATTTAAATAAATAATTTGTATACAAATTAAAAATAGATTGTATACGTATTTTATTTACTTGAATATATCATCTGATTTGTATACATTTCGACGTCGAAACGTATACTTTCGACTCACACCTCAAGAGCGTTTTACTATTTGAAATAGAAAAAAGACTACAACTTTGTGTTATAGTCTTCGAATTTGAAATTAGTGAATGAATAATACATAGCAACTTGAGCTAAGCCCTTATCAGGATATGTGGATACTAAAGGAGCATACAGCTTCTAACCCATACATATTTAAAGTTAAAAACATCGAACATGGAAACATCGATAGATAAGATGACATCAAATAAAAGCTAAGACCATCGTGTAGCTCTAATGATGTATACATTACATGTCAAATTGATAGGTTGGTTCCATCAGCGAAACAGAGAGTGATCCTAGTGTATAGACACCGTCATCTTCGTTATGTAAATGTTCGAATATCGCATTAGTGGTGACACAAGGGGCACCGAGTAGTTTTGTCACGTACTGATAGAAAAATTCAGTTGCAAAAATTTCATCTAACATTTGACCCGTAAATACGAGATTCTCAATATTTTCTCCAGCGTTTTTAAGTTCTAAATCTGTAATTTCATCACGATATGTCCAATGTCCATACTTTTCAATATTGTCAAAACCAGCGAATACATAATCAACATCATAGCGAATACTTCGTTTCATAGGAAAGACCTCCTAGAAGATGATATATACTTTATTGTATGAGGGGTATATAGGATTAAGTCATCATGGATGTGACACCTTCATGATATTGTATGAACGGTTTTTTGAACGATTACTATGATTTAAGTCGTTAGAGAATGTACATGTAATCAAACGCTCAGATCTAATCGATTAAGAGAAGAATACAAAACCATATTCTTATGAATAAAAAAGATTAAATAGAATGAATAAGAATTAAAGATAGATTAAAAGAATTAGGAAAAATGAAAGTCCGAAAATCCTTTTGACACCAACGTTTTCGAGAGATTTAGAAGATTGTAAATATGTCAGCTATAGTTTCTTTTATTCAAAGGGGCTATTTTTTTTTCATTTCCTTTTTGATAAATCATATCCAACAGCCAATTTTATTCGCTATATATTTGAAATAAAAACGATTGTATTTGATTTTTTTCCAGAGATGTAAAATATAAAAATGACCTTATGAAACACAGGTCATATACGATGCCTTTTGATGGAATGCATCAACAATGGATATAGATTCGGGATGTTTTCATACAATTTTTCAAAATGAGGCATGCCAAAAAGACCATCATGCGATCGTCAATTTTTCCACTTTATGTTTTAGTTGTTGATGAAGGTAAAGAATCGGCTCATTGAAGAAGAGTTGATGCTCACTTGAATGAATTAAGTCTTCACGATGGTGAAGAAACGCTTGTTTCAAGTCAGCCAAGACTTCACGGAACGCTAATGCACCGAACGTATCACTCATTGAATAGAGAGATTCACGGCTTACTTTTAGTGCATCGAAATCGAAGAACTCACCAACGCGCTTACGCAACTCGAACCAAGCAATTTGAGCATCTGAACGCTCTTCTTCTCGGATCACTTTACTGTCTTGAGACTTGTCTAATGTCAATTCAACGAGGACGGGACGTGTAATATCTTGAACGCGTTTTTTAAGCGTGAGATTTTGCTTCACCACATTTAAGAAATGACGGCTGTCCTCTACAAGGGACACTTGAAGGAATTTCAAACGAGCCATCATCTTTTGAATGGCAAGTTTGTGGCCACAGTATTTAGGCAAGAATCCTTTAATCTCGTCATAGGTAAGGATGGCTTGGTCATGTGATTGAACATGGATATCTTTTTCAACTTGTACGAGTGTACGTAACGCAAGACGCAAAGCGTTCACGTTATCAAGCGTGAGCAGTTCGGAAAGAAGATCATGCCAAATAGACGTGTACCCGGTCTTCGAAACGATAGAAGTTCCGTCAACATAAAGGTCACGATAATTCTCAAGATAATCGGTTAGTTCAATCGAGAGCACTCCTGGGAAATGCCTGATAAGCCGTAACAAGCCATGGCTTTCAAATGTTTTTAAGTTATTATGTAAAGAACGAACAGACGTATGAGCGGAAGAAGCAAGCTCTGTATCTTCCACAAACTCAATCTTTCCTTGGTCATCTGCATAAGAAAGAAGTGTGAGGACATGACGAATCCGTGACTTTGTCCACTTAAAAGAAGTGAAGCATGTAGGGATGTTATAGTGATGCTGTTCATAGCGATAGTGATCAGCTCGTTTCGTCCAACGAGTTAAGCCACTCATCGCGACGAGTAGTTTGTTTGCAACTAAAATGTGACGGTTTTTGTAAGCCACGTACCTACACCTCCTCTATCCTAAAATATGCTAGTTTTAGTATCTTGTTCTTTCGAGATAGTGTCAAAGTGTGGGTTTGGTACGATGTATCGCGACCAAATTTGATGAAACGTTGATGTTAAGCCATTTTAGAGATATAAAAATGTGTCATTTCAGTACGATGGTTTGCGACCAAATTAGGAGGAATTGCTTAAGAAAGCCATTTGAGAGTGATTCAGAGTAGAAATTTTATACGAAAAGTAGTCAAAATGTCGTTTCAGTACGACGGTTTGCGACCATTTTAATAAAAGTGTCGTTTCAGTACGACGATTCACGACCAAAATAAGCGAAAATGCGGTTTCAGTACGATGATTTGCGACCATTTTTAAGAGACAGACACTTAATTTTTTTTTTTGGTTTTTCATCAAAAAGTTGAGAAGTGTCGTTTCAGTACGACAAACTGCGACAAAAACCAAATAAATGTCGTTTCAGTACGATGATCTGCGACCAAATTAAGAGGCATGTCATTTTAGTACGGCAATTTGCGACCAAATTTAATTTAAAATGTCGTTTCAGTACGTACTTTTACAAATCATTTCACCCTAAAGCGAACAATTTGGTAAAAATGTTCTTTTTAAATTACTCATAAGTGTCATTTCAGTACGACAAGCTTATGCAAATAATTAAAAAAATGATTTTGTCCAAATCGCATAAATGTAGTTTGATAGGATACAGCTGATAATTAAATACTGGTACTCACCTGTATTTAGTCATCAATCCACAAAAAAGCGTTCCATGTGAAACATAAACTATAGAGTAAGCATAAAAAAGAAGAAGCCTTTAATATAGCAGGCTTCTTCTATGTTTTGTTTCTATTAGAGTAGTTAGAGTAGCAATGTATCGGGATGATTTAATAGCTCCCATGATTCGAGCGGGTAAAACGTGAAGAAATAGTAGTCGCCCGAGCGATGCCAATCTTTCAAAATAAATTCATGTTCTTTAATGCGATCAAGATTTGCCTCAAGTTCCCGCAAGTTCTCTGACTTTCGTGATTTATTAAAGCGAATCGAATAAGTAAATTGACGCCAATGCCGACGAACCGGGCTTTGCTCCCCTGTTTGAAGCGACGCAATGCGTTCTTTTTGAAGAACGAATGCCAAATGATAGGCAAAGCTCCCTTTCAACTGTTCAATCTGTTCACCGTAGATACTGACGATTTGCTGCTTGAGTAGATCATCATACACTTCTTCAGCTACTGTGACGATGACCTGACTATCCGCAAGGGTTGTGGCGTTCTTGATGGTAACGGAAGAGAAGAGGCCCCGGATAAAGAAATCGCCTTCTTCATTGTGCCCAGCTACTCGGTAATAACCAAGTTTCATAAGGCGTTTTGTTGTTAAGTCATAGCTCTTTCCACTCTTGTTAGCATAGAGTTTTTCAACTAATTGAACGAGTGGGAAGATGATCTTGCGACTCGTTTGGAACGAGATATCCCGATATGACAAGATCTCGGTGAAAGCCTCGAAGTCTTTTGCGTCTAGATCAGGTACTTTACCATTTAACTCTTGAATAAACTCTTTACTAACTAGAACAGAAAGGTTCTGTGGGACGCCATCTTTATATTTCGGGACGACCGAATCGTAGTTCAAAAGCTCGAGGTTAAGCTGTGAAGCTTCATTGAGCTTCTCATCAAGTTGTTCAGTCTTATTTTTGATGCGATCAGAAATCCCAAAAAATGGAATATCAACAGCAAGTGTTGGTGAATGATGTGCTACACGCTTTGTTGAATCAATTTCCTTTGCAACTTCCCCCAATATCATGAGCACATCTGTTTTTAACGTCGTAGTTTTTTGATTGACGGTTTTTTGAGACCAGTATGGATACGTATGGATGAGTTGGTTTGGATCTTCTGCCCATTCTTCAATCTCGGTGATACAGAGATTCATGTAGTCTTCAATCGTTTTCACGTGAAACTCTTTGTAAAGTCCCTCAAGACCTGCAACTTTTACATAAGCTGAGATCATGTCGTGTTTGGCTCGAAGTTCTTTATTATAACCACGATTCTCTTGATAATTTCGCACGGCTGTTTTTACCCAGCGACGCTTTAGTTTCATAAAAGAGTAATAACGAATCTTTTTATAGGCGCTTTCGATATTTTCAAGCGCATAGTGCTCTTGATAGAGCGTTGAGACAAATTCATGAATATCAAAAATGGATACACTATGGAGGATCTCCTCCATACCATGCTGTTTAATCGTATTAACCGCTTGCGAAATGATGAGTTGTTGCGAGCGGCTGTTGGAGGATGAATGATTCTCCATATTAATCACCTCTTCTTTGAATAAATATAGCATATAAAGTAGAATACGTACGGAGAGTTTTTATTTATTTCAATTACCGCAAAAGTGTGCGCCAGCGCATACTTTTTTAGAAAGGGACTAAAATTAAAATGATGTCTGAAATAAGAAGTGGATGTAGAAAAGATATATGGAAACATCGACCTGAAATTAAATTTCTAATTAGCAGTGTTACGACTGAAACGTGATACTCTATAAGAAAAAAGGAGATTGATTGGATGAACTTTGAAACGAAATATTTAATTAGATGGGGAATACCAGGATGGGTGTTCATTTTTTGGTTATTCTTTTATTTTTCATTTACGCAAAATGATTATTCCGAATTCATAAAAAATGTTCCGTTATTAATCTCTTTGATAGTTGCAGGAGTTCCCTTGGGCTATCTAATTTATCAAGTCTATTTTGTATGTTTTTGGAGTTTTAGAACAAAAGACAGTCTGAATAGATTTAGAACCGAATTAGGAGACAAGTTTTCTACAGATGCGAACTTTGGCAAGCTTTACGAAAATAGAAATAAAGATTACTACTATCTTGAACACGTGTGGCACTCTATGTTATTGGAACAGGATGAAGGAGTCCGTGCTTATTTAGAGGGGAGATATAGACATTTGTTGAGCACAATCCATGGGGTTGGAACATTGTTCGTCAGTACGACAGGGTCACTAATGCTTATCTTCTTCTTGTTGGTCCGGAGTTTAATCACAGGTGAAGAACCATTATTATTTTATATAGGTATTGTGATGCAATCCATTATTTTAGTTGCGGCTTCTCTTAACTATAGATACTTCTCCGATAATCTTCGAGCGTTTCAGATCAATATGTTAAATAAATACCTATCTTGAAGCGATGTACCAAAGGACTTAAATCATGGTTCTAAAAATACAAGATAGACTAGTGATTATAAAAATGCCTTATTAATTTATTTTTCATCTAAAAGGAGAGATGATTCATATATATTCTAGAATCATCTCTTTTTGATGAAATATCTTTACTCGTTATGATGAAAACTTTCAGCATCTTACATATCATTTGATTTACCAAATATAAAATTCAACCAAGAAGACACGAAAACATTCATCATATTCTTGATGGGAAGTAAAAAAGAGTCTGGATAGAAGTCGATCTTTGCAAAAAAAAACAATTATCACAACAAAGGTTCTTCCTCTTCGTTCTGGTTCATTTCAAAAAAGAAATCAATAAAATCTTTCCCGAACCTTGAGATTTCGAACTGCTCCTTAGATTTAAATTTAGGCTCTTTCAATTTTGGTAAACGATTGGACTTCGGATTCGAAAGTTTTTCAAGGTATGTAATAATATCTTTGAATGTCTTGGAAATTTCTTTGAGATCATCAACGACATTAAGATCTGTGCGAGTTGTCAATAAACCGATCCGAAGTAAATTTCTTCTTACTGCTTCATACTGCTCATAGGATATCCCATGTCTTTCCATGACATCATGAAATGTCTCTCTAGCATCCTCTTGATACCAGAAGCGAGTCGAATTCATTAGCCGTAAAACCGAAATGTCGATTATTCGCAATTCTTTCAACACGTCGTAATAAGTTAAAACAAAGTCTTCTGATAAAAAATCATGTTTCGTGATTTGTACAAATCCATTGACCATGTACTTAATTTTTTCTTCTTGTTGTTCGTCTATCGCCGAGTCTATTACATATTGAAACAGTCTATCAATCTGTTCTTTTTGTTCACTGGTTTTAGAATCGAGATTCGACTGAAGGGATTTCATCTTTAAATTTAACTCTTCAGCGACACGTATCATGTTTCTTTCGAAGCGAGCACGTTTATAGCCTTGAACTGCTCCTGATACCCCGGGGATAAATGAGCTCGCCGCATCTACAGCTAAATCACCTGCCGCACTTGCGATAGACTTCTTAGCAACTTCCGCACTTATTTCACTTCCTACGGTCAAAAATGTATCCAGAGCAAATTCACGACCAGATTGCTTCATGTCTTCTTTTTTGTCTCTACCCATTGAACTCATTCCTTTCATCATAAGTAACTATATTTTATAGGAAACACATAATAAACACCTAAATGAGAATTGACGTACATATTGCAAAAATTATTTCTACAGAAACAATAAGTTCAGGAATAAAAGAATTGAGATTGAATAGATAAACGTTAAAGGAAAGGAAATCATAAAAAGGTACGAATCAAGAAAGAAAAACAATTAATATTGTAGTGTAAAAAAGAGAGTACTTACTTCTGACATTTGATTCTCGTGTTCTCCTGAAATCGTAATGCAAAAAAACGCTAGCACAAAGCTAACGTTTTCAATATAACCTGATAAGATTTAACATTTGAAAATGAAAGGAGAACCATTTAAGACTCCAATCCAATCATTAAACTTAATCAGTAAGACAAGTAAATACGATTTCCTGAGGGGGCAGTAACAACAAACTTTTTGTGTTTCGTGCTTATCATAGCTCCGATAACTTTTAACTGAAAAACAATGTTATCTCTCTTTTTATTCAAAGTGATGTGATGATAATATTTACCATCAGAGATGAAACTCGCCTGCTCACCATAACGTCTGACGACCTTGAACCCCAGCCCCTTGTTTAGATTCTTGCTCATATCATTGACATGTAAATGAATATGACAGAGTAGTGTGGCGGTTGGCAAACCATCCCACGTTGATTCCGACGCGGCCTCTAGCAGCTTATCAGCCTCTAAGGGTTCTGAAGGCATCACGACTTCATTATTTCTCCAAACCCATTTTGATGAGTTACAATCAAAATAAATATCGATTTCGTTCCCATCCGTATCCGTCATATAGAGGGATTTGCTGACTAAATGGTCCGCGGCTCCTTGTAATGGATATTCTTGCTTTAAAAGATGTTTGATAACTCTTCCTAAGTCGAAGCGATTAGGTAATAGAAAAGCTAGGTGATACAAAAGCTAGGTGATACAATCCTGTCGTACGACGAGGTATTGGGGTCACTCTTTCTGGCTGATCGATTGATAGCAACACAGTCGTACCATCTGCAGTCAACTTGGCAACCTTTGACTATCTCTCGTAAATCTTAAAACCGATGACATCCTGATAAAAACGTAATGAGCGCTCGATATCTAACAATTTAAGGTGAACGTGACTGACAAAAGTGATAGGGGACGATGGAAGGCCATTTTGAATTTTTCTTATAAAGGTATTCTGATAACGAATCGAAACAGTGTGAATTTTCCACTACCGCCAAACTTGAAAGTTCTTCTGAATTCACTTATTAATTCTCGCTGATGAATGGAGAAGAGTCAGAAGTGAAGTCCTGTCTACTACTTTCTTTGTTTGACTCCTTCAAGAAAATTATGAATGTATTGTCCAACCTACTATTCTTGAGAACGTTAAGTGCCGATTGTAAGTCAGGGCTCGTACAATCAACTTTGTTCCATTGAACTCTTTCAATACGTTAAAAACTTCGGGCTTATCATCAAGGTAGTAATCAAGGTTTAGCTCGGTTATAAATCCCCTTTTTTGATGATCTGCCATGACAGAGAAAAAGTGTTGGTCGCGGACCGGGAATCCCTAAAGCTTCATCCAATATTTCGTCCGTTCGCCGTGTTCTTTAGGCCTAGTAATGATATAGAAGATATTATGTCCGTTGAGTATACGGGAGAATAAACGCCCCAAATGATCGTTATTAAGTATATATTGAAGTTAATTAGGATTATCCGATCATCGTGAGGAGTGATCTCGTGGCAAAATTAAATAAAATAGTTGAGGAGATTTCAAATATTTTAAGTGGAGAAAAAGCTTATAATTTGCCGATTGTCTGTGGAAGATATGGATTAGACGAGGGAGAAGAAAGTGAGGCATTCTCTAGTAAGAGGTTGTATGTCCAAAAGAGGTTAAAGGGGAAGAATCAACTCTTTCTTTTGGACCTCTCTAAAAGAATTATTGACGACTATGGAGAAAGTGCCAAGTCTCTATCAAAATTAATGTACAGTGTGAATCCCAAAGGGGTTTTTGAAATCAGTGAAATAACTAGAAAAAACATTTTTGATGAGCTATACAAGCGAACTGATTTATGGGGTAGAGCAGATGTCGTTTCTTTCTTTAAAAGAATTTGGGATTTAGACGCGATGCCTTCAAGAGATGATAGATTTGATACCGCTGCTCAGGATATTTGGCAACACATGATTAATAATTATGACTATGATGAACAGTTCTTATTGGAGGAATACTTTGAATTATTGATAAAAAATGACCAAGAATTCATGAATTTTTTAGAGCAATTAGTTCATCCGATGATAAGAGATCAATCCTCCCAAGAGGCATATATCAATTTATTGAATGAACATTTGCATAGTGATGGATTTTATCTGTATCCTACTAGCCAACTCTCTGGATACCCGATCTATAAAGTTATTAGAATTCAAAACGGAGTGAGAGGCGAAGTAAAGAACCTTATTTTTGCTGCTGTAGGCGCTAAGCCAGAAATTATTATAAATGATTCTCTCAACAATGACATTGCCATCGTAAAGCACAAAGACAACTGTTTGGTTTATGAAAATCCAATATCTTCTGATGGATTGTACTGGGCAGAATTAGTTGATTGGTGGAGCGGTATGAATCCTACACTGACATCCTATAAAGAAAAAGAAGTTTCGCTGTATAAGCGATTGGTAAGGTCGTTAGATTCTCCCCCAGAAATCACTTTCTTTAAAGCGTATTTTCAGTTATTCAGAGGTCAATATCATCAAAACCTGCCCGCACTAATCCCTCAAGTTTACCTTCATTATGATCCCTATACAAAAAGACAGCGGAATGGAGAAATTTATCTGCCACGTCAGAGAATGGATTTCTTATTACTTCTTCCAAATCGAGAAAGAGTTGTTATTGAAATTGACGGGAAACAACATTATTCAGAAGAAAACGTTGCTAGTCCTCAAAGGTATGCAGAGATGGTTTCGGCAGATCGGGATTTGAAGTTACATGGGTATGATGTCTACAGATTCGGTGGTTATGAATTAATGAATGAAGATAAAAGTGCTGAACTGATAAAAAACTTCTTTAACAGCTTCTTTAAGAAGTACGACATTAAAACTACAAATGCCCAATAACCAAAAATAGAAATTAAATATAAGTGGAATGTTAGTTTTTATAGATTGAAAATAAGATGCTTTCCTGCTCGCTCTTCTTTATAAGTTGCAAAGGTTTTATTGATAATAGAAGAAAACCTAGCACGTCTATAATTGATTTATGCTGCCTTTAAGATGATGATAGGTATCTTAATGTTCAACGAAACAACTTTATCCGAGTGTTCAGGGATTTATTCAAATGGTAAGTCAGCGTTCGATATGTTTGAGAGTCGATCAAGTGATTGCAAGTAACCGTTCGTCGTGTTTATCGATTCGTGACCGACCAACTGCATAACCCCAATTAGCGAATTGCCGTTAGCAAGAAGTTTTGTGATATAAGCACGGCGGAACCAGTGTGGCGGATTACTATTTTCCGCTGCTACGATCTCCACAGCTTTATGAGTCATCAAACGGAGCGCTTCATAAGTCAAAGCCTTTTCTGATTTTTTTGTACTGAAAGCGATGTAAGGAGAATTCACTTCTTCAATCATCATGAGTGTCTGCAATCGATTGATCAGATGACTCGCTTTCTCGGTGAGAGGGATTCGACGCCATTTATCACGCTTTCCTTTCACTTCAATGTAAAATGTGTGTTGATTTCGTTTCACGTCATTGAATTTTACGGAAAGAAGCTCTGAAGCACGCATTCCGGTCGTCAATAACAAATAACCGATCGTCTCGTTTCGGAGCTCCATGAGCTCCTTTTTTTGCGCTCGTTGAACCGTATAACGAAACGATTCAGCAATGCGTTCAATTTCTTCAAAATCAACTTCCCGACGAAGGGGTTCTGGTCGCTTCTGATTTTTCACATGAAAAGCTAAGTTGTGTTGATGATAGTTATTGATGTGAAGGTAAGTCAGGAGACGCTTTAACATATTGTTCTTGCGTTGTGCAGTGCGAGGTGAATATTGCTCGTTTACGTCAAACAAATAACGATGAATATCTAGAACGGTTAAGCGCTTTAGACCTTCAGTTTTGGTCATCATAAAACTGAGAACGAACTCGAGATCTTGCTTATAGGCACGACGCGTGTGCGGACTCTTATCAGCGTAGATTGGGAATAATTCCGTTGCCCAGAACAATTCAATCACTTCGATGTCACTTAACGTATCGAGATCGATATGGTCCTTTTTCAGCGCCTCGGCTAATTTTGGATTTGCCCCGGTCAATTTTCGCAATGCCACTTCGAACGCCTGCTGCTTTTTCTTGATCTCCATACCTCTTCCTCTTTTCTAATCAATTTTCATACAAAATGAAACTTACGAACAGGAACTAGTGATTTATGTGTAATACATCTGTATTTTTGATTATTTACAGATGTTTTAAAGGATATTCTAGTAATTTAAAAGTAATACATGGGTATCGGTGATTTCGGATTTAAACCAGTAACTTGTGATAACCTTATATTATCACAAGTTAATTAAACTAAAAATATATTGTAGATTTAGGACGAAATACTAAACCTACAACATAAAGTTACTTTATCATTAGCTTATGAATTTGTTTTCAATGTAAAATGAATATCTTTTTTATCATTTTGTGTAAAGTGGATGTCTTCTAAAAATTTATTATTCGTATGGATTCTTAAATAAGAATCAAGTACTGTAGGATCTTGTATTGCCTCTTGCCAAGTTGTCCAGTAACAATGACGAGCTACAAAAGCAACGAAAGTTTGTGGTGTCATAACAAAAGACATAGGAAGTCGTACGTCATTTTCTTGACCGATATGAAGATGAGAAGTAGGGTGAACAATTTCTTGGGCTTGTTCCAAGTTGTAATCATATCGAATACTGGTGACATGATTTTTTAGTCTTGTTTCACTAATAAACTGTTGGTAATCTTCGAAAAAATCATCTCCAACTTCTTCAATTGAGAACTCAAGATTTTCTAAAAATTCTTCATAGCTTTCAATAAGAGCCGGGACTTCGTAATAAGCATACCTCAACTCCTCTATTTGGTCTCTTTCATTCATAGAATATCCGAATTGAAAAAATGAATAGTCTTGTAATAATAAATTATAATCTTGATTATCTCTGGCCACTTTATAGCAATTAAAATAATCTTTTTTCAAAGATGCAGTTTTGAATTCTTGACTAAAGTCACTATTTAATAACCTGGAAGATTTATGAAGATTTTCTTCAAATTTTATTCCTAAGACTTTTAATAGTCTCTTTGCATTTTCATACTCTGTTTTTAATTTACCTAAAGATAAACTCATTTTTTAGAATTGTCCTGTAACATTTTAATAGCCTCTTCAATGTTCATCCCAAGATCACTTAATGTTCTTAACATGGCCTCTCTGTTCCTGTTCATTTTTTCACTTTCTATAGCAAGTTCTCTACGTAAAGTCTTAATTTCCTCAATACCCGGGTACACAAATTTCATAACTGGGAATTCAGCTTTAGCTTTAGATATCTCTTCAATTAAATATTTAAACTCTTCTCCTGTTCCCGATAATCTTAACCAAGCTTTTGCTCTGGTCATTGATGTAAATAATTTATTACGTGCGACAATATTTAAGCGATCATTTTTTAAACTGTCAGCTCCAATTATATAAACAGAAGCTGCTTCGTTCCCTTTGGCTCGGTAAACAGTAGTAAAGGTTACTTTACCTTTTACGTGGAATATATCTCCGCTATAAGAGTTCAAAATATTATTAACATATATTTCGTCTGACTGTAGACGTTCTTCAATATTTTTAAAATACTCATGAACATTTCGATCATCTAAACAAATAATCATTACATCTTCAGGCAAGAGTTTTTCTGATATATCATGAATGATACCTTGACAAACCCACTCTACCTCGTCTGAAAAGCTAGTTGCTATATAGCTTTTAACTATTTCATCACGGCTATAATAATCAGAAATCAATGAGGGACTATTTTCTAAGGGTCTCTTAATTTCAGTGTCTTCTCCAGTAACACAATTGCCATTGATGACTTCATAACCCAAGTCTTCCCAGTGCTCCTTGTTTTCCAATCGTTGCAAAGGTTTATCGTTATAAATTCCAAAGCCTATAGCATGTGCTGTGACAAGTACTTCAGCTGGATTTCTGTAGCTCTTGTGTAAAACAATATCATTATTTTGATGTGGGTGTTTTTGTTGAAGATCAGGTAATGAGAACCCCTCGTCCCCATAAGTATTAGCAAATAAATCTAAAGTTTCTTGAAGTTCTATGTCTAGTATATTTTGTAGTTCATCATAGGCCCAAATTAAACAGTCATTCTTAACTAATTTTCTACAGAGCCAGTAAAAAGTTTTAGGAAAATCTTGGCCTTCATCAATCATTACATAATCATATACTCTGTGAAGGTTACCTTGTGTTTTCTCTAATAAGTCATTGCATATATACTCAAATGGACTCATGTCCCCATCCTTAAGAATAGCTCGTTTTTTAGCTTCTCCAAGAGCTAATGGTTTAACATTATTTTGAATACAAGAATTGTAATAGACGCCCGGTAAGCTTCTTCCACCCCAAGCATGTAAAATGTGAATGTTATCCCAATTAGGATCATTATCATCATACATTCTATAAAACCTTGTGATTAATTGTTTTACTTGATCGTATAAGCTTTTAGTGTAAAAGGTATAAAGAATCTTCGAGTCAGGGTTTTCTAGATGTAATAGAGCCACTTTCATAGCTAAAATTATTGTTTTTCCAGAACCAGCCATTCCACGAATTCGTTGTGGTCCATCGATAATCGTTAAAGCTGCCAGCCTCTGTTGTTGATCAAAAGTAGCAATTTGAGAATCAAGACGACTCAAAACTGCCCCTTTTAAATTTTCATCAAGATCCACGTCACGTTTAACTGGCCTTGGCATGTTTCTAGTACCATCAATTATTGAGTAAATGTCTTTTAATTTATCTTCGGAAATCCTGTCAGTTTTAAGAGAATTAAATAAGTTGTTTAATTCATTCAAAGATTTAATACTCTTGTGGTCGTAGTCTTCTAAACTCGGTAAATCCCTTTCAAGGTTAGGAGTATAAATAACACTTTCAATTTGAACATTCAATTCGCGACGAGAGCGTTTTTTTCTTAAATTAGGAATTTTTATTAGACGTGCTAGAACGAAACCAAATAATTCGTCTAATTCTTCATATAGATTAAATATTTGATCATCATCAAAAGTACGATCAGATTTTTCGTTTTTAGAAAATATAATTATTCCATGTAAAGGACTAACAATCATAAAACCTGGAAATCTAAGATTTTCGTCAAATTCTTTAAGTAATGGATACCGATAATAAAGCTTAGAATCTTGAAGTGATAGTTCCTCTTGGTGATCTTTAAGATAGTTTACGAATTTTACTGCTTCTATGTCTGTCTCAAAATCTGAATGGGGGATGATTATTTCAATCAATTTATTTCCTCCTAATAATATGTATATTATTAAAATTTATATGCTTTCTTTTCTCCAGTACAAAAAAATTAGCTCGAACTATTTAGGGTATATGGCTAATTATTATTAATATTATCATTAGTAGGTTTGCTGTAGAAAAAATGTTTCTGCTTTTTGTTGGCTTTCGTAGGATTTTGCGTTTCTTAGATAATCAAATCGGATCTTTTCTTTCAGATTCATTTAAAAGCCTTACATCCAATCTAGAAATCTATTTTAAAAACTTCTTGTCATTAAAAAAATCGTTTAGAGAAATATTTAAACCATCACAAAACTTTTGAATCGTACTTACTTTCGGATGTTTAGTCCTCCCGCTCATTAGTTCTGAAATTGTCGCCTGATTCAACCCGCCTTTTTGAATGACTTGATGTATCGTCATGTTGCGTTCCGCTGCGAGCTCCTTCATCCGCTCGATGATTGCCTCGTTCAATTCCACTTGCTCACCCCACAATCAAAGTCCTCTCTTCATGACTTATTCTTTATGAACTCTTCTATTCCTCTACCCTACCACAATCTCTTGAAATCAAAATACTTGTCATTATTTTCTATAATCAAAGCGTTATTTTTTTTACATTTGTAATACAAAACAAAAATTATTGAGTTTTTGTTGTCTCTAAAGCCTTACGTAAAGAGGATTCGACAAGAATCGTCAATTGTAAAATTCCTGACATATCAGAAAACTGATGATTTTTATTCCTCACCCTGTTATATTGGAACCAATAAAAGGAAACATCTGTTTGGTCGTTGCTCTGATTTACAGAAAGGGGAAGGCTTATGTATCGATTCGGGGAGTGGTTGAAGGAGAACCGCCGGCTCTCGGGCTGGTCACAGATCGAACTATCCGAGAAGACGTTCGGGGAGATCTCACAGCCAGCCATCAGCCAATATGAACAGAACCGTTCGGTGCCGTCGATCGCGGACATCGATCACTTGGCCCGCGCGTTCGGGCACACGCTCGCGACGGTCCCGTGGGATGCCATCGATTTCGGTTACGGGGCAAAACATTCTGTCTCCAAGCTCGAGCGACGCCGGTTCGACCTGAAGGAACTACCGCAGGCAGACTCGGTCCGTACGTTCGACGGCAAGACGTATGAACTGCACGGTTTCATCGGCATCGAGAAGGCGAGCGGTGAAGCGGTTCAGTTGACGCAACTCTACTATCGGATCCGCACGGTCGTCTGTGACGCCCACGTGCTCGCCAAGCGCAAGAACCCGGATGACGAGCTCATCCATGTCAAGAAGCGAAAAAGAGTCCGCCAGTAATCGACATCGACGCAGCAGCACATCCTTAAGGATGGTCTACTCCAATCACATACCGGCGTGTCCTTCACCAGTGACCGGGTGGGCGGGATCTACGCACAGATGGTTCGGCGAGAGTCGCCTAAAACTCGCCACAAGGTCACAACATCGTTCCGGGTCATCGAAAAACCCTGTACAGCTCCTTAGATTCATGAGGAGCGGAGTTCGTGGGGGAACGGCTAGAAACCCACCGCACCAAATCCGACTGTCCTTAATGATGTGCTGCTGCACATCACGAGATCAAGGGAAGGGAGTGTGTACCGTGGCATCAAAAGAACAGAAACAGAACCGAAGCTTTGCCGAGAAACTCTTACGCATCCGAGGGAAGGACTATGAGGAGTGGCTCGACGAACAACATCAACAGGTCATCCAAGACAACCAGGAACTCATTTTGGAGGCGCTCGAGGCGAAGCTCAGCTTCAAGTCGCCGGCGCACCAGGACTAAGGAGGGAACGACATGGGACTCAATGAGACAGGGCTCAGCTTGCTTCAGTTCTTCCAGGGGCTCGCCGTCATCGCCGCGGCCATCGCCTTCGCGATCGGGGGCTTCTATTTTATTTTCGGCGGGGATCGCGGCCGCTCGAAGGCCGTCGGGTGGCTCGTCGGGGGCGCCGTCGGTCTGATCATCGTCATGGGCGCGTTCACGCTCGCCGAGATGGTCGACCAGAACATCAAATTCTAATGCACACACACGTAGCGTTCCAATCGGAAGGCTTTTTTTGTTGCTTGAAACGAGAGGAGGAACGAGATGCTGTTTGTACGATTCACCGACGTACCGGACACACGGATTCAGAACTATGAGCGGCTCACCTTCGCCGAGGCCGTCGTGGCAACACATGATCTACATCAGGCACGTAGCGAGGAAGGGACGAGCTGTTCCGGTGACTTCCGGCTCTTCGATCAGAAAGACGAGCTGCTCTATCGAGGGACGTTCACGTTCGGGACCGGAGGCACCTATCCGAACCTGTATCATCAAGTGAAGGACCGGGTACAACGGATCCGGACGAAGAAAGAGGATAACGCGAAGAAGATGTGGATCCTCGACGAGATCGAGTCCGAGACACCGGAAGACTATAAGCGCCCGTCCGCTAAATCGAATCCGATTGTATCGTCGACCTATCAGTCACGCCTGACCCGAATACAGCGCCGCCTCATCTACGGGGCGGCCACGGTTGGGATTCTATTCACCACATTATTCACTGCCGCGCAATGGTTCATCGACAAGGAGGCGCACGCCGAACAGGTGACCGGTACTGAACAAAGGTGGTTAGACGCCTACGAACAGGCGCTCCAAGGCGAAGAGTCGTACCTCATCAAACTGTTGGAACGAAAAGACCGGTCCGAGGAAGAGAATGCTCTATTAGTCGACCTTTATCTCGAAGAAGATGCGGATCAGAAAGCGCTCGAACTCACGGGTGACCCCATCCTGATCGAGACGAAGCTGGCCGGGCTCAATCTAGCCGATAAGGAAAAACTGGAACGGCTTCAGGACTTCCAAGCGTCACATCCGACCGATGAGGGTGCGTTCGATATCGCCGCACTGGAACGGGATCATGGGACAGTGGCCAATACGAAAGACGTGGAGTGGACCGCTCCCCGTATCTCGGCGAAAGTGACCGCCTATCTCTATCTCGGTGACATCGAGTCCGCGAACGAGTGGGCATCCAAGACAAACGACCCTGCCGTACAAGCAAAAATCGATAAATACCAAGACATCACGGCCACGATCGACGGACTGAACGAGAAGCTAAAGAAAACATCTAGCAAGGACACTTCAGCTCGTGAGAAGATTCAATCCGCTATCGCTACTGAAGAAGTTGAGTTGCAAACGATTCATTATTGAGATTAAGGTAGGTGAAATAATTGAGAACTCCGTCCCAATCACCACGATTCCCGATACGTCTGATCTTCCCCGCCTTGTTCTGCCTGTTGGTGTTACCGGTCGGGATTTTTTATCTACTGAATGGGGTCTACAACACCATTCGACAAATCATGACCCCAATTCTAAAAGAAGGGCTATTGGCCGGGGCGACGATTCCGACGCTCTCACCCTCTTTGTTCTTGGAGGTGAGTCTTCCCTCTTCGACCGTCTTGATCGGACTGATCGCGTTCAGTCTGTTCATCGGATTGGTCGTGTTCGGCAAGGTATGGCTGAACTTCCGGGATCTGCGACAGAATCAGAAAGGGAGCGCCCGCTTCACCTCATTCGATGAATTGAAACAACAGTATCGTCGCGTCCCGGACCGGAAGAAGCGCTATGACGGATTAGGTGGTGTCCCCGTCGGACGAGTCAAGAACGAGCTATTCATCGACGACTCGCCCGTCAATAACCTCGTCATCGGGACGACCCGATCCGGGAAGGGCGAGACGTTCGTCTTCTCAACGATCGACCTGTACAGCCGGGCGCGTGACCAGGCGAGTTTGATCATCAACGACCCGAAAGGTGAACTCTTCGCCGCATCGAAGGAGACGCTCGAGCAACGCGGCTATCAGGTCGAAGTGTTGAACCTGATGAACCCGCTCCAATCGATGTCGTACAACCTGTTGCAACTGACGATCGATGCGTTCCTTGGGGAGAACTACTCGCTCGCCCAACAGTATGCACGCTCGGTCGCATTCATGTTGTACCATGACCCGAAGGCGCGAGATCCGTTCTGGGCCAACTCGTCGATCGACCTGTGCACGGCGCTCATCCTCGGGCTCTGTGAGGAGGCGAAGGATACACCGGAGAAGATCAACATGTACAACGTCGCGCTCATGCTCTCGGACCTCGGCTCACGGATGGTCGTGACGCGACAAGGACAGGAGATCTCCGCACTGGACGAGTTCTTTCAACGGTTCCCGGAGAACCATCCCGCCCGGCTCCAGTTCGCGACGCTCCACTTCTCGGGTGGGCAGACACGGGCGAGTATTTTAGCCAATACCAATGCGAAACTCGGGATCTTCACGTTGAACGGGACCGGGAAGCTGACGTCGATGAACTCGCTCGACATGCGACGCATCGGATTCAACCGCTGGATCAGCGGACGGACCGAGCCTTTGACACGACTCACATTCACGTTCCCCGATGGGACGACCCATGCGCTCACGACGGACGACGACGGCAGCTTCATCGTGTACCATACGTCGTCGCTTCAATCTGGAAACACCGTTCAAATCTCGACCGACTCAGGTACTTCAACGATTCAGTTAGAAGCGCAGGACGAGGAAACCGGACAATTCGATTACTCTATCGACGGTGCAATCCAAATCCGTGAAGTGATGCATCAACTCCAACCTGTGGCGGTGTTCCTGATTGTCCCGGACTATGACCCGACATTCAATGTCATCGCATCCCTTTATATCAAACAGGTGTACACGGCGCTCGCCCGGGTCGCCTCGCAGACTATACAAGGCAAATGTGAGCGTCAGGTCGTTTTCTTACTCGATGAATTCGGCAACATGCCGCCAATCGAAGGCATGGCCAACATCATCACCGTCTGTCTCGGTCGGAACATGCGTTTCAATCTTGTCATCCAGGCCTACTCCCAACTCGAGAACCTGTACGGGGAGGATTGGAAGACGATTGATGGCAACTGCGGGAACACGCACTATCTGTTGACCGCGGACGAGTCGACCGCCGAACTGATTTCGAAGAAACTCGGTGAGGCGACCATCGTCACGAAATCTCGGTCCGGTCAGACGTTCTCACTCAAAAAATCGAAGACGGAGAACGTGGACGGCCGTCGGCTCATGACGGCGACCGAGGTCATGGGACTCAAAGAAGGCGAGATGATCATCATCCGTGTCATCAAGCGTCAGGACATGAAGAAGCGACGCATCCAGTCGTATCCGATCTTCCTGAGCGGCAGGACGGCGATGAAATACCGCTATGAATATCTGGCGGACGATTTTGACACGGACCGCTCCCTGCATGACATCGAGATCCCCTGCCGTCACGCCGGTCTCGACTTCGATCAGATCCGTATCCGTTTTGCGAAGCAAGAAGACGAAACAGAAATCAACGCTCCATCGAATCAGGAAGAAAAGCCACTGACGGTACGGGACGTGCTACAGGACAGCATCCTCCGCTCGATGTTCGAGGGACATGACATCGGCGGGATGTCCCTACCCGAGTTCGAGACGAACCTGAACCTAGGAGTTTACGACGTCACCGACAGCCAGAAGAGCTTTTTGAGCACAATGATCGCGAAACGACTCGAGAAACTGAAGCAAGGCACACCGTAGAGAGGAGGCCGAACCCATGGCCGAGAGTGCGAGAGAGAAGCGAATCCAGAACGAATTGCGTGTCGTCGCGAGGATCATCGAGACGCAGCGCGTCCGCCTCGAACGGGGCGATGTTCTCAACATTCAGACGACCGATGGCTTTCTGACCGTCTATCAGGACGACACCTCAGACACCCCGAAAACTGTTACACTAATAGATAAGTTCGACTTCCGCGTCAACCTGAAAGTCGCGGATCTATTGAAGGGGAAAATCGTCTGACGGAGGGGTAAACGTTATGAGGAAACTACTTGCGGGTACTTTAGGAATCAGCTTGTTTTTACTTGGAGCTTGCTCAAATTCCAATGAGTCTTTGGTTCAACGTGATATTGAACACGTTGAGAAGGTCATGACAGCCGAAGAGGATGATTATTTGCTGATTGTAAAAGAAGAAGATGGTGAATTCGAAGAGTTCGTTGAATTCGTAAAAGAGGTAGCAAACGAAGAGAGTCAACAAGTCACGCTCTATAATACGTTTCAGCCAGATGGCGAAGAACTTGTCGATCGTGGTAACTTTGAATACACTGACGAACTAAAAGGTGCCGTTCTATACTCGATTCAAGATGGAAACGTCACAGATGAAATCAATGTTGGAATGTTGACGGCGGATAATTACAAACAACAGTTAGCAGACTTCTTTACTAGGACTCAGTAGATTGGGGGTCTTTCAATGGCTGATTCCGATTTAATCACCAAATTACAGGAATACGAAGATGTACTCCAAATAAGTAGTATGGTCAATGACGCACTGCGCTCAATGGGATGGATTCTTGTCAGAGGACTATCAGTCTTGATTGACGGCCTTGAATCAATCACGAATCAAATCCTATTAACCAATACATTCTTCAATAATGAACAAGTGGTTGAATTCGTTCTTACGATTCAACCTTTTTTGTATGTTCTTTTAGCAGGAAGTTTCTTGTTCACTGGGTACTTGTTGATTTTCCAAAAGAAATTTGAACGTGAGAGTTTTTTGATCAACCTGTTCATCACACTATTGATCTTAGGTTTACTTTCACCAACTATGAGCCGAATTCAGGAGTTCTCTGACGAGGCAATCGCAGAAATCGGAACAGACTCGCTTTACGACGGAGAAGCCTCATTATCTGAGAGTATCTTAAAGCGGAATGTGCATGATTTGATTGAGCACGATTCGAAGAATTTTGATGCTAATACAGGCGAATCATTAAATG
Source organism: Exiguobacterium sp. s59 (assembly GCF_018617475.1). Lineage (NCBI taxonomy): Bacteria > Bacillati > Bacillota > Bacilli > Caryophanales > Exiguobacterium > Exiguobacterium sp. s59. The sequence continues at coordinate 76,824 of NZ_JACSKG010000007.1, read as the reverse complement.
CCATTCCGACTGAGTTGATTGATAATATCCGAATTAATGAGATTTTCGACAAGAACAACTATGACTTATCGGCAACAGGAAACAAATTGGCCGAGTCCTATATTCTATGGAACGGAAAAGAGACAAGTCTCGGTAAACTCGACCAAAGTGGCGTCGAATGGAACAACCAGTATTACTACCGCTATCAGCCGAACTGGTTGACCATCTTCGTGACACTCGGAATCATGGGCTTCACGCTGTTCTCGATCGCCTACAAACTGGCTCGTCTCTCGTTCGAGCTTGCCTTCAACTATGTCTTGGCAATCCTCGTCGCACCGGCCGATCTGCACAGTGGTCAAAAGACGAAAAAGGTCATCCAAAGCATTTTGAACACGTTCCTCGTGATCATCCTGATCTTCGTCTCCATCAAGTTGTACACGATCGGGACCGCCTATCTCGCGGAGACGTTGGACGGGTTCGCCTACCTGATCGCCCTCATCGCCTTCTCGGTCGCCTTGATCGACGGACCGAACATGGTCGAGCGGCTGTTCGGGATTGATGCCGGACTCAAACGGGGCTGGGGTGTCGCCCTCAGCGCCTATGCTGCCGGGAAAGGCGTGACCTCGGCCGGTGCCCATGCGGTCTCAAAGGTCGCGCGTGCCACACAAAGCGCACAAAAGATGCCATCGCTTCATGAGGCCGCGACGACACGGGTGGATTCAAATGCCGTGCCGCATAACGGTTCAACACTTAGTGCAGCGGACCAAGCTTCACAGCGGATGGACACCGAGAGACACATTGATCCAGACAATGTCGCTCAAGAGAACCAAACCGCAAGTCGCACGCAGACCGATCAAGAGAAACCGACAAATCCAAAGGACGTTGCGCAACCAAACAACGGTCAAGAATCCGGGCTTGAAGTGCACGGTTCCCCACACGAGAAAGAAGCGTCGGGCCGCACGTCTCCCGAATCGATTCATGCGACGAACCCTGAATCAAATACCGAACGTGGACCCGACCATCAAACAACATCATCGGAGACATCAAGACCGGAGTCGATTCACGATCATTCAAGTTCTGGTCATTCTCCAAGCCCTAGTTCGTCGCCTATCGAACCGGTCACTCGTTCTATCGATAACGCATCCGGACCTGATAATCGTCAAAGCGAATCGGTAGCCGGAGAAGCTCAGACGCCACCGACGCAACAAAAAACACCACATTCAAACGACTCATCTACGTCATCTACGATAGATTCGAGTGATGCGGCATCAGAGAAACGTCAAGGACGCGCCCGACGGACCATCCATCAAGACACCGTGCTCGATGTCGAGACCGAGGTCATCGAACAGGTGCGTGAAAATCAGACGCATCGTCATACGCAGAATCATGAAGAGTCACGACGGATTTATCCGACTTCGCCGCCTCAACCTGACAACACGAAGAAAAAGGAGTGATGACCTATGCGCAACTACCGAATTCCGAACGAGGTCACGACCGAACTGAAGATCAACAAGATGCTCTATCTGCATGACTTCCTGTTCCTTGTCGGGCTCATCGTGCTCCGGCTCGTGACGCTCCCGTTCATCCCGTCCGTGCTGCACATCCCTTTCACGGTCTTCCTCGTCGTCTTCGGGCTGTTCATGGTACTCCGGCCGACGACGAACCCGCAGAAGCGGATGGTCCACGCGCTCTATTACACGCTCATCAAACGGAAAGACACCTATCTCGCGCTCGACGCGCACACGAAAGGACGTGACTGAGATGGCGTTCATCGAGGAGTCGCTACAAGAACCGAGACGCACGGGCACCTGGCTCGACGAACAGGACGTGGTCGAGAAACGGAAGATCAAAGACAAGGTCGTCGTCAAACCGACGGTCGCCGAACTGATGCCGGTCGTCGACGTCACCGGGACCGAAGCATTCGAGATGCGGGATGGGACCTATCTCGACATGGTCCAACTCACCTCGAAGGACATCTACTCCTTGAACGAGGAGGAAAAGGACCATGACGTATTCTCGCTTGCCTATCTTTTGCAAGCGTACACGCACCCGCTCAAGGTCGTGCCGCTGAACACACCACTCAATCTCGAGCGGCAAAAAATCAGCATCGAACGACAGATTCGACAACATCAGACACCGGCCTACCTGCCCTTTTTACTCAAAAAGAAGCAGGAGCTCGAATACCTCGAGGAGCATCGCACCAATCGCGATTATCTCCTCTTTTTTTATGCCGACGACGAGCGGACGCTACGCGAGCGGAAGACGCATCTCTATAAACTGCTCCGCCGCTCGAACCCGATGCGCGAGCTGACACTCGACCAGAAGGTGCATGTGCTCTATCAACTGAACAACCCGAACACGAAACCCCAACTCGACGCCTGAAGAAAGGAGTGACGCGCATGTGGCAGCGCCTACGTGCCAAGTTATCCAAACAACAGGACCCGGAGACCGTCAAGATTGAGAAAGGCTATAACCCTGACGTCATCGCCAAGATTCAGCCACAAGGTGGCATCCGGTTCGACGCCAATTTCGTCCGGCTCGGGGACGGCTACCTGTCCTGTCTCCATGTCTATAAATATCAGTCGCTCGTCTATGACTACTGGCTCGAACCCATCTTAAACATGCCAGGCGTTTTGACGACGCTCGACATCGGGACGGCCGACAAGCGGGAGATCATCCAGACCATCAACAAGTCGATGGCCGAACAGAACACACGCTTCGAGAACGCGAAGGACAACATCGACCGCATCGACGCCCGGGAGACGTATAAGGAACTGAACGAGCTCTATGAACAGATCACCCAGGGCGAGACGATGAAATATCTGCATCTGCGGCTCTATGTGAAGGCGAAGACGCTCGACGCGCTCGAGGTGAAAGTACAAGAAGTGATGGAAGAGCTCGAGGCCCGGAACTTTCGCTCGACGATCTTCCTGAACGAACAGGAATGGGAGTGGCAGAGCCTCTTCACGAGCTATGACCAACAACAAAAGCTTCCGAACCGGCGCCGTGGGAAAGAAATCCCGTCCCTCTCCATCGCCGGTGGTTATCCGTTCCATTTCACGTCGCTCCAGGATGCGACCGGAACGTATTACGGGACGACCGACACGAACGGTAGCGTCATCTTTGACCTCTTCCACAAAGACAAGCAACGCAAGTTCTACAACGCGCTCATGATCGGCAAGATGGGGTCCGGCAAGTCGACGCTCCTCAAGAAGACGGTGCTCGATCAGGCCATCAAGGGCAACAAAATCCGTATCCTCGACGTCACGGGCGAGTTCTCCGACCTCGTGCGTCAGCTCGGCGGGAAAGAAATCGCGCTCGACGGGTCGGCCGGGCTCATCAACCCGCTCCATGTCTATAAGACGGTGACGAACAATGACGGCAACGCCAACGAGGCACTCTCGTTCATGCAGCACCTCTCAAAGATGGCCGTGTTCTATCACTACATCAACCCGGCGGCGACGCAAGAAGAGACGAACGAGTTCGAGATCCTGCTTCGGGACTTGTACGTCCGGCACGGGCTCTGGGACGAACAGGGTGAACTGCCCATCACGACGCATCCGGCGGACCGGTACCCGACGTTCTCCGATTTCTTGAAACTCGTCCGTCGTGAGCTCTACACGGATGACACGCGTACCTCGATCAAGGATGCGATCAGTCCGAACCGGGTGCGGCGCCTCGAGAACATCGAGCTCGCCGTCACGAACCTCGTCCATAACTATGGCAACATCTTCGACGGGCACTCCTCCATCGACCGGTTCGACGAGGAGCTCATCGTGTCATTCCCGCTCCGAAACCTGACGAGCCTACGGGACGAGGTGTTCCAGGCGCAGGTGTTCTCCTTGATGAACATGCTGTGGGACGGGATGATCGCCAACGGCTCGAGTCAACTGAAAGCCTATAACCAAGGCGTGCTCCGAACGGAAGAAGCATGCAAGTACCTCATCGTCATCGACGAGGCGCACCACTTGATCAACACGCGCGATATCGCACAGCCGGCCATCCTGTATCTGCAACGCTGCATGCGCGAGGCACGCAAATACTTCGGCGGCATCTTCTTCGTGTCGCATCTGATCACCGACTTCGTGCCAGCCGGATCGAAGTCCGAAAACGCTGAGAACGTCAAGTCGCTCTTCCAGCTCACGCAATACAAAATCATCGGCGAACAGGACGCGGAGAGCATCCCAATCATCCAGACGGTGTTCGACGGCCAACTCTCGAACTCCGAGATGCGCATCATCCCCTCGCTCGAGACGGGGCGTGTCGTCCTCAGTATCTCGGGCGTGCAGAACCTCATTTTTGACGTCGATGTCGCGCCCGAAGAGCTCGCCCTGTTCGGTGGAGGTGCCTGATGTGGGCGGCCGCGAAACGGACGGCCCGCTTCGCCGTCGCAGCCAAATGGCAGCTCGCGACGCTCAAGTGGCGGCTCATCCTGCTCGGCATTGCGACACTCGTGTTGTTCCTGATCATCCTCGTTGTCGGGATCCTCGACACGCTCACGGGTGTCCAGAACGAACAACCGACCGACGTCACGTTCAATACCGCAGGAGGTCTACAGGTAAGCGACGAGGTGCTCCAATATCGGAGCTTGGTCGAATCGGAACTGTCGAAGCACGGACTGGCCGAACAGACGAACCTCGTACTCGCGCTCATGATGCAGGAGAGCGGCGGTCGTGGGAACGACCCGATGCAGGCGAGCGAATCGAAGTGTGGACGCATCGGATGCATCACTTCCCCCGAGGAGAGCATCGTCTATGGCGTCGAGCATTTCGCCTCCGTTTTCGAGCGAGCGAGCCGTGACGTGCAGCTCACGTTACAGAGCTACAACTTCGGCGGCGGCTTTATCGATTATGTCCAAGAGAACGGCGGACGATATTCGAAAGAGCTCGCCATCTCGTTCTCCCAGATGATGTACCAGCGTGTGAAACACACCGGCATCTATCGTTGTCATCGCCCGAGCGCGGTCCAGCACGGTGCCTGTTACGGGGACATCGAGTATGTCGACGCGGTGTTGAAATACCTCGCGCCGGTCGCCGTCGCCGACGGGATCATCACGAAAGAACTGTTGTCGGGGTTACGTTCCCCGCTCGCCATCCCGCTCAACGTGACATCGCGTTTCGGGTGGCGCGTCGTCTTCGGACAACGGGATAACCACACCGGTATCGACTTCAGTTGCACCCCGTCCGACACGATCCACGCGGTCAAGAGCGGCACCGTCATCTATAGCGGGAACCGCGGACCGTACGGCAATCTCGTCCAAGTCCGACACGACAACTACATCACGGCGTACGCGCACCTGAGTCGTCTCGGTGTCCAAAGCGGGCAACAAATCGACGCCGGGCAGGCGCTCGGGTACTGCGGCACGACAGGCCGATCGAGCGGGAACCATCTTCATTTCGAGATCAAGACGAGTGAATGGTCAGGTCATATCGACCCCGCCCCGGTCTTCGGATTTTGAGTCATAGATGTATGGAAAGGAGGAGAAAGGATGAACTTCACCGCACGTCACCTCGCGTATCTGTTCGGGGTACTGCTTCTTATTTCACTCGCGGCGAACGGCTTTTTCTATCAACAAGTGACGGCTGTCACGAGTACTTCAGACCCTAGTGAGACGAAAAATAAAAGCGTCACTCACTCTGAATCGGCAACCTCCGATGATACGTCAGCGGACACCGAACAAGTCGTCGCTTCAAAGGAGACGGAACGAATGGAAGAGGTGACGACACGCGCGACGCGCTTCGTGGAGTATGCCTTCACCATCACGAAAGACAGTTACACGACCCAGAAACGACAGGCGAAAGAGGTCATGTCGGCAGAACTCGCGACCACGCTCTTCGCCGCTGACGGCAGTGACGTCGGCACGTTCGAGACGACCGTCCGCGATATCGAGGTGTTCCCTTCTGTCTCCGGAGAAGATTGTCTCGTCCGGTTCGAACAGGACCTGTTGATCACCGAGACGGGTTATGAAGAGACGACGCAAGAACTGTTGACCTTGGCGTTCGAGTCCATCGATGGACGTTTGGTCGTCACCGAGATGGAAGACCTGGCACCGGAAGGAGGGATTTAAATGCGACGACAAACGCGACGGCGTCTCACCCAGAACGTCTCCCGGTTCTACCTTGGACTCGGCGTATTCTTTGTCATCGGTTTCCTCTTCTTCGGCACCTCGTCGTTCTTCTTCGCCGAGGAGGCACCGGTCAATGAGACACCGATCAACGAGCCAATCCGACTCTCGAACGGCGAGACCGTGACACTCCACGCGTTTAGTTACGATACCGAGACGAAGACAATCCGCATCCGAATCTCGCTCGATGAAGCACCAGGTAACACGAACGACCATCTCTTCCGCTATGTCTATAAGGCACGTCCGGATTCTGAGAAGGAAGTCATGGTGCTGTATGACCGGAACGATCAATACGTGCTCGAACTGAAGGATGTGCCGAACGATTTTGACCAGCTCGCTGTCCGAATCTATGGGGTGGACGAGTCACAATCGATCGACTCACTCACAGCCAAAGAACGGGAGAACAGTCTCTTGACGTCACTCTATACCGACCGTCGGACCATCGAACAGGCGAGCCACACCTCATCTGACGAGACAACCTTCACGAGACTATTCGTCGAGGACGAGCTCGCGGAGACAGAGCAACAATTAGAAAAAGCACAGCAGTCAGTCGAGGCGCAGCGACAACAAATCAAGCGACTCGACCGTGACAAAGAGGATCTTGAAGACGAACTCCCCTACCTCTCGCTCGACGAACAGGTCGAACAAGAGAACGAAATTTTCGATCTTGGCCGAAAACGTGATGAGCTCAACCTGGAACTCGAGAAGCTCGAACAATCGGTCGAAGCGCTCGAAGAAAAGCACGACAAGTTGCGCGTTCGGCTCCGGGAACTGTCGATTTAAGTGGCACATTTCGTGCCAAATCGCTGGTTTTACTGGCACATTTCGTGCCATTTTCAGACTTTTGGTGATATCACGGAAACCCCAGGCTCTGCCTGGGCTATCACGACAAGTGATAGCAGTTTCCCCTTATGCTCTTTGAACGAACTTTTAGGACCTCGGCAATATACAGCCTCTAGAAAGGTGGTCAGGCAGATGGATCTGTTACTCCGCGACATCGACCCCGTCATCGTGAAGCAAATCGATGAATGGGCGAAGGAACACAACCGCTCCCGGCAACAATACTTGAAAGAACTGCTCGCCTCCTGGTGTGCGAACGGCATCCAATCGACACAGGTCGAGCGGCTCGAACGACAGCTCGAGGCGAACACGCTCCACCTGAAACGGAGCGCAGACGAGCTCGCCGAAGTGACCCGTTTGTTGAACGAGGTGATGCAGGATGCGTGAGACACCGGGTGTCGTCATCAAGTCGAAGTTCAAGGTGCCGAGCACAAAAAAGAAGTCACGTCGCTACACGACATACCTCGATTACATCAATCGACCGGATGCGAAAGACAGCCCCGATCAGTTCGAGACGTATCACGACTATATGGAAGACGAGACGAAATCGAGCGGTCTCTTCACACGCGAGGACGACCGGTTGGACCAAGAAAAGCGTCGCACCGTCCGTGACATCTTCAAACACGCACAAGCGGACGGGAGCATCCTCTGGCAGGACGTCATCTCGTTCGATAACGCCTGGCTACGGGAGACCGGTGTGCTTCACGATGACCTCGTCGACGAGAAACGGTTGATCCAGGCGACACGGAACGCGGTCGAGGCGATGCTCCAAAAAGAAAAGATGGTCCATGCCTACTGGACCGGCGCCGTGCATTACAACACCGACAACATCCACGTGCATGTCGCCATCGTCGAGACGAGCCATATGCGCGAGCGCGGCAAACGCAAACCAAAATCGATCGAGCTGATGAAGTCGAAGGTCATCCATTCCCTCGCCGACCGGACGAAAGAACAGGAGAAACTGAATGCGTTCATAAGAGACGAACTGGTCGCCCATAAACGGAACCGGAAGATTCCAACGCTCCCGAACCGTGTCCTGCATCCCGAGCTCGTCCGTCAATTCAAGGACATCTATGAGCGGTTGCCGGAAGACAAACGACAGTGGCGCTACAACATGAACGGGATGCAGCCACTCCGTGAATCGCTCAATCGTCTGACCGACAGTTATATCGACATCCACTTCAAATCAGAGTTTCAAGCCTTCAACGAGCGGCTTGAAGAGGAGGTGTCGTTCCATCGTCGCAGCTACGGCGATACGGAGAAGGCCGAGCGGTACCGGACGACGAAGCGACAGGACCTCTACACTCGGATGGGGAATGCCATCCTTTCCGAGATGCGCGACTTGTCAAAAGAACAAACGATAGTTGAGAAAAATGAAGCCCCCAAACATCTGGTCCAACGAGCATTCAAACAACAAAAGATATTCAACGAATCACTCTACAGGATCGAGCGGCATATGAACAATGAGTTCGAACACCTGAAAAATCAACGGGCTTTCGAACAGTTGGAACGAGACATCGAATATGGAAAGTGAGGGAGGCCGATGGAAGAGTTGAGACAGATCCGTCTCCGTTTGAAGCCGGAGACGGTCGCTTATTTGGAGGAATTTGCCGACGACAAACGCTTCGGCCATCTCGGTCAGGTCATCGACCATATCGCAGACGAGCATAAAGAACTGGCTGACGAGAAGTGGGACATGCAGTTCCTCACCCGCTCGATCAGCACGCAGGTCTCCCGTCAGATCGAAGCGTTGATGAACGAACAGGTGTCGACGGAACTCGAGCGCATCCGGCTCGCCGCGAACCGATCCGACCGCCACGGGCAAATCTTGACTGAGCTCCTGCAGGCGCTGATGCAGACCGAGGGCATTGAGGACATCATGACGACCGACCAATTCAAGCCGACGTTCCTCGCGACGGCGGAACGTGTCGTCCAGGAACGCATCGAGCATCAAAAACAGAAGAAGGACACATTAACTTTTGAGAGAGGATGAATCCTATGCGACCACTTGATCGTCCCTTCACGATGGGACAACTGTTGACGCTTCAACCCGATACCGTCACGGTCCTCATCTATGGAAAACGGTACGACATCCCGGTGTCCGTTTCCGAGCATCAACTTTTGACCGCCATCGCGCAAGACGAGATCATCTTGCTTCCCGTCAATTTCGAGCGGACACGGCTGTTACTCGACATCCCGGAAACGTCGCCACAACTCGAACGTGAACTGAACGAATTCACAGATACCGACGAATCTGTCACCGACTTGTTGAAGGAAGGAGTCTGACACGATGGCCAACATCAAGACGAACGAAGAACGAAAGGCCGAGCTTGAGGCCTTGACCGAACAGATGGGAAAACAGATCGACAGCTACTTTGAGAGTCCGGAGAAAATCCGGGAGCATCTCCAGTTCCTCGGCAAGTTCCATCAATACTCGATGCGGAACGCGGTCTTGATCGAGTCCCAGTTCCCAGGCGCGGTCGCGGTCGGCTCTTATCCGTTCTGGGAGAAGCAAGGCGCACAGGTACAAAAAGGTGAGCGCGGCATCAAGGTATTCGTCCCAAGTCCAGTGACGTACGCCCTGCATAAAGACGAATGGGTGCCGCTCAGCAAGGCACCGAAGCCAGTCAAAGACGGCGTGAAACAAGGACGCATTCCGTCACGCAAGATGATGTACTTCAAAATCGGTCACGTCTTCGAATACACGCAGACCGACGCACGCGAGAAAGGAATCGAGGTCTCGGACATCTTCAAACGGTATCATCGGGAGGGCGGGCTCGAGAACGAACAAGACATCCGTGACGCCTTGAAGACGCTCGCGAATGCCCGGAATGTGACACTATTGGAGGAACCGCTCGACGAAATCGGGACGGCGAAAGGCTGTTATTACCCTGAGCTACATGCGATCGCTTTGAACCCACGGAACACATCCATCGAGGACATCACCGTCCTGATCCACGAGCTCGCGCACGCGGAGCTGCACAACCAAGAGCGGAACCTCGAACGAGACAAACCGCTCATGGCACCCGAGAAGGAGTTCCAAGCCGAGATGGTCGCCTATGTCGTCTCACATCAACTCGGTTTCCCGACGGACGATTTCTCGCTCTCTTACTTAGCCGGTTGGACGAAAGACAAGGAACTCCTCGACAAGGAACAACTGTTGCAGGAGGTCCATCAGACATCCGCGGCTTTCCTCGACCATATCGAGTCACATTTAGAGAAGGTGAACACCTTGCAACAGGAAAAAGAACAGAGCCCACTCGATTACCTTGAACAGCTGGAGCGGCGCATGGGATGGAAAGACGCTGACCTCAGTCTTTATGAACGGGTTCATGCCGTACAAAGTGTGTTCCCAGAGGAGGTGGAGCCCTATCTGAACGCAAAAGCGGCTCTCGAGACGAACCTGAAGATGGATCGCGTCGATGAGCCGCTCATGTATATTCACGATAAAGGATTCGGGTTCCAATCATTCGGTGTCGCCAACAATCACGACTTCAATGACGACGCGCTTGTCGTTTACACGATTGCATTACCAGATCAGCCATTGATTAGCGGTCACTTTGATCCCGAAAAAACAGTTCATCCATTACACGATTTAGAAAAGAACAATAAGGTTGAAAAACCAACCCTCAAAAATCTTGAAGATAGTTGGCATAATGTGTTGCTCGAAGAAGAAAAAAAGTCTTTATCAAGAACAGCTTTGTTTAATATCGAAAGATTGATTTAATTTCCCCTGTGCATAGGGCTGATTTAAGCCCTATGCTAATACAATATATCCAATACTCATTATTTAGTTATTCTATTAAACAATTACTTCCACTTCTCCAGAAATTAATCTTTCTACAATAACATTGTGAAGTATACCTACAAAGGTTTTAGAACTCTCCACAGTGACAGTGATTGTTTTTTCTTCATGATTAAAATCCACTTTCTTATCGGAGGGTAGTCGTTCAACAGCACTTACTATTTTTGCGATTTCAAATTGAATTTTTTGATCTTGATATTTAGAAAGTCTTCTTACTGTTCTTTTACTATTGAGTAGCATGCTTTCTACTTCTTTATTTTCCAAACCTTTAACTTTGTATTTTTCTTTAGAAATATGATTCTTACCTATCTTAAATTGTTCAATTACTTTTTTTGATTTCTCCGTTCTACTTTCGTTTTGCATCAGCATGCTTTCAAATCTATCTACATCATACACGTATAATCTATTAGAACTAAGATCTAACCTCGATGTTATAATATTTGGAAATTGAACTCCTCTATCAACACTAATCATTTTCGACTCACTAGTCACTGACATATTTATAAAAGGAGTATCCTGTATAGTAGCATTTCTACTTATCTGCAAAAAATAAAGTGAAGCTTCATCTACAATTATAAAAAATTTGGAAACTTCATTATCATCGAAATTTTTAATATCCCCTTTATTTTTCCCTCGCTTTTTTAGTTGAAGGACTCTTGGAGGAACTTCTTTAGGGTCATTGAGCAAATTGATTTTTTCTTTAAATTCATATAAATAACTCTCTTTTTTAACCGTTTCCATATCGACATAATAAGGAAGATCTTCAATTAATGCAGTTCCACTTAGTTCGTTCATTTCAAATTCGGATTTCTTTTTTGTATCCAAATCTGTTTTAATATACTTTTCGATTTTGTTTTTATCATTTTCACCCATAATCAAGTTGTAAAAACGATGTAGCTTGCCATTTTTTGCTGTACAAACATACAAATGTTGAATTCCCATTCACTTTTCCTCATTTCTCATACATTGTTATATACATTCTAGATTTGTTAGGGTCCCCAATTTTATATACAACAAACTCGTTGTATTTTTTTGATTTGAAAGTAAATACATAGTTGTCCTCTTGAGTTTTACATAGATTAATTCCAAAAATAATCAATACGACATTCGGGAAAATATCAGTGCTTTTCATAATGATTTTGTAAATCAAAAATTGTAGGAATATAAATGTACCTAAAGCTATTTTTGGATCGGTTTCAATTATAAATATTGAAGGTATAATAACACCCAACAAAAATGTAGTAACCGTTCCATTTATTTCTTTTAATTTGTGTTCTTTAAAAAAGTGAATAGTTTCAACGTATATTCTAGTATTAGATTTAGAAAAATATTGATGTTTTATTAAAAAACTTAGAATTATCGATAGTATGAACATGATACAAATTGTAGCTATTAATACATAAATAACATTAAATTTTATATTCCAAATGGTTATATCAGTAACGTCAACTTTGAATTTAGAGTGGAATTGAAGTAAAAAAAGTAAATATGCAGGAGACATAGCGGTCAAGAAATACAGTATTTTGTAATAAAATTTTGTTCCGTAAAACATCATCTACCTCCATTTCTTTAAAAATTCACTTTTCCCAAAGTTCATCCATTAGCTCTTCGATTTCTTTCGATAGCCGTTGTTTTTCCTCTACATCTAACTCAACTCGCCCATCTTCGTAAAACCAAAGCACATCACCTGATTGAACCGAATCAGGGAGTCGTGACTTTGGAATATCCTCCGTCACTTCTCCGAATTCGACGACAGCCAAGTCCCCTTCAAAGCGGTCGATGATCCCTCTCCGTCGCTTCATTTTGATTTCTTCACGGCATAACTTGAACCGTTCCCCGTGATGATGATCGTGCCGTTCTTGTCTGTACGAAGCGTATTCACCTTCTGGCGTTTCAAGTTCGTCACCACTTCGGATGTTGGGTGTCCGTAGCTATTCTTCCCAACACTGATGATGGCATGCTTCGGTTTGACCGTGTTCAGGAACGTGCTGCTCGTCGACGTCTTGGCACCGTGATGGCCCACCTTCAAGACGTCCGCCCGGAGCGTCTGCTTCTTCGCCATCATATCCTTCTCAGAGGCGTGTTCCGCGTCCCCTGTGAACAAGAACGTGTTCTTCTTGTACGTGACATGTAGGACTGTACTCCAGTTGTTCAAGTCACTGTTCGAGTAGGATTTGACCGGACCGACAAACTTCGCACTGACACCTTTGATCGGCAGTTTCACTCCGGCCTGTGCCGTTTTGATGGTCTTCCCTTCCCGTTTGACGGCTTGAAGGAAGTCTTTGTAGGCCTGGGTCGTGTGTTTCACTTTTGGCGCGTAGACGTTCTCGACACGGTAGGCATCCAAAATTTCATCCAATCCACCGATATGATCCGCATCTGGATGCGTCGAGATCAATACCTCGATATCGTCGACTTTTTGTTTTTTGAGATAGGCGACGATGGCATCGCCCTTTCCTTTGTTCCCGCCGTCGATGATGACGTCCTCACCGCTTGGCATCTTGATGTAGATGGCGTCTCCTTGTCCGACATCGATGTAATGGACTTTGATGCTCGCAGCGGCCGATGCTTCCCCATATGGCGACACCAACAGCACTCCACTAAATAGAACGGCACTCCCAATCTTGATCAATTTATTCATCTTTTATCACTCCACTTTAAAATTATTGTAAAATTATCCAACACACCTTTATTATAAGCCGCTATTTGTTAAATTGCTTCTAATTCTCGAGGTTGACCTCATACATAAATAGTCAGGGTGTGATGATAGGAGGAGTGAGAGAAATGGATTTACGAAAACCCATCGCAATAAACAAGACATATAAACCGGTTCTGATTTTTAAAGATGGAATGGAATTAAAAGAGTGTGTCTCTATTCAAGAAGCCGCACACTATCTGAAGGGATACACGTTATGCACTGCTATGCCGTATCGCCACATTATGAACGGCATCATCTTTGATGAGACCTGGATTCATGAGGGGAGCAGCTATCGATTCACCACTAATCCCGATGTGAAAAAGGCAAAGTTGGCAGAGATGGAGGCTCAGAACAAAGTCCGTTTTTAAGGCGGGACAAAATTATGAAATCGATTAGGTCTCATGTGCGGTACCTTATACACGCTGTACACGATTTCGTCACTGTTTGTTAAAACCCTACGCGGTACACTTGAACTAAAAAGGGGTTCTCCTCATGCGACTTCAAGAATGGACTCAGCAATATCACAATACAGAGATACTTCGGTTTGATCACCTTTGCGAATACCTGGATGCGACACCATTTGAAATCAAACACCACCTCGATGGAATCAGTCCCGAAATCACTGGCGTACTGAAGTCAGAAGAGGGTGTTGGCGACGACGCGTTCATCACGAAGCTGGAACATCATTTGCTCAGTCGATTCAACAAACGAAGAAAAAAAGTGAAAGTCACAATTGAGGTAGAACTGCCATTACCGGAAGAAGCCTACAACTTTTGTCAGCGCGAACGATTTGGAATGATTGAACGCGTCACTCAACATATGGACGAACAAAACGTGAAGGATTGGCGCATCGTAAACATGCGGAGGATATAATTGAACATAGATCGTATTGACTCATCTACATATATACATGCTATAAGGAGAACAAAATGAAATTCACCTACTTAGCCTTCCCTTTGGCCATCCTGCTGATGGCCGGTTGTACCAGTGGAGACACCCCTTCTACAAGTGAGAAAGTGGAGGAGCCTGCTACTCTCAAACAGAAGAAGTCGTCGAGACGACTGAAACGAGTACAGACGACTCAAATACGGAGACGACTTCCGAAGAGCCTGCAACAACCGAGGAAACGGTCACAAATTCGGTTAACAATCATTTCTCCGGCTATAAACTGATCAATGTTGATGGTGGGGATTTGTCCGGGTACCGTGAGGCGAACGTCGTCGTCGATATCGGATATGGAGATCGCGAGTATTGGGCGTTCACGAACGAACATGGTCAATTGATTCGTGTCATCGCCGATCAGATCATCCTGAAGGATGATGATTCGGAGGATGTGACCTCGGATGGCCGCTACTATCATGACGAGGCGAAGGTCCCAGGCGTCGAACACAGTGATCTCGACGAGGGTCATGTCATCGCCGACTCGCTCGGGGGCGTCTCGAACGCCTACAACATCACACCACAGGATAGCACGCTCAACCGCTACGGGGACCAGGCTTATATGGAGGATGTGATCCGTAAGGCAGGTGGCGCGACCGACTTCGAGGCGATCATCACATATCCGGATACGAAAACTCATATTCCGTCACACTACCAATACACCTATACGGTCAAAGGAAATGTCGTCACCGATTCCTTCGACAACGTGAACCCGGATGAGGTGAACGAAGCGCTCGGCCTCACAGAAAGTGAACCGGATCCCGCAGCTACACCTGAAGCCACAGGTGATGTCTCGAGCGTAGATACGAATGGAAACGGTCAGGTGACGATCCAGGAAGCGAAAGACGCCGGTTTCACGATGCCGATTATGAGCGACCATTGGCTCTACCCCTATATGCGTGATAACGACAACGACGGAATGGTCGGGGAATGATTTCAACTAAAAAAATAAAACAATGATGATTGTATAAAAAGACATCCTCCATTTCTAAGAGAATGTCTTTTTATATTCATTTACGTTTTCGATTCACTTTATCGAGCCGAATTTTCTCAATTAACGCGTGGATGATTTGCTCATCTCTTCCACCGAAATCTTTATTGAAGGGAATCCGCTCTCCTTCGAACATGAAGTAATCGAGCAGGTACGGGACTCGAGGTGTTGCGTGGCCCCACGTGTGCTCCGAGCAACGTTCCCACACCTCGGCTTCGAACTCTTTTGAATAGCGCATATGCTCGACGGCAGCCTTGACCTCCGATTTCTTCAGGACAAAATAGTCTTCAAAGACGAATTTACCGAGAAGCTCATACCACATCTCCTCGCGGACCCGTTCTTTAATCGCTTCTACATCGACTTCAACATGATACGGGGCCTCTTCTTCATTCTTGATGACATCCCTTGCTTCCCCTGTCACCGACTCCGGATGCAGCTCCCACCCTTCAGGCATCCGTTCTTTGATGAACTGTTCGAGCGCCTCCTCACTGATCCGATATCCTTTTTTACGTGACTCGAGCGGTTCTGCCTGGATCACGCCTTTTCGTACCCAGTTGCGGACCGTCTCCTTATGGCTTGTGAGCTTGTTCTTCGATAAGATTTCAAATGCCTCATCAATCGTATACATGATAAGCCTCCTTTTAACACAACGATGATTTTATTAAATAATACCATGACCATTGTATTAAAGTAAGCTGTTACTTTAATCGGTTTCAAATTGATAAGAAATTACTAAATGGATACCAAACAAAAACACCATTCCGGAGAATGGTGTACCTCTAGAAAATTGTTTTCATTTCTTAAAAAAATATTTTTAATACTTATTATACTGCTTAACGAGACTTATCTCCTACTTGCGAATACGTTTGAGTAACTTTAAGTCCAGTTGACGTAGAAGCATCCCATCTCACTTTACTTGTTATTGACATATCAAATGACATTAATCCAATTCCGTTATAGCCACCGACAGTAACGTTGTATAATCCCATAGCGTTAATATCGTATCCGATTTTTTCAGCACGTGAATCAATTGCTTGCGAAGAAGCTTTGATTGCTGTCGGAAAAATACTCGACGTCCCACTAGTACTGTGCCCAGTTAATCTTAAGCCATCAGATCTTGTGGTATAGGTAGTCACAAGACCACAAGTAGAATCAGGGTACAATAACGCACGGATACTATATGCAATTTTATAAGAATATGTACCAAAACTTCGTGTTAATTGAAGACTTTGAACAGTAGCTTTATTTTGAGGAGTTTTTGCCAATTCAACTAATTCGTTTGATGTCACCACTGTAATTTCTGCTCCAGTTTTAGGAAGTGTATACGTCACTTTAGAATTCCCTCCTAAATTTTCATCATCAGCGATAGAAAAAACAGAGATTTCCTCTTCTAACAATTCGTTATATTGATTAAGAACTTCTGGGCTAGTATTTTTAATTAATGTTAATTCTTCTGGAAGTAAACCTTCATTTGATGAGAGTACAGAATAACTGAAAGATTTAGAGTTGTTTATTTTAGTCAACTTTTGATTAGTTTTGCTAGCTTTTTTCTTATCCATTATTTCTTTACTTTCTTGTGAAAATTCACTCAAGCTATCAATAAAGTAGTTTACATTTTCTTCAGCGCCAACTGATGGGATAAATAGATTAGCAGAAAGTAAAGTTGCTAAAGTTAAAGTGGAAATTTTTTTCATTTTATTCCTCTGCTTTTGAGTTATAATAAGTATTAAAGAAGCAAATAGCCTCTATTTCTTTCTTACAGAATAATATTAGAACATTATTTTCTTTTAATAAACAAATTTTAGGATTTTTTTGGATTTGATTAATAATAAATACCTTTTTTATTCATCTTTATTGCTTATATGCGTAGGATTAACAAGTAATATCCTTCTTGAAAAATTAGGTATGTTTTCAAACAGTACATTTAGCATCTTAAGTATTCCTATTGGTTCAGTTGATAATTATTTTTATCCTGGATTATTTTTATTGTTTTTGACCACGATAGGTCTGTATTTATTGCCCTTCTCATTCCTTCTTATTAAATGAGAGAAAAGCCACTATTAGTTTCACATTCTTAGTAGCAGTTATAATCTTCCCTCACATTCCATTTTAATTTTTCAGTAAGTAAATGCTGGTTAGCATTAATCTTGGCGAGTGCGTCTGCTAGTTCGTCATCACTGACCTATGAGAAGTTTAAACCCTTCGGGAAGAACTAGCGGAGAAGACTGTTGAGGTTCACATCGCTCCCCTGCTACCGTGATGAATAAGGGTCGGCGAAATAAAGTGGCATGCCAAGTGAGGACCGGATGCGCTCGTAACAGCTGAACGCCTTGCCTCAGTCCGTCGTCGCCGTCATGAATGTACCCCTCTGGGAAGACGCCATGGAACGTGTTGATCACCTCCAAAATCGAGGCCGCACTGCGGTTCGCGATTGGTAGGACGAGGTAGAACCGGTCCTTGCGCTCGATGAACGTCGCGACGCAAGCCTCCGACCTCCCGCGGCCGGTCCGAGACGGTCAGCCCGACGTTGATGCGCCCGACGATCTGTTCCGGGGACCAGGTCGCCCGCAGTTTCTCGATGATCGTCAGACGCATCATGTCGTCGAGCTTCGTCTTAGCGCCACAGTTCTCTTTCGCCCTCACATAGCGTTCCTGTGCACGTTCCGATTTTTACCCGGGGTTCCGTCTGATCTCCCGCGAGACGGTCGAGGACTGCCGCCCAAGCCCCAGATAGGTCTCTATTTCCACGCGCTCGGTTGTGGTAAGATGGGTATAGCTCATGGCGACTCCTCCGTCTGAATGTTTGCGTCGTAACTTCATTCTACACTAGGCCGCCGCTATGGCTTTTTTTGCGTTCACGTTGGGGTATTGCACTTAATTTTATAATTCATCTAATATAAATAATGGTACGATTTACAACTTCCACTTTGAAACTATTGAATTATATTTAATCACAGAATGTCATAATTTTAAAAAAAGTATATCCATCCAAATAAATATACGCACAATAGTCAGTTGTTGAAGATACACTAAAATTTACGGATGCCGCTTGATTTAGTCCGATGCTCGCGTCCCCGTTTGTGGTAATTGTATTGTTATTATAAAAATCTCCGTTCACAATCAAAAAATTCGACCATCGTTTTGTAAATGCGTGTCTCGATTTTCCGTAACAGTTGGTTCGCTGGCACGAGTTCGTCGAACGTTACTATCTCCAATTGAGTTCGGTTGGTTTTCCGATTTTGTTGATTTCCTGATCATTCGATTCTCCTACATAACTGTTTCTATGTCCCTCATTATAAAAAAGCGATGACGTTACGAAAAAAAGGATTGATGCGTGGACCGACCAAGGGCACGGCGAGACTTCCAGGGGATCAGCAAGCAAAGGGAGGTCCAGCAGCGACAATGTCTCGATGCGGCTCCCTGTTTGTCCTCAGAAAAGCGAACTGTGCCCGGTCGGGCAAATAAAAAAGACTGCAGACAATGTGATGTCTACAATCTGAGACAGCACGGGCCGTCTTAAGAGTTCTGTAAAATCTTGATGTCGTTGACGATGTCCTCGATCGGCACGTCTTGGAATCCTTGATACGCCTTGATGATTTTCCCGTCCTGATCGACGAGATAGAACCACGTCGCGTGATCCACTTGGGTGCCTTCTGACGGTTTGCGGACGAGCGCTTTGAAGTTTTGTTGCGCAAACGCCTCAATCTCTTCTTGCGAATAGCCCGTCAAGAATTGCCAATCGGCTTTCGCCAAGTCGTAATCAGCCATGAACGCTTGAATCTTGTCCGGCGTATCGACGGTCGGGTCGACGCTGAACGACACGAATTGGACGTCTTCGACGCCTTCCTCGACGAGCGCTTCATTGAGTTTCGTCATGTTGTACGTCATCGGTGGACAGACCGTCTCACAGTTTGTGAACACGAAGTCGGCCATCCATACCTTCCCTTTCAAATCATCGAGACTGACCATCTCTTCATTTTGATTCATATAATTGAACGACTCGATCTCCCAATTGAGCGGGTCTTCAATTTCATTGCTGCACGCGGCGAGCACCGCCATCAGGCTAATCAAGCCAATGAGCATCCATTTCTTCACACGTTCCATCTCCTTCATTGTCAGTTGCGTCTCACGCGCCAGACGAGGAGCGTGATCAAAGTAAATGCCGTCAAGGCAAGGAACGGGATCGTGACGAACCCGAACCAGTTGATGTATTGCACGTTGCACGGTACGCCTTGCACGCACGGCTTGATATCGGCGAAACCGGGTACTTTTTGAACCAAATAATGGTACAGTGAAATCAGACCGCCGATGATGGAGAGCGGCAAGACATACTTCTTCACCGCCCGGTCGTCCGTGAACACGGCGACCCCGAGCAAGATGACGAGCGGATACATAAAGATGCGTTGAATCCAGCAGAGCTCACATGGCACGAACTCACGAATCTCGCTGAAATAAAGACTGCCGAACGTCGCCGTGAGGGCGACGAGCCAAGCGAGATACAGACCATAACGGGTCAAGAATGACTGCTTCATGGTGTGCCTTGCTCAATCAATCGCTCAATCGTCTCGTAGTCGAACGGGTCTTCGAGCATGACGCCGTTAATCATGATCGATGGCGTGAACTGGACACCGTGCTCTTTGACAAGCCCGTCATCGAGACTCACCTGTTCGAGCACCGTCGAGTTTTCACTCAAATCGTCCTCGAGCTTCGCCACGTCGACCGATGTCGTCTCGCTCGCAATCTCTGTCAACCGCTCGACCGTGACCCATGCCTCGTCGTGCTGCTGACTCGCCGGTTGCGCGTCGTAGAGCGCCTTATGGAAATCCCAGAACGCGTCCGGGTCTTGTTCATACACCGACTCTGAAGCGAGCGATGCCAAAATCGACTCTTGTCCGTGGAACAGGACGTTGATGTAGCTGAAACTGATTTTTCCGGTGTCGATATAGTCTTCCTTCAACTTCGGATAGACCGTTTCGCCCCACTGTTTACAAGACGGGCATTTATAATCCCCGAACTCCACGACCGAGACGGGTGCGTCCGCATCGCCGAGCGTCGGCTGGCCTTCCGTCGACACGTGTTCTGTCGTCGCCGGTGCCGCCGTTTCGGCTTGTTCGGTCGGTTGATTCATCAGGACGACCACGACGGCCACCAAGGCGACCGCGAAGAGCGTCGCGATGACCAATAGTTTATTCTGTTTCATTATGTCTCACCTCTATTTATATCGATTCGTCTTTCATTATAACGAAAGCGCTATCTGTTTCCACGAAATCGACCTTGTTTTTTCTCAACTTTACTTCATGTCATGGAAAAGATGACGATGACGTCGCATCAACTCGTGAACAAGCTCAGACACTCTTCATTCAAAAAAGAGTGTCTTTCCTAGTGAAATTATGTCTCGAGTTCACTATACCTAGACGATTCTTCATCCCTCTGTGAACGCTAGAATAAAATTGACAGTTTTTGCTCGATACGATTTTACACTATTGCCAAAAAATCAGAACAGAACTCCGATAGAGTAGTTGAGGCTATTTTATCTGGAGGGAATGGATTTGGAGGAAAAGTTAGTGTTACATATCAAGATTCATCAAATGTATCAGCAAAACATGAAAGTGGCTCAAATCGCACAGCACTAAAAATATCGAGACCGACGGTATATAAGTACCTGAAGATGACATATGAAGATGCCCTACATGAATTTGACGAGAAAGCCTGTTCACGAAAGAAGAAGCTCGATGCCTACCGAGACTGGATCATTGCATGGTTGGAGGAGTATCTGCATTTGAGCAGCGCACAAGTACATGACTGGTTACTTGAAAGATATCCCGACCTGTCGGTCGGATCGAGCACGGTCAGGACATACGTGAATGAAATCCGAGAAATCTATCAGATCGAAAAGAAAAGGGTCGTCCGCCATTACGAGGCCATCCCAGAACAACCGATGGGCAAGCAAATACAGGTGGACTGGGGTGAGACCAGACAACGGACTAAAGATGGAAAAATGATAAAGCTTTATTTCATCGCGTTCTTACTTACGCACTCTCGGATGAAATATGCCGAATGGAGAGAACGACCGTTCACCACCAAGGACACCATTCACTGCCACGAAAATGCGTTCCAATTTTATGGTGGGCGCCCTTCTGAAATCGTCTACGACCAGGATCACCTCATCGCAATCAACGAGAACGCAGGTGACGTCCTATTGACCAATGAGTTTCAAGCCTACGTGAACGAACGGAAGTTCAAGATTCATTTATGTCGCAGGGCCGACCCGGAGTCGAAGGGTATGATCGAGAACGTCGTGAAGTACATCAAACGGAACTTCGCGGACAGCCGAGTGTACCGGCATATCGAGGATTGGAACCACCGTTCCATGAGATGGTTGGAGAGGACTGGAAATCATAACGTCCATCAGACAACGAAAAAAAGACCAGCTGAAGTGTTCTCCGTCGAAAAACAACACTTACAACCGGTCTTATCGCTACTCTCTTTCGAAAGTATCCGTACCGAAAGTATAGCAAGGAACGTCAGAAAGGACAACACAATCCGTTATCGCTCAAACCGTTACACCGTCCCAATCGGGACCTACTCATCGGTCAAGAAGAAGGTGGTGTTCCTCGAGGTGACCGAACAGGAACGGTTATTGATTCGCGAATCTCCCGAGGGAGAAGTGATCGCAGACCACCGGGTCAGCAAAGAGAGCGGAAAACTGATTCAAAGCCGTGACCACCTTCGGGATCGTTCCAAAGGAATCGAAGAACTGAAGCAACAGGTCCTCACCTATTTCGAGGACAGAGGGGCGGCGTCCGATTATCTGGGTAGCTCTCAAAGCGTTACCCGAGATACCGACGTGACCAGTTCAACATCATTAGGGACGTCGCGACCATGTATCCTAATCACTTAACGATAGCACTGGAAAAGTGTTCGCAAGAGAGTCTGTTCAGCGCCAACGATTTCCGGGACGTGGTCCACTATCTCGCGATCCTCGCGGACGATGGGTGTGATACAAAACCCGATACCGAACGTCCGAAGAAATCCGGGATACAGGTCGCAACGAGGCCGATCCAAGCCTACACCGACATCCTGAAAGGGGTGACGGCAAAATGAGTCAAAGCGTTTCCGAGTTACAACAGGACTTTCGGCAGCTTCGTCTCGCCGAGACGGCTGACGCCCTCCCACAGATTTTGAGAGAGGCCGAAATGGCCTCCTGGACGTATATCGAATTTCTAAGTGCCATCACGAACCATGAACGCGCAAAACGAGACGCTAAAAGTTTGGAAAGACGAATGAAGTGGGCCCGATTCCCGTTCATCAAATCCCTCTCGGAGTTCAATTTAGTGGAACAGACCGCACTAACCGCCCGACAGCTGAAGCAGTTGAAACAACTCAACTGGCTCGAACAACAGTACAACCTGATCCTCTTGGGCCCTCCGGGCGTCGGAAAGACGTTTTTGGCTGTGGGGCTGGGAATCGAGGCGGTCAACCACGGGTTCAAGGTATACTTCGTCACGATGGGCGAACTCGTCCAACTATTAAAAAGTGAAGAGTTCTCAAGCAAGTCGAAGATCCAGTTAAAAAGGTTGCGAGATTCGGACCTGGTCATCATCGATGACCTGATGTACATGGCGATGGGCCAACGAGAAGCCAATCTCTTCTTCCATCTCGTCAACCACCTTTATGAGCGCAGCTCGATCATCCTGACCTCGAACAAAAGCCCCGATCAATGGGGCGAATTGATCGGGGACCAGGGCATCACGACTGCGATACTGGACCGCTTACTCCATCGCGTCGAAATCATACATAGTGATGACGACAGTCATCGGATGAGGA
Organism: Exiguobacterium sp. s59; assembly: GCF_018617475.1. Classification (NCBI taxonomy): domain Bacteria; kingdom Bacillati; phylum Bacillota; class Bacilli; order Caryophanales; genus Exiguobacterium; species Exiguobacterium sp. s59. The sequence continues at coordinate 53,621 of NZ_JACSKG010000007.1, read as the reverse complement.
ACCGAGAATCATTGTTTTCGGCAGAAGTGTAAAAGGCAAACGAGCAAAAAGTGTCAAAATCAACTTGACGTCTACACCCTCGCATATGACCACCCAGAAACATATCTCCACTAAAATCCTTTCTGAACAAACCCTATCCGCTTATAATGACAAAGGTCTACCTATTGTCGTTCTAAGGTTTGGTGCCATCTGTGCAGAAACGAATTCTTATGGGGTGGCGATCACATTAAACGCATGCTGAACTTCGACAATGTGACATGGGTTCACCTTGATGACTCCGTTCCTTAGGTCCATACCGATAATTTATTAGAAATGATTTACATAGTTTTATTACAAGGCATAGACGGAGAAGTCTACCACGCCATAAAACAGAATGTAGACAATCGCAATTCCCGTGTAAGATTAGCCATTGCCGCAAAAAAAGAAAATCATTGCTCCCAATTATCAAGTAAAAAGTGACCTATACATTCGATAAGATTCAAGCAATTGGATATAGACCGCGTAAAACATGCAAGCAGACGGTGGGAAAACTTCAAAAAAATCGGGAGAAGAATAAGGGTATGGTCTCATTTTTGAACACAAAAACACCATTCGCCCGATTAGTCAGGCTATTGACAAACCAAATCGCCCTTTGCGATTTGAACCGCTCCCCGTCAAGTAGACAGGGCAAATAATGAAAACCAATCTAAACGGCTTGAGACCTGTATTCGACAGGGCTCAAGCCGTTTAGTCGTTTCTAGAGTAGACCATGGTTGTAGAACGATATGTAGGTCTCGATGGCCGACGTGAGTTCGCTATAGACCTGGAACTCACGCAAGTAGTACATCTCGACTTTCAAAGTGCCCCAAAAACTCTCGATCGGGGCGTTGTCGAGACAACGACCAACTCAGGACATGTTGCCGATTAGTCCTGCGTCTTTCACCATACGTTTGAACCCTCTCGAGGTATATTGGAGCCCTCGGTCACTATGGATCATCGGACGCGCTCCTGGACGGAGCCCCGCGATGGCTGGCATCATCGTCTGGAAGACGATCCCGTTGTTGTTGGACCTTCCGATACGATAGGCGACGATCGATCCGTCGTACAGGTCGATGATCGCGCTCAGATACGCCTTCTTCCCGGTACCATATTTGAACTCGGTGACGTCGGTGCACCATTTCTCGTCCGGCCGAGACGCACCGAATTCTCGGTTCATCAGGTTCTCGGCCACATGCTGTGGCATCGACTTCTTATGTCTCTTCCGCTTCCCGCGGATGATCGATTGGATCCCATGGATATGCATCAGGCGATAGACTTGCTTTTCATTGAACGTGGACAGACCTTGTTGCCTGCGTAGCCGATTGATTGTCATCGTGACCCGACGGTAGCCGTATGTACGGTTCGCCTGGTCATAGAGTAGACGAATGTCCTCCAGGAGCTTCTCGTTCTCTTCTTGACGCACCGATACGGTGCGGTTCAACCATTTGTAATAGGCCGCACGTGAGATGCCAGCTGGGAAACCTGGGTCTATCAAGGATTGGCGGTTCTAATAGTGGGTTGCCCGTGTGCCTTAGTCATTTCGACGCCGATTTCGATTGTTTCCGCCATCGGTAATGCTGCCAAAAAAGGGGTCTTGATTAAAGGCGGCGTATACCTGGAAGAAATGGGCGCGCTGAAAGCTATTGCATTTGACAAAACCGGTACCCTGACCAAAGGTGTACCTGTCGTCACAGACTTTAAAATCACGAACAAGCAGGTAAACGAGAGAGAACTGCTTTCTATCGTGACGGCATTGGAATATCGTTCTCAGCATCCGTTGGCCTCTGCCATCATGAAAAAAGCGGACGAGGAAAACATACCTTACACCTCTATCAGAGTTGAGGACTTCTCTTCCATCACAGGAAAAGGCATTAAAGGAACGATAGACGGCACCACCTACTTTATCGGAAGCCCGCTTCTCTTTAACGAGCTAGGTGTTGAAAGTATTGATAATAATCTGGACCAAACCGTAACGGCTCTGCAACAGCAAGGTAAGACTTCGATGATTATCGGAACGAAACAAAGCATATTGGCGGTTATCGCCGTAGCCGACGAAGTCCGGGAATCCAGCAAAGAAATCATCCGGAAACTACATGATATGGGTATTAAAAAGACAATTATGCTGACGGGTGACAACAAAGGGACAGGCAAAGCTATCGGCCAGCAAGTTGGCGTCAACGAAATCCAGGCAGAATTGATGCCAGAGGATAAATTAAATGTCATTAAACGCTTGCGAGCTGAGTACGACAATGTCGCGATGGTCGGGGACGGCGTAAATGACGCTCCGGCACTCGCTGCCTCTACTGTTGGAATTGCCATGGGTGGTGCTGGAACGGATACCGCTTTGGAAACAGCAGATGTCGCCCTGATGGGCGACGATTTGAGCAAACTACCGTTTACGATAAAATTGAGCCGAAAATCCCTAAATATTATCAAAGTGAACATCGCGTTCGCTATCAGTATCAAAGCGATTGCATTACTCTTGGTCATCCCGGGCTGGCTCACCCTATGGATAGCTATTATGTCCGATATGGGGGCAACTCTTCTGGTAGCACTGAACAGTTTAAGACTGATGAATGTCAAAGAATAAAAAAACAAAAATATTCATTTTTATATCCTCGAATTTGTACTGGGTATGATAAAAATAAATGATCTCTGTTTTTTAAGACGGCTTTAAGATGACTTCGGTATTGTTCCCGAGTCATCTTTTTAGGTTTCATTGTCAACTTTTTTATCATCAGACAGTTTTAATCGAGGCCGAACCTTATTCATTGACCGGAATATTCTCCGAAGTATGGAAAGAAAATCCGGTCGATAGGTCTACTAAACTATGACAATTAAATCTAAATATTTGAACGTTCGTTTTGGAATCATTCATTCATTCGAATACATCCTATTTTAAGAGACGAAATTTCGATAGTGTTCAAAAAAAAAACGAATGAGGGGGTTTCTAAATATACCCTCATTCGATATTCAGTTTCCTTGCACGTAGAAAAGTATTTATTGGTATCAGACGGTATGAAGTATAGAATTTTTACTCATATGTCGAACCTCAGTGTGGATTTGGTGCAAGGATGACTTATTTCTTTAGTTGTGTTTTTTTGATTCTAACTCTATTGTAGAATGTTTAATATCTAGTTTTGAAGTCACTTCTTTGACTTTTTGTTTAACAATAGTTGAATCCTTTAGATTCATCTCTTCTACTATTAAGTGTAAATTCATGGCGTTATCTTCGCCATCAATTGACCAGACATATAGGTTTTGAACAGAAATCACTTCTTCAATACCTTCAATCTTTTGCTTCACCTCATCGATGTCAATACCATCAGGGACAGCACCTAAAAGTATTTTCATTGTTTTAACTAAATTACGAAACACATTCACTAATATAAACAACGCAATAGCAATTGATAGGATGGGGTCAAGTATATGTATATCCTTGAAGAGTAAAACTATCCCTACTACAAGAACGGCAATCCAACCTAAAACATCTTCTAAAAGGTGCCAAGATAGTACTCCCTCATTTACTGATTTTCCTTTGTGTAGACGGAATGCCGCAAAACCATTTAAAAGCACACCAAAAATTGCAAACCAAATCATTCCTTGTGCATTAGAATGCTCCGGTTCAAACAGTAGAGGAATTGCTTGAGTAAAAATATATACAGATCCAATTATTAATATTGTCGCATTTATTAATGCTCCTAAAAGGGAAAAACGATTATATCCAAAAGTGAAGTTATGATCGGGTTTTTTGTTCGAAAATTTTTGTAAGAACCAGGACAGGCCCAATGCAAGAGCATCACCTAAATCGTGAATGGCGTCCGACATGATTGCAACACTATTAATCAAAAATCCCCCGATAAATTCACCAATCGAGAAAACAAGATTAATTATAAATGCTAGTTTGATATTTTTTGATGCCTTATCAGTACTCGCCATTGTTCGATCTCTCCTCACTTGGTAGTCCATCCTTAAAAAGGTTAGTTGTTAGAATAATACTGGTCTCTAGCGTTCTGCAATATAATAAATTTCTTTGCCTATTGATTGTAAACAACGCATACTTGAGAACTTAAGCGCAGTTCTTAATATTTTAATAAACAATCGAAGGACGTAATTTTTGAAAGCGAAATTAAATACATGTATCTAATTTGTTAGAACCATTTAGGCACTAATTTTATATATAAGACTTCTCCGAACAATTCGGTAACGGTCTGTAAAATGATCACTACAGCTACTTGTGTTGATAGGGGCTCTGGTAATATAGATGCTAATGGAAGAACTACAAGTGAATTCCTTGTTCCCATACTAAATGTAATTGCTCTTCTTGAAGCAATATCTAGTTTGAACAACTTACCAAGGGACTTTGACACCCATGGTATGATAAGTAGAAATAAAATATAAACTGGTATTACATCTATTAATGTCCCGAGGTCACTATACACTTCCCTAATTTGAGAGGCAACTACCACAAAAAGTACAAAAGACATAAATGGAACGGGAATCCATGGCGGCATTTTCATGATACGATTACCTAAAGAACTCTTTTTAGAACACAATTGTGTCATTATCGCTAATAGAAGCGGTATAAAAATCAAAAATAGAAATGCATCTAGAAATGGACCCATCCTAACGATACTAATAGCCTTTTCTCCTAATAATACGAATAAATATATGGGTAAGAGTATCGTCTGTAAAATTAAAAGAATCGGTGTTACTTTTAACAATATTGATTCGTTTCCCTTTCCCATCTTTGTAAAAACAATCACATAGTCGATGCACGGTGTTAACAACACCAAATACACCCCCAGCATTAGTGATGAATCTTGAAGAAATATGATAACCAAAACCTAAACTATTAAAGGAACGGCAACAAAATTTCCTAATAAAAGAGCTACCACAAACCTCATGTTTGTAGCAGATCCATTCGATTTCAGAAACGGAATTTGAACGAACATCCCATACATCAAAACTCCTAAAAGGGGAGAAATAAAAATATCGAGATATACAGCTTCTGTATTCAATAGACCAAAGATTACTGCCAACATCAAAAAAATGATGTATATACTGACTTGGTGGGCTTCCACCTTCTCTAGCACTTGAATTCCGAATTTGCTTTCCTTCTCTATCAAAATCACCCCCAAAATTTTCAGGAAATTTCAGAATGAAATAGATAACTCCACGATTTTAATTGCCAGGGCAAGAGGTTTTATATTTTTTCTTCTAGTATTTTTATTTATCCAACAGTAAAAATACCGACTGAAAGTAAATATAATTAAGGCTCATTATTTACACTTCCGAATATAGTTAGTATCTTGAATATATATCAGTCAAAAAATAAAGTGATAACCATTAAAAAAATAATTATTTTAGCCTAAAGCCACATCTAAAATCATCATGATTGTAAAGCCAAACATTAAACAAACAGAAGCCAAGTCCTTGTTTCCATTTTCTTGAGATCCTGGGACTACCTCCTCCACTACAACAAAAATCATTGCTCCTGCAGCAAAGCTTAGCGCAAACGGAAGTAAAGGCTCCATTATGAGTACTGCTACTACTCCTACCAACGCCGCGAACGGTTCAACCATACCAGATAACTGGCCATAGAAAAAACTTTTACGACGAGATAATCCATCTCGTCTCAATGGCATTGACACAGCAGCACCCTCAGGGAAATTTTGTATGCCGATTCCGATTGCCAGCGCGATAGCTCCCGTGATTGATGATGAAGGGAATCCTGCTGCAACTGCTCCAAATGCAACGCCTATGGCAAGTCCCTCTGGAATATTATGCAATGTTATTGCTAACACCAGTAACGTGCTCCGCTTTCTCTTCTTAGGGTTTATACCCTCAGCCTCATCCATCGGTGAAGTGGGATGCAGATGTGGAATCACTTTATCAACACCTGATAAAAAGAATCCTCCAAGTAAGAAACCGATTGCAGCTGGTAACCACGCCGGAAGAGAATCTTGTTCCGCCATCTCAATTGCAGGTGAGAGTAATGACCAAAAACTAGCGGCAATCATTACTCCTCCAGCAAAACCGAGCATCCCATCCATTAGCTTTTGATTCATTGATTTTGTCATAAACACTAACGCGGCACCAAGCGCCGTCATCCCCCAAGTGAATAAAGTACCCAGCAATGCTTGAGTAAGGGGTTCTAACGAAGAAATATATTCAATCATCTATCAAAACTCCGTTGCCAAAAATCGAGTTTCTATACATGCTCAAAATTAAGTAACTATTATCCAAAATCAGCATTGCTGTCTCCTCCTCTTGATTGTCAATCCTACTCAACAGGTGATTTTTTTAATGTTGATGTACTACTTCCCCTACCTTCAGTTTGCAAAGCAATTCATCGCTGTGAGGATGAGAAAGAGTTTCGAATTGAATCGTAGAGTGTTGAACGTTCAGATGTGCTAAATCGTGTTCAATTTCTTGAAGTAGATTCTCACTGTCATAGATTTGTAAATTACCATCAACGACAACATGACATGAGAGTGCATTCATTCCACTTGTGATACTCCAAAGATGAAAGTCGTGTATACTCCGTACCCCCTCCTTGTTGTGAATGACTTGAAGAACCTTTTCGACATCAACGTTTTGTGGTGCACCTTCCATTAATACGTTCAATCCGGATTTCGTCACGAAATAACCACTTCGTAAAACAAGTCCCGCTACAATGATTCCTGCGAGCGGATCTGCCCAGTTCCATCCAAATGCCATGATAAGAAGCGCTGCCAGTATTGCACCGACTGAACCCAACGTATCGCTTACAACATGTAGATAAGCACCTCGCATATTCAAATTATGTTCTACGTCTGCACCTCTTAACATAATCCATCCAACAAGAAGGTTTATAGCAAGGCCAATACTGCTAACAATTAACATTCCTACGGATGCGACCTCAGGTGGTTGAATAAATCGATTGATGGCCTCATAAAAGATATATATGGAAATCAGTATGAGTGTGACCCCGTTTAAAACAGCTGCTAGAATCTCGAAGCGTCTATATCCGAACGTTTTACGATTGTTCGCTATTTGTTCACCTAATTTAAAGGCAAGTAATGCAATAGCGAGCGAAGCCGCATCACTAAGCATGTGACCTGCGTCCGCTAAAAGTGCTAAGCTATTTGTAAGGTACCCTCCAATCGCCTCTACAACCATGTATGCCGAAATAATAAAGAATGAAATGATCAAAATCTTTTTGTTAGAGGTATGAGAATGATCATGTGCATGATTATGTGCCATAAGATTAACTCTCCTTACTATATTTAGTGGTGTTTCGCATGCTCAATCGCCTGTCTTAGTAAGTTCATGACATGGTGATCATCTTCTGAATAAAATAGAGTAGTTCCTTCTCTTCTAAACTTGACAAGTCGAAGATTTTTTAAAAAACGTAGCTGATGAGACACGTTTGATTGACTTAAGTTAAGAAGATCAGCTATTCCGTTGACCGAATGTTCCTTTGTGCATAGCAGGGTTAATATTTTAATTCTTGTCGGGTCACTAAGTGCCTTGAACGTCTGAGATACAATAAATAGAGTCTCATCGTCAATCTGCGCCCCTATTTCTATTTCATTTTCTGTAGTATCTTCAATCGGTTCATCCATAAGTCAGTACCTCCGCTCATGATAACTATACATGTTCATATGTTCATATATAACTTATTAGACTTTTGCTGTGCCGTCAACACTTAATTTAAAAAACATTTATTCTATCAGCTCTACATACTTGAAGATTTGAGATACTTTCTCTGGTTTTGCGATTATTTCTTATTTTTAGCCATACAAAAACTACCTATTAGAGAGCTAGTTAGATCTCATACTCGATAGGTAGTCACGCTTTTTCAAAAAATCAATATAGTACACTAACGTTTTAAGAAAACGTCAATTGAATTATTTACTGGGTATTGTCTAATCTATTTTCCAACTTCAAAAAGCTTTTCATGTTTTTCTAAATCAAAGCTGTTTTTTAGTAAGCATACCAATTTGATACAATTAGTTCTTCATTTTTCAAATCCAAATCAAAAACTACTGTTTGGTACTGATTCGTCCAAGAATGACTGTAATCAGAAAAAAGGCGGTCAACGCTAAAAACGGAATTGTGATAAAACCCATCCAGTCAATGTACTGTGCATTACAGGAAACTCCTTGTTCACATGGTCTGACTTCCGAAAAGCCGGGCACCTTTTGTACAAGATAGTGGTAAAAAGAGATACAGAATCCGATTATTGATAAAGGGAGAACATAAAATTTGATTGAGCTATCTTCTCTGAAAACTGCAATTGCAAGAATCAAAGCTATTGGGTACATAAAGATACGTTGAATCCAACAGAGTTCACAAGGTATAAAACCACGAATTTCGCTAAAATATAGACTTCCAAGTACTGCAGTAATTGAAACAACCCAGGCGAGGTACAGTCCATATCGGTTTATTACTGAAGCGCTCATTGGGTTAGCTCCTTTTCAATTTGTTTTTTTATAGAGGTATAGTCGAATGGATTTTCAAGGATGACCCCATTAACTGCAATCGTCGGGGTCAGTGTAACATTGTATTTTTCTACGAGCGCCGCATCCATTTTAACTGATTCTAATCTAGAAGAACGACTTGATAGGTCTTCTCTAAATTTATTTAAATCTAGAGAAGGGACAGTCTTCGTCGCAATCTCTTCCATTTTCTCCACCGTAACCCATGGATTATCGTGTATTTGCACGTCAGGTTGAGCTTCATAAATAGCTTTGTGAAATTGCCAAAATGATTCTGGGTGATTTTTGTAAACAGATTCTGATGCAAGGGCAGCTAAAGTGGACTCATCTCCGTGAAACAAAACATTAATGTAACTAAAGGAAGCTTTCCCACTTTCAATGTAATCTTTTACAAGTTGAGGATAGATTGTTTCACCCCACTCTTTACACGAAGGGCATTTATAGTCTCCGAATTCTACAATTGATATCGGCGCTTCCTTTTTACCTATTGTAGGTTGATTATTAACTGATATCTTTTCATCTTGAACAATTTTAGTCTTTGATTTTTCGGAACTTTGATCATTTAAAAATAAAAAAGCTAAGACTGCAATTACTAATACGGATGTAAAAATAGTCAATAGTTGATTAGTTTTCAAAACAATTCACCTCTTTTATAAATTCGTTATTTCTTTTATCAGAATTATAGCTAAAAATACTAGAGTATCCTTAGTTTTTCAACATTGAATCCATGGACTTCTAAAAACGAAATCTATGAGTCAAACAAGTTACATTCTAACACATTCATGCAACTAAACTTTTATGCAGATGAAAGGAGGGCCAATTTATTTCTTAAAATACGTCTATTCCCCTTAATAATAGTGCATTTTAAAACAGGGCAAGAAAACTTTTAACTGTAGATAGACGAAAGCCAATAATCGTTGCATAGAATGACTAATATTTAAAGGATAAGTACCATACAGATAGTAAAAAACCATTCATGGGTCTTTACAACCAAAAAAACTACATATGAGGAGTCTATTATGAAGTCTAAACATAAATTTCGAATAAGCTTAGTAATTTCCTTGGCTTTATTAACTTCTTTTTTCTATCCCTTTAAGCTTTTAACTAGTGTTAACGTCCTAAACGTCGTACATGCAGAGGAATCTCTATTCATAACAACTGAAAATTTGAATTTGCGTTCCTCGTTCTCTTCAAAAAGCAAAGTCCTTTTGACGATTCCAAAAGGAAAAACCATTAAGAAGATAGGTGTATATGGAGAAGATAAATCCTGGTTTAAAGTTTCATTTAATTCAAAAATCGGTTATGTCTCAACGAAGTACGTGACGCCAAAACCTATACCTAAAAATTCAGTCAGTTCAATAAACACAATATATAAAACTAAAACTTCACTAAATCTGCGTAAGGGCCCATCTGTCAAATCACCCGTTTTAATGACTATCCCAAAGTCCAGCCCACTAATGTACCATGCTGCCTCAGGCCCTTGGTATAAAGTATCATACAATGGGACTCAAGGCTATGTGGCAAGTCAGTATGTAACCATATCGCCCTCGGCTATGAAGTCACGAAGTAAGCAAACGACCGAGATTCGCTCAAGCATGTCTTTAGTGAACTCAAAGGTCCTTATTACGATTCCAGCATCTACTGAAGTGACTGTACTAGGAAAATCGGGCACAACGGGTTCTTGGTTAAAAGTTATGTATAACGGTATTACAGGATTCACACCTGCTCGACATTATATAGTGCAAGTGGCACCGGGGGATTCTTTATCCACTTATCCAACATATATTACTATCGAAAATCTTAATTTACGTAACCAAGCGAGTCGTTACGGATCTATTTTGACAACAATTCCCTCAGGCACTTCGATTTCTGTCATATCGAAAAGCGCCAGTTGGTACAAGGTGCGATATAACAATCAAGTCGGTTACGTATCATCTGGTTTTGTGCAACCATTTACCGGAAAAACTCCTATAAAATCACCGGTGATTCCAGCTAACAAACACGTGATTTTAATTGACGCTGGACACGGTGGGGGAGATGCTGGTGCAGTGACTTCAAACGGTACAGTTCAAGAAAAAGTACTCACCCTAAACATTGCTAATCGTGTGGCCGACGAACTAAAGAAAAACTATGAGCTTTATGAAGTGAAACTAACGCGCTCAAATGATAGATACTTGTCACTTGTTGAGCGGACCAATCTATCAGAAAGGCTTGATGCTGACGCTTTCATAAGCGTCCACATTAATTCTTCACCTTCTTTCGCTACAGGTCATGAAGCACTCGTCCCTACTTCTAGCGCGTACACCACAAATCCATATGCGAACGCTAGCCGCAGATTAGGTGAAGTAATTAATCAAGAAATCGCCATGAACGTTCCAGATTTTAAAAATCGAGGCGTTAAGCGACAAGATGTCTATGTGGTAGGAAGAAACACGGTACCTTCTACTCTCATCGAATATGGCTTTATTGCTAACTCAGTAGATCGCTCCTATATGTCGGGAAGTAACATGATCAAAGCAACCGCCAAAGGAATTGATAAATTTATGAAGAGTTACTACTAAATAAACACCAAACAAATACTAACAAACGATTTGACCACTGAATTTGAGACAAAATGTCCTAAATTCAGTGGTCATCATTCATTTCCTCATCAAAATGGCATTATAAGTATTTCTCTTGATATACTCGAATGACAATAAACTCAAAAGAACAACTGACATAGAAATGAAAAGAAATAGAAATATAGATGGTGAAGTAATATTGATACAATGATTCCGGTTCGAGTTTTAATCATGATACGAATACTTTTATCCAGCAACGCATTTTTTATAATAGAGATAAGTTACGGAGGCAACAACATTGTTTACCATGAAAAAAATTATAGCTTCAACTTTACTTGGTGTTATGTTAGTTCAAAGCGCATCCCCTTCTTACGCTTTAAACTTGACTGAAAAACAAAAAAATATCCAGCAGAAGCAAGCGCAAAATTCTACAGAGCAACGTAAAGCTAATACGTCAATTCAGCAGCGTGAACAAGATATCACACTCGAAGAACAGAAACTGAATGACTTGGAATCCGAGTTACAGGATATTATCAATGAGGTCACCCAGAAGAAGGCTGAAATTCGGACAACCCAAAAGAAAATTGCTCAGATTCAAACTCAAATTAAAGAATTCCAGAAAAAAATGAGCTCTCAAAAGACATTGATGGAAGAACGCATGGTCACGATGCAAAAAAACGGTGGTTCTTCTATAAACTGGGCTGAATTTATTTTTGGTTCAAAAGACTTTGGTGATCTGGTTTCACGCATGATCACCGCAGGGACGATTCAAGAAAATGATCAAGAACTTTTCAAAGAATATCAATCAACAAAAAATAAGCTTCAAATTGCTAAAGCTGAATTGGACACTGAAAAAGATAAGCTTATTAGTCAAAAAGAAGAGCTAGAGAATAGTCAGAAAAAATTGAACGGCAAAATTAAAGTGCGGGCTGCTCAAATAAAAAAATTAGAGGCCGAAAAAATCCAGTTCACATCTAAATTGGTAAGCTTGCAACAAATGGAATCGACGCTTCAAGAACAAGAAAAATCAATTCAAGCAGAGATTGAAGCCCAAAGGCTTGAAGAACAAGCTAAAATTCGTACCAAAGAGGCTGCGCGTAAAGCTGCAGAAGCAAAAAGTGCCGAAAAAAATGAAATCAGCGAGAATAAAGCCTCTCTCGAAAAATCACCAAACTCTGAGAAAGTGGTAAACACTTCAAAGACTACGGATTCACTCGCTTCTCCAACAAGTGGCGGAGTTTTTCAACGTCCAACCTCAGGTATCGTAACCCAAGGATGGGGTCCAGCAGGCGGGGCCAATGGCTACAGCTTCCATAATGCACTAGATACAGCTGGACCAGTAGGAACTCCTATTATGGCTGCTCAAACAGGAACTGTAACTCGAGCAGGCTGGGGTGGACCTTATGGAAATCATGTCATCATTACGCATGTCATAGGCGGTCAAGTTTGGACTACCCTTTATGCTCACATGAGCTCATTGTCCGTTTCCGCCGGACAACGTGTGACCCGAGGACAGAACATCGGTGCGATGGGGAGTACCGGAAATTCGACCGGTTCTCATTTACACTTTGAAGTCCATCGAGGAAACTATTCGTACTCAGCTACAAGTGCAGGGAATACAGTCAACCCATCCCAATTTTTCTGAATTTCAGAGGCGAAATTGTTTAACACTATGTAATTACTTCAGTAAATCACTTAATATTTAGACCACAGAATATTAGATGCCCCGTAAAAGTTGGACCTGATAATCTAATTTTTATGGGGCGATTTTTATGTCCGAAAGCTTTTAAAGTCTCGGTGACCAAACGCTAACTGACTCGCAAGAAAAACTTCAGAAAGTTAGGATGAGCTTTCGTTCGTGCCCCCACCCCCCTACGAGTGCCTGGGGAATACAATCTCAGGTGCGACATACACATTCACTATGTAGATATTAAAAACGATATGGATGGGTAGACAATCTTTAATCGATTCAATCTTGAAGTACAGACTCTTCTCTCCTTTGATGACCTTCAACTGGCAATATACGTCGAGACGAACCTTAGGTTACTAAGGCCGTGTCTAACGGTCGATGATAAATTTACGGATATGAAGGTCCAAATTCAAACCTAGGTTGTCGAAGTCACCAGATGATCTATTTCATGATCCAACTTTTTGGATTAAGTTCAATTAATATCTTTTGAACTTAATATATAAAATTGAACTTAATATATAAAATGTACATTTCTTTATTTTTTATATAGAAAAGTAAACCAATCGAGCATACGACGCTCTATAAAGTCTTGAACCTTAAAAGTGACATGGGGTCTATGCTCGATAGCTAATAAGATTGCATGATCAGGTCACTTTTAATGTAATAATCAATACATCACATTTTCGTGTATGTTAATATTAAATCGTTTAAAGGAGAGAAAAAAGATGGCAAGGTTTTTTTCACTGTTGATTGTTTTGTTAGTATTATCTGGTTGTGGAAGTACAGTAAGCAATAATGGACCTGAAGTGATTCCAGAATTAATTGATGTACAATTTAAAACAGATCCTGAAATAGTAAAAGCAAACGAAGTTATTGAACTTATAGCAACTGTTTCTCAAGGAAACGAGAAAGTAGACGATGCGGATAAAGTTGAATTCGAGATATGGAAAGAAGGCCAAGAGGAAAGCCAACACGAAAAAATTGAAGCCAATTATCAACAAGACGGACTGTATGTAATTTCTTATATTTTTGAAGAGCCCGGTAAATACTTTATATATTCACATACGACAGCAAGAAGCTATCATTCTATGCCCAAAAACGAAATATTAGTAAAATAATAAATTTTAATTATTACAATTAATAATATAGACGAGCTAATCCATGATGAAAAAACTCGTTTTTATTGAATCGCGCGACAACATCAACCTTGTGATATATGCTCGAAAAATACCAATTTTATGATATATCCTTTCCGCTCCAATGTCTGATACGTCCATTCCGTCGCTCCACCTTGGAAACTACCATCAGTTGTATGCTTATATGTAGGAATATAAACGCGAGTCAAATAGAGTCACATTGCTCAAACGCATCCTCAAAAACTCGAAGGATGCGTTTTTTGTCCTGCTGAGTATTGCGGATACAGAGAGCCACTAGTGCGGACGACTGAGCGAGTCAATATGAAGAAAAAGGCCATCGACTCATCGATGGCCAAGATCTTAGCTTATCCCTAGCCCGTGGTGTTCCCTCATTGAGGTTTCGCCATCGACCAGGATTTTATAGGAGTCGTGTACGATCCTGTCGAGAATTGCGTCCGCGATTTGGGCCTGTCCTAGATTCGAATGCCACTCCGCGTGGCGTTAGACGCGCCCACGCTCTTGCTTTTGACGTTGCCCTTACGCTCCGTGCCTCCCGTTAGAAAGGGCCAGGAACATAGAGATGCGGCGGTGAGCCAGCAGCTCTTGTTATCGGGCCGTCAGGGGGGCAGCGGTGCGATGAGCGACTTCGCCATAAGGCGTTAGACGCTCACGCATGAGCCCGGATTACCATTCCTTCTCCCATGCCCCGTCTTCAGACACGCCCCAATCCTCGAACCGATACTTGATGAGCCAATGTACATGCATCACCTCATATTCAAATACACCCTTGGATAGCTCCGAGACGACGAAGCTGACGTCTCCATCTGCCACCACCCATGTCCCATATAGATACACTTTCTTGATCGGACGCTCTTCTGCATCCAAGTAAATCAACACCCGGAAGTAAGGCGAGTTCCGTCCTTCATCGAACCGGACGACTTTCTCGACGCAATGTTCCCTGTCGACGACACGTATCCACTCGGGATGTTCCATCAGTTCCGAGAACACGGTCCGGACGAACGGATCCAATCCTTCGAACGCATAGTCATCAAGCAGCCCCTCGTCCATCACGCCTCCCCCTTCCGGTTCTCTATAGAACGATTCCCCGTAAAAAGACAGTTCAGTCCTTGTTCATGAAGCTACAGAAATGAAGACTTTTAAAAATTGTATACACATATACATGTATACAATCATTCCTTTTTCTTATGTACGACGATTCCGTCGAATCATATTCGTATTGAAAAAGACGGTGAGGTGGGTCAAGCGTTCCCCTTCCTTCACATCACAAAGAAGATCCATGCTCACAAGTTTTAAGTCGTCAAAATCTTCTTGGAGCCGGTCAGGAAGGCGTCGAAGCAATACCTCCGTCATCTCGTCCATCGTCTGTTGATCTAGTTGGTAGCTGTCCATCTGAATCATCCTCTCCTGTTGATAGTCTCATGATACCTCGCATCTAAGCAGGCAACATCTAGCCTAATTTCACGTAAGCCCTGGTGTTGTTTCAAACAAGCCCTAGGGCTTGTTTAGAAAACATGGTCATTTTCAATAAACAAACCGTATTTTCACTCCTGACATTTCATCAAACAATCTTCTTACGAGACAGTCCAAAACAACGTCCAACCTTCACACACGAACCATCTCGTTTTCGTTATGCGAAAACGACCCTTTTCCGGATCCCGCTCTATGGATCCAGGCGAGAGCAACGCGAGTCGCCCGTCTTCTCAAAGAAAAACGTATGTTTTTCGTCCTTGCCCTTACCGGACGGACCGGGACCGGTCCCCCGGCCCCACTCCATTCCATTCAACCCATGTAACCTCGCTGTTTCATGCTGACATATGATTCGTCCGCACCGAGGATGAGATGGTCGAGCACTGGGATGCCGATGAGGTCTCCTGCCTCATGCAACCGTTCTGAGACGAGGATATCCTCCCGGCTCGGGCTCGGGTCCCCGCTCGGATGTTGGTGACAGGCGATGATGCACGAGGCATTGTTCAAGATGGCGCATTTGAAGATTTCTCTCGGATGGACGACACTCGAATTGACGCTCCCGACGTGCGCCCGATGGACGCCGATGACCCGATTCTTCGTGTTGAGCATGATGACGAGGAACACTTCACGGTCATCGTCCCCGATGAAGGATGCCCCGATTTGTCGGGCATTGTCGGGTGATTGGATGACGGCGTGCTCGAGGGCGACCATTTCTTCTCGAACCTCTTGTTTGATACGGATGACCTCGATGATTGACGATAGTTCCATGATGGTTTGTCCCCTTTCGGATAAGCTGTCCTCAGAACGAACACCGTTGTGCGTCCTGTTGACGGGAACGCAGCGAGCGTCGGGAGACGGTGCAAGGGCGACCGCAGGGAGAGCCTCAAAAAAATGCGTAGAGCAAACGGAGGACCAGGCTTCCGTAGCCAACGAGCGAAAAGCCTTGCTTTGAGCCAAAAGCGAAGGAAGACGGGCCGGAGGGCGCGTCATTTTTTTGACGTCCCTTGCACCGACGACCAGCGAGCTAGAGTACGGAAACAGGACGCACGGATCAACCAATCACGAAAAAGGCTGTTCAAACGAGATAAACTGGGTATAAAATAAGAACAAATGTTCGTTTATGTGAAAGGAGAATTGTGATGACGATGTATCGCGATCGGGGTGAGCTGAAATGGATCCCGTTCCTCATGCCCGAACACAGAGCCTTGCTAACGAAGTATTACAAGGAGATTCAAAAGATTGAGATGCCAGATGTCGATGAACAGGTCTTATCGGTTTATGAAAATGTGCTGAATGACGCAATTTTCAGTGGGGATATGGTCGAGGTGAAATATGTGGCGGAGCGGGAGATGAAACGGTTCAAGGGGTTCGTGCACCGAACGAACTATTTGGAGCGGACCGTCGAACTGGCCAATCAGCGGGACGGGGTCATCCATGTGCCGTTCGAGGCTATCATTCACGTGGAACGGTCGATGGACTAACGCCCTGACGGTTGTTTGAAGTCTGCGTCACGAAACGAAGTTTCGCTCCTCGGCTTTTTAAACTTCTAAATAATTAATCTCTGAATTGTAATTGACGTCTCGAAACTTGTGTTCAAACTTTTATCTGATGAAAATCAGCGATTTCACAAAAAAAGTTGTCTTTGGAAGATATACAGAAAATATTTATTAAGGTTTCAGTAGCCAATTGCTGTAAACTATTGATGTAATTATCTGTTATCCCAAGGAGGAGCAGGGTCTATGAAACCGAAGCATGCTATGACTGAAGAAGATATCAAAAATAAATTTATAACTCCTGCCATTGTAGAATCTGGCTGGGACATGAAGTCTCAAATCTATTTCGAACATTACTTTACTGATGGGCGTGTAATTGTCCGCGGTAATTTGACAGCTAGAGCTGAAGGAAAGCGTGCAGACTATCTGCTAATGCATAAAAGTAACTATCCTCTGGCTATTATCGAGGCTAAAGATAACAATCATCCAGTAGGTGGCGGGATGCAGCAAGCTATCGATTACGCGGAAATCTTGGATATCCCTTATGCTTACAGTTCGAACGGGGACGCATTCGTTGAACACAATCGCTTAACAGGTGCAGAGCGGACGATCTCGTTGTCAGAATTCCCTTCTCACGATGAACTGTGGTCTCGCTATCAACAAGATGCCGGTTTAAGTACCGAGCAACAACAGTTGATTGATGAGCCCTATTACTACCAACTCGGTGATAAAACACCGCGGTACTATCAACGTGTCGCAATCAACCGCACACTTGATGCAATAGCCCAAGGCCAGAATCGTATCATGCTCGTTATGGCGACAGGGACAGGAAAAACCTACACAGCCTTCCAAATTATCTATCGTCTCTGGAAAGCTGGTATAAAGAAACGGATTCTCTTCTTAGCTGATCGCAATATCTTGGTTGATCAAACCATGATCAACGATTTCAAACCGTTTGAAAAAGTAATGACAAAAGTAGAAAATCGTGTTCTCGACAGTTCTTATGAAGTTTATACAGCTCTTTATCAACAATTAGCCGGTGAAGATGGAATGGAGCCTTTCCGACAATTCGAGCCTGACTTTTTCGATTTAGTCATCATCGATGAGGCTCATCGTGGGTCAGCTAAAGAAGAAAGCCGTTGGCGTAAAGTGTTAGAATACTTCAGTGGGCCTGATACGACACATATTGGTTTGACTGCTACACCAAAAGAGACAAAAGATACTTCCAACATCACGTATTTTGGTGAACCAATCTATACGTACAGTCTAAAACAAGGAATTGATGATGGATTTCTTGCTCCCTATAAAGTAATTCGAGTCGGATTGGACCGGGATTTAGAAGGTTACCGTCCTGAAAAAGGTAAAGTTGATATGTTCGGAAATGAGATTGAAGATCGAGAGTATAACATTTCCGATTTTGATCGAAACATGATTATTGATGGTCGCACGGAAGAAGTCGCCAAACGAATCACAGAATTCTTAAAAAAGCATGATCGCTATATGAAGACGATTGTTTTCTGCGCAAACATTGACCACGCAGAACGTATGCGTAGCGCATTAGTCAACCTTAACGCTGACCTTGTGCGAGAGAACTCAAAGTACATCATGCGCATTACGGGCGATACGCCTGAAGGGAAGGCTCAGCTCGACAACTTCATCGATCGTTCAAGTCAATACCCGACAATTGTCACCACATCAAAATTACTGACAACAGGTGTCGATGCTAAGACGTGTCGCCTCATCGTACTCGATTCAAATATCAACTCGATGACTGAATTTAAGCAGATTATTGGTCGAGGGACCCGTCTTGATCCCGAATTTGGAAAAGAATACTTCACTATCATGGACTTCCGTAATGTTAGTCGTCTATTTGCTGATCCAGAGTTTGATGGAGACCCTGAAGTCATTTACGAAGTGCCTGAAGATGGTGAGCTACCAGACGAAACAAATGAGCCTGGTGGAACGTCGAATACGAACACTCCTTCTCCTACTGGACTTCCAGGCGGAAACAGTGATGAAGATGACTATTACGCAGCACCCAAAAAATATCGGGTCAACGATGTTGATGTAAAAATCGCTAATGAACGTGTTTATTATTATGATATGGGCGGAAAACTCATCACTGAAAATTTGATTGATTATACGAAGCGCAATATTCGTAGTGAATATGCTACGTTAGAGGAGTTTTTACGTAAATGGAAAAGTGCCGAACAAAAACAATCCCTACTTGATGAATTGAAAAAACACGGTGTTTTATTAGAAGCTTTGTTCGATCAGGAACCGCACTTGAAGGATCTCGATGAGTTTGATTTGATTTGTCACTTAGCTTACGATCAAAAGCCACTGACAAAGGCTGAGCGAGCGAACAACGTGAAAAAACGTGGTTATATCTATCAGTATCAAGATGTGGCTCGTGATGTCCTCGAATTATTGCTTGAAAAGTACCAAAATGAAGGGGTCAAAGAAATTGACGGTACTACCGTTCTTGAACTCCCAGAGTTTCAGCGTTTCGGCAGTTCACTTAAAATCGTTAAGGCTTTTGGTGGAAAAAAAGAGTATTTAAATGCATTAAAACAATTAAAAGATGAAATTTATATTTCCTAGGAGTTGTAATTCATGTCAATCACCTCGTTTGTAAAGAATATGCAAAACATTATGCGTAACGACGCCGGAATTTCTGGTGACGCGCAGCGCCTCGAACAAATCGTCTGGATTTTGTTTCTCAAAGTCTATGCAGCGAAAGAAGAACAATGGGAGCTGCATGACGATAACTACACTTCCATCATTCCAGAAGAATGTCGATGGGAAAATTGGGCCGTCGATAAGAAAGACGGAAGATCTTTAACGGGAGAAGCACTTCTTAATTTCGTGAACGGTACTCTTTTCCCTACTCTCAAAACGCTTCCGGTAGACGAATTGACACCGGTAAGTAAATCTATCGTCAAATTTGCTTTTGAAGATGCGAACAACTACATGAAAAATGGCGTGCTCCTACGCCAAGTCATAAACGTCATTGATGAAATTGACTTTACTGATTACAAGGAGCGTCATGCCTTTAACGAAATCTATGAACAGATTTTAAAGGATCTTCAAGCTCAGCGCGCGTCGGGAGAGTTTTATTCTCCCCGCGCCACCACGGATTTCATGGTTCAGGTAACTAACCCTCAGCTAGGAGAGCGTGTCGCCGACTTCGCATGTGGAACTGGTGGTTTCTTAACTTCATCGTTGAATCATTTAATCCAACAAGTCACCACAACTGAAGAGCGTGAACTTTATAATGCTTCTGTGTTCGGAATCGAAAAGAAAGCTTTTCCTTATTTGCTAGCAATTACAAACTTGTTACTCCATGACATCGATAATCCAATGATTGTGCATGGTAACTCTTTAGAAAAAAACGTGCGCGATTACTCTGAACGTGAAAAATTTGAAGTGATACTAATGAATCCTCCTTACGGCGGATCAGAGATTGATGGCATTAAAATGAATTTCCCACTCGAATTACGCAGTAGTGAAACAGCTGATTTATTTATGTCCGTTATTATGTATCGGTTGAAAAAGGATGGTCGCGCTGGCGTCATCTTACCAGATGGTTTTTTGTTTGGTGAAGATGGATCGAAGCTCGCGATTAAAGAAAAACTGATCAAAGAATTCAATTTGCATACGATTATCCGGTTACCACATAGCGTATTCGCACCATATACACCCATCCACACAAATATGTTGTTCTTTGATAAAACAAAACCGACAGAAGATGTTTGGGTTTACCGATTAGACATGCCAGAAGGTTATAAAAACTTCTCAAAATCACGTCCAATCAAATTAGAGCATTTCGAACCTGCATTGGAGTGGTGGAATAATCGTGTAGAAATCATCGACGGAAAAAACGAAAAAGCACGTAAATTTACAGCTGAAGAAATCACCGACCGAAATTACAACCTTGATCTATGTAAGTTTCCTCAAGATGAAGAAGTTATTTTAGAGCCTCAAGAACTAATCGAAAATTATTTAGCAGAGCGCTCACGTCTAAATCATGAAATTGATAGTATCTTAAATGAAATTCAATCTATGTTAGGTGAAACGAAATGAATGCTGATCAATTAAAGAAATCAATTTTACAGTTCGCAATCGAAGGCAAACTGTCCAATCAAAATCTTAGTGAAGAATCGGCTCATACTTTATTAGAAGATATTAAACTAAACAAACAAGCTATGATTCAAAATAAAATAGTCAAAAAAGAAAAATCTCTTCCCTTAATTACTGAACAAGAAATCCCTTTTGATATACCTGATAATTGGAAATGGGTTCGTTTGGGAGAAGTAATTTCACTCTTGTCTGGCCAAGATTTTTCTCCGGATAACTATAATGATATGGAGAGAGGTATCCCTTATATCACTGGTGCCAGCACATTAAACAGAGAAGGAATATTACTTAATAGATGGACAGAAACGCCAAGATGTATTGCAAATGCGGGTGACCTCCTTCTCGTTTGTAAAGGGTCTGGATTTGGAAAAACACTCATTTGTAATGTTGAAAAGGCACATATAGCTAGACAGATAATGGCGATCAAACACTCTCACTTAATGGAGATCAAATATATCGATATATATTTAAAAGCGAACATCAATCAAATAAGAAAATCTGGTCAAGGTGTTATTCCAGGGATTGATCGTCAGAGTATTTTAAAGATGGTTTTCCCTCTCCCACCTATAGAAGAGCAGAGAAGAATCGTATCTAAAATTGATGATTTAATCTTAAAAATAGATTCATATAGTACCCATTACCTAGAGCTAGAAGCTTTAAATATGCGTTTCCCTAAAGACTTAGAGAAATCAATTCTGCAATATGCTATTGAAGGAAAATTAGTAGAACAAGATACTTCGGATGAACCCGCTTCAGAACTACTGAAACGAATTTCTGAACAAAAGGAACAAATGGTCAAAGAAAAAATCATCAAGAAAGAAAAAGCTCTTCCTCCTATAATCGAGGAAGAAATTCCTTTTGATATTCCTGAGACATGGGAATGGGTGAGACTTGGAGAAATCACTCAAAAAATACATTACGGTTATACAGCATCAGCTCAACAAAATGGAAACGCTAAATTGTTGAGGATTACAGATATTCAAAACAACTCGGTTATTTGGAATAACGTCCCATACTGTATGATTGAAGAAAAGAATGTTGAAAAGTATAGTTTGAATCAGGGAGATGTCTTAATCGCTCGTACTGGTGGCACTATAGGAAAAAGTTTTTTAATACGTGACTTATCATCTGATATCCCTATCCTGTTCGCATCATATTTAATAAGGGTTCAATTAATTGATGGTTTTAATAGAGAGTATTTAATGTACTATCTCCGTAGCCCTCTTTATTGGGAACAACTAAGAGAAATGTCTGCTGGCACTGGTCAGCCAAATGTAAATGCTCAGAATCTAAAAAAACTACTTATTCCTATACCTCCAATTGAGGAGCAAAATAGAATAGGCAAAAAAATAAATCATTTATTAACACTTAGAAACACTATAAAAAAAATCTATTAAACGAACGTTAAAAAGATATGTTTGATAGTTAGTTCACATTAAAATGAAAAGGGCTTTAAACAGCCCTTTTCATTTTGTTTCCATTGTCTTTTAACTTATCTTTTTATCAATGTTCGTTTTCTTTTATTATTAATGAGTAAAAAAACAAATAAATGGAGGTTATTCATGACGAGAATTGGATATGCAAGAGTATCAACCTTTGATCAGAACTTGAACTCTCAGTTAGATGAACTTAAGAAAGCTGGTTGTACTAAAATCTTTCAAGAGAAGGCCTCCAGTGTTAAAAACTTGAAAAGTGCTTAGATTATTTACGAGAAGGTGATACCCTGGTTGTCTGGAAGTTAGATCGGTTGGGGAGAACCACAAAGAAGCTTCTTGAATTGATTGATGATTTGAAGGATCGCGGAATCAATCTTCAAATCATTACACTAGGTGTCGATACCTCCACAGCTGCAGGTAGATTGTTCTTTACTATGATGGCTGGACTAGCAGAAATGGAACGTGAGCTGATTCGTGAACGTACGAACGCTGGGCTTCAGGCTGCCCGGGCTCGAGGAAGAATGGGTGGCAGAAAACCTATCGATGAACAAATCATGGCCAGAGCAATGATGATGTATGAAGCCAAGATGACAGTAGACGACATCACAAAGACTTTAGATATATCTAGGTCCACATTTTATAAATATAAAAAAGCTTCAAATCATATTGAAGAATAATTTTGAATACGATCATTAGATGTTACCACCTCTGACGACTAACCCATCAGAAGAAACGAGACACTACTTGGATTGCTCTGACGTCAGCGTTCTGATATACCAAGGCTTTCGCTTATCAATTCATGATTTGATAAGCGTTATAGCTTGATGAGGGATATGCATCGATGACTCAAGTATACTAGGTGTCATGCGACATGAATTTTGTACGCTGTAAGTCTTGAAATATTCCCAATAGCTTATCTCGGCTATGTTCGTTCAAGTTCATGATGATCCCTCTTATATCAAAGATGACAGGATTTACTCTTAGTAATATTCTTAAATTCGTGTGGAACTGTCCTCATTTAACTTACTCATCATATACGGGGTATAACCAACATTTTGTCATAAAAACCACGTTAAGACAATAAATGGAAAACATAAGCTGATATCACCAACGCTAAGGAGATATCAGCTTAATTTTTATATCTTTAAAGGTCATAATTCATTTGATTTGGGTACCTTTTTCGAATCAAATAAATATTCTCCAAGTAAATTTATATGTTCCCAACCCAATGGGGAAATGTGAGGCAATAACTCCTCTTTTAATAAGCCCTTTTCTTTTAATATCTTTGTAGCCTCTGTGAGATAAACGGTATTCCAAACTGTAATAGCATTTATAAGAATATTTAAGGCACTAGCTCGTTGAAGTTGATCTTGCAATCCTCTTTCCCGTAACTCTCCACGTTTACCAAAAAATAAGGCTCTTGCCAATCCATTCATAGCTTCACCCTTATTTAATCCTCTTTGGATATGCCGGCGTAATGTTTCATTAGAAATATAGTCTAATATAAAGATTGTCTTTTCAATTCTACCCATCTCTCGCAATGCTGTTGCTATTTTATTTTGGCGAGATTATGTTTTTCATTCAAATATTCACTTGAATATTAACCAAGGAAAGGTATATACTACATTCAAGTGAACACTTGAATATCAATGGGGTGATAATGTGAATAAGAAAGATACTTGTGAAATTTTTTGTTATGACGAGGAAAAGGTCAATCGAATACAAGGTGATTTAAAAACAATCGATATTGTTAGTGTTGCCCAAATGTTAAAAGCAATTGCGGATGAAAATAGGGCAAAGATTACCTATGCTTTGTGTCAAGATGAAGAGTTATGTGTGTGTGATATAGCAAATATTATTGGTATTACGGTGGCAAATGCTTCTCATCATTTAAGGACCCTTCATAAGCAGGGGATTGTAAGATATAGAAAAGAAGGAAAACTAGCGTTTTATTCGTTAGACGATGAACATATTAGACAAATAATGATGATTGTACTAGAACATAAGAAAGAAGTGAATGTCAATGTCTGATCAAAAGGCAATAACATCTGAACAAGAAATGAAGGCCTATCGTGTACAAGGTTTTACTTGCGCAAACTGCGCGGGTAAATTCGAAAAAAATGTAAAACAGCTATCTGGAGTTGAGGATGCAAAAGTAAATTTTGGTGCATCTAAAATTGCTGTTTATGGTAATGCAACGATAGAAGAACTAGAAAAAGCAGGTGCATTTGAGAATCTCAAAGTGACACCTGAAAAATCTGCTCGCCAAGCATCACAAGAGGTAAAAGAAGATACGAAAGAAGATAAAGTGCCGTTTTATAAAAAGCATAGTACTCTACTTTATGCTTCCTTATTGATTGCCTTTGGTTATCTTTCCTCGTATGTGAATGGAGAAGAGAACATTGTTACTACCTTATTGTTTTTAGCATCCATGTTTATCGGAGGATTATCACTTTTTAAAGTTGGTTTGCAAAACTTACTACGTTTTGAATTTGATATGAAAACCCTTATGACAGTGGCTGTTATAGGTGGTGCTATTATTGGAGAATGGGCAGAAGTTGCCATTGTTGTTATTCTCTTTGCAATCAGTGAAGCACTTGAGCGATTCTCTATGGATAGAGCAAGACAATCGATTCGTTCATTAATGGATATCGCTCCTAAAGAGGCACTTGTTAGACGTAATGGACAAGAAATAATGATTCATGTTGATGATATTGCTGTTGGGGATATCATGATTGTAAAACCTGGTCAAAAGATTGCGATGGATGGTGTAGTTGTAAGTGGGTACTCTGCCGTTAACCAAGCAGCTATTACAGGTGAATCAGTCCCTGTCGAGAAAACGGTTGATAATGAAGTATTTGCAGGTACCTTAAATGAAGAAGGATTACTTGAAGTAGAAATAACGAAACTTGTAGAAGATACAACAATTTCTAAAATTATTCATCTTGTAGAGGAAGCACAAGGGGAACGTGCTCCTTCGCAAGCATTTGTTGATAAATTCGCAAAATATTACACACCGATTATTATGATCATTGCAGCATTAGTTGCTATAGTCCCTCCATTATTCTTTGATGGCAGTTGGGAAACATGGATTTATCAAGGATTAGCTGTTCTTGTTGTTGGTTGTCCTTGTGCGTTGGTTATATCGACTCCTATTTCTATTGTTTCAGCGATTGGAAATGCTGCGAAAAAAGGGGTCCTTGTAAAAGGCGGAGTGTATTTAGAAGAAATGGGCGCCTTAAAGGCTATTGCATTCGATAAAACAGGAACATTAACAAAAGGGGTCCCAGCTGTAACTGATTATAATGTGTTGAACAAACAGATAAATGAAAAAGAATTACTATCCATTATTACTGCATTGGAGTATCGTTCTCAGCATCCTCTTGCTTCAGCCATCATGAAAAAAGCAGAAGAAGAAAACATTACTTATTCTGACGTACAGGTAGAGGATTTCTCTTCTATCACAGGAAAGGGTATAAAGGGTATCGTAAACGGGACGACTTATTACATCGGTAGCCCGAAACTCTTTAAGGAATTATTGACTAATGATTTCGATAAAGACTTAGAGCAAAATGTTACTACTCTTCAAAATCAAGGTAAGACAGCCATGATTATTGGAACCGAAAAAGAAATACTTGCAGTTATTGCAGTTGCTGATGAAGTTCGTGAGTCAAGTAAGGAAATTCTTCAAAAGTTACATCAACTTGGAATCAAAAAAACAATTATGCTTACTGGTGATAACAAAGGCACTGCGAATGCTATCGGAGGGCAGGTTGGAGTATCTGATATAGAGGCAGAATTAATGCCACAGGACAAATTAGACTTTATTAAACAGTTGAGATCCGAGTATGGCAACGTAGCAATGGTAGGAGATGGGGTCAATGATGCACCTGCATTGGCGGCCTCAACAGTTGGGATTGCAATGGGTGGAGCTGGTACAGACACAGCCTTAGAAACTGCAGACGTCGCTCTAATGGGAGACGATTTAAGAAAACTTCCATTCACTATAAAACTTAGCCGGAAAACTCTTAATATCATCAAAGCTAACATTACTTTTGCAATTGCTATTAAATTTATTGCCTTACTATTGGTTATCCCAGGTTGGTTAACGCTTTGGATTGCCATTCTTTCCGATATGGGCGCAACCCTTCTAGTAGCTCTAAATGGTTTGCGACTAATGAGAGTGAAAGAATAAAGGAAAAAGTGCTAAAAAGGGCTCTTCCAGACAGATGGAAATTCCTTTTTTAAAAAGGACTCATTATGAGTATAACTTCTAAATATAATAAAAAATCAGTTAGTGAGTTGATGTAATTGACTTTAATTTTGAACGTTATTTCTGCAATAGGGGCATTTATAGTTACCAATATTGATGATATTTTTGTTTTGATGCTGCTATTTTCACAGGCAAAAGCACAGGTGAAAACGAGTGAAGGTTTAAAAGGTAACCAGACAGAGAATAAGCATATATCCCCTAAGGATATAATTATTGGACAATATCTAGGTTTTACCTTGTTAGTAGTAGTTAGTCTCTTAGGAACTTTTGGAGTTATGTTAATTCCAGAGAAATGGGTAGGATTACTTGGACTAATCCCAATCTATTTAGGGATTATGTTGTTTATAAAGGGAGAAGATGAGGATGAAAATGCAATTCTTTCAAGTTTAAATTCTGGAAAGTATAATAGTGTCTTTTTAAGTGTAGCATTTATAACATTTGCTAATGGCGGAGATAACATTGGAATATATGTTCCTTTCTTCTCTACTTTAACCATGAACCAACTAGCAGTAACGGTTATTACTTTCTTTATTATGGTTGCGATTTGGTGTTTTATTGGATATCGTTTGGCAGCTTTTAAACATGTCTCTGAAACCTTAGAGAATTACGGTAGATGGATTATACCCATTGTCTTTATTGGTTTAGGAATCTATATCATGGTGGAGAACGAAACTTTCAGTGCCCTTTTGAGTTTTCCGTTTGTCAATTTAAGCTAGACAGATCGACTCCATTCAGGTGACTCAAAAATGCCTCCAACGGTGTGCGGTAATTCAGTGACTTTCTTGGGATGTTATTCCGCTTGTCGTCCACCGACGAAATGAATGTTTGATCCACCTGGTTGAAGTCCATTTCCTTTGCCAAGCCGTCTTTCCGCAGGATCCCGTTGGAGTTTTCATTCAAGGCGCGCTGAGAAGGCGTGCCGGGATCCGCAAAGTAAATCGAGACGTCGTGCCGGTTGCACAACGGTTTCCAATTGGAGAATTCCTTGCCGCAATCAAACGTGATGGATTTGAACAGATTTCTCGGGACCCCTTGGAACCACTGGTTCAACGCAGTTTCAATATCGCAAGCCTTGCGTCCTGCAGGCTTCAGGGCGATGATGACTTTCGTCAGCCGTTCGACCAGCGTGATCACCGCACTTTTGTGGCGGGCACCCACAATGGTGTCGCCTTCGATATGCCCGAACTCTTTTTTGAACGACGGGTTGTCGGCTTCCCGTTCGGAAATATGGCGTTTGAACGCCTGTTTTCCCCGGCGTTCCTGGTGTCCATTGGGTTTCCGTTTTCCTTTCATCGGCAGCGTGGCGGCGTCAAAGACCTGATTTTTGAACATGCGATAGATGGTGCGCGCGGAACAATCGATGGCCGTTTCTGCCCGGCCGACAATGACATCCGGCGTCCAGCCCTGCGCCACCTTGTCTTGAACATAGGCCACTTGTTTCTTCGGCAGGACAATCTTCCGCCGGCCGCAGCGTTTCTTATTTTTCTTGTATTGCGTGTAGAAGTCGAGCGCTGTATGTCCTGATTTCAGGAAATTGATGACGTTGTAGATTGGCTGCCTGGAACGGTTCATCAACTTAGCAATGATCGCTACAGGTATATTTTGGCGGTGGTAGGATTCTATCATCACCAGTTCATCCGTGGTAAGATGGGTGTAGGTCATTCGTAATCACTTCTATGTTTTTCTTTGGTCGGAAAATACATTGTGAGTGTACCACGAATGGCTTTTTCAATTGTCTAGCTTAATTTTACAATCGGCGATTAATGAATGAATGATCAATTTTTGAAAACTTTTTTGTGTTAATTGAATTTAAGTAGAAAAGAGAAGAAGCTTTTGGGCTTCCTCTCTTCCGATAATATCTCATATGTTAACTATAAAAATATATTTAATTATCCAAAGTCTTCAAACCTCCGTTTGACTTTAACCTAATACAAAACTGTGCCCCCAAGGTTAAAGAAAATTCAACTTTTGGGAGGCAGCACTTTTCGTGTACGACAATTAAACACGGTGTTAAACAGCTCTATTTCTTAGTTTCAATGTCATCGCATTGATAGCCACGATAACCGTGGACACGGACATCAGAACTGCTCCTGCGGCAGGAGCCAACGTAATCCCAATGGAGGCTAGAACACCCGCCGCTATGGGAATGGCAATAAAGTTATAACCGGCTCCCCACACGAGGTTCTGTTTCATTTTACTGGTTGTTTTATTGGCCAATTCGATAAAGGATTCAATATCGCCTGGATCCGACTGAGTCAAAATCACATCAGCGGAATCGATGGCGACTTGAGTTCCGGCACCGACTGCTATCCCAACGTCTGCTATTGCAAGGGATGGTGCATCGTTGACGCCATCGCCGACCATGATAACCGTTTGTCCATTATTTTTCAGTGATTCCACTAAACCATATTTATCTTGCGGTGATTGATTGGCTCTGTATTCAATGCCCAGTTCCTCTGCTACTCCTTGGGCAGCCGTTTCATTGTCACCTGTAGCCATAATCGGTTTTATATTGTAATGCTTCAATGCCTGTATCAGCGTTCTGCTCGTTTCTTTCAATTCATCGCCTAATGCGACCGTACCGATCGGATTCCCGTCCTCAACTAGTATACTTAATGTTGCCCCTTGGGGAACATCCACCGCTACATCTCTTCCAAGTGCCTTTTGGCTGATCAATTCGTATTTGCGGCCATTGGCGTTTCCTTCTATACCCGCACCCGACACAACATCAATCGAATCAAAGTGGACAGGCTGAATCCCTTGTTTCTCAGCGTATTGGACGATTGACTGGGCGATTGGGTGGCTGGACCCGCCTTCAATCCCTGCCATTAACGCCGCGATTTCGGCTTCGGTATGTTGACCATCCAGTGTTTCCATGTTCAAAACTTTAAATTCGCCAGTAGTCAATGTACCCGTTTTATCCAGTATCATTACATCAGCCTTAGTTGCCAGCTCCAATGCTTCGCGGTCTTTCACCAACAGCCCGCGGCTTGCACCTAAACTGGTGCTTCGTGCAATAACCAGCGGAATGGCAAGGCCGAGAGCGTGTGGACATGCAATGACTAATGTCGTAACCGTAAAAAGAACAGCGGTTTGAATGTCAGCAATGTACAGCCAAACGACAAAAGCGAGGAAAGCCACCACAATGGCGATATAAAACAGCCAGCCGGCTACTTTTTGAGCCAGATTTTCAGCTCTTGAAGGTTGATCCTGCGCCTGGCTTATCAGGGTTTGTACTTGGGAAATGAACGATTGGTCGCCGGTTTCCTGTACTTCAAGATATATGATGCCTGCACCGTTCGTGGAACCGCCGATCACTTTGTCTCCGGCTCCTTTTTCAATGGGTTTAGATTCCCCCGTCAGCAAAGCTTCATTGATCCGCGAGGTGCCTCTTTTGATGATGCCATCGGCAGGGACGTTTTCTCCGGCCTGAACCCGTACAAGGTCTCCGACTTTCAGCTCATTTACGGGACGCGTCTCGATCGAATCATCTTCCAATACCACATGTGCATCTTTCGGCACCAATTCGGCGAGCGATTTTTGCGCGTCTCCTGCTTCTCCGATAGCCTTCATTTCGATCCAGTGCCCAAGGAGCATGATCAACAGCAAGGACGCGAATTCAAAGAAGAAATCCATGATGTGATCGCCGGTTACGTAGCGTGCCAGCACGGCGTAAATGCTATACAAATAGGAAACGGATATCCCTAATGAAATAAGGGCCATCATACCCGGTGCTTTTTCCTTAAATTCAGCGATTGCACCTTGATAGAAGGGTTTTCCGCCATAAACCAATAAGATAGTTGCTAATACAGCGACCACAATATCCGAGTATGGAAAAGTAAATTGGAAAGGAAGCCGAACGTCCATCATCGGCGACAATAATAGAATGACAATGCCCAAGGGCAGCGACTTCAGGAAAATTTCTTTGAAATTCCCATGATGGTGATGTCCATGGTCACTATGATCGTGGCCACCATGATTGTGATGTCCATGGTTACTATGATCGTGGCCACCATGATGGTGATGGGCATGATCATCATGAATTTTGGCAGGATTGCTGTCGTCTTGAATGCCTTCTTTCACTTGGTCTTCATGGTACGAATGCCCAACATGTTTGGAATGATCCATTTTACTGTGATCTACCTGTTCGTCTTGATGGTGGTGATGGTCTTTATCATTTTTAGCCATTCAGTGCGCCTCCTCCAAACTAGTGGTTCTTATCCTATTTAACCCTATTTACATTCTTAACATTCACAAAGTTCTTGCCGAATATACCACGCGGGGGTATATTTCATTTAAAAGTAAAGTGTGCTGTGAAAGCACCCTTATACGACGTCATACCCTTGTTCTTCAATCGCTTTCTGAATTTCGTTTAATGATGTCTTGGCAGTATCATAGTCTACTGCCACTTCGCCTTTTTTAAGATCAACTGTCACAGATGAAATCCCTTCGAGTTCACCGACGCCCGTTTCAACCGAGTTTGCACAGTGGCCGCAGGACATACCTTGTACTTTTAATGTTTCAATCATTATTATTCCTCCTAAAGTAATATTTCCTTAAACTTAACATACCCCGATAGGGTATATCAAGTGTTTAGTATCATTTTACTTTATCGCTGTTTCCATGACTCTAATTTAGAAGTTCACAATGACCCCCCAAAAAAACCGCACCATTGATTTTAATATTTGATTACTTGTCTATAAAATGTGCAGTTTCTATGGAGTTTCGGTATTTCTGTTTAGTTTGGAAAGGAGAGGGAAATCCAGTAAATGAAGCAAAAATAAGAAATGGAGGTTTTAACTTGGCTCATGAACAACATCAGGAATTGATTCGGGCATTACATGATTGTGCAGCGGAATGTAACCATTGTTTTGACGCTTGTCTGCAGGAAGACGATGTGAAGATGCTAGCACAGTGCATTCGATTAGACCGGGAATGCGCGGACATTTGTGCATTTTTGGAACATGCCATTACTCACAATTCACCGTTCGTTTCCGAACTGGCAGCCGCTTGTGCAACCATTTGCGAAGCTTGCGCAGAGGAATGTGAGAAGCACGCCGATCATCATGAACATTGCAGACGCTGTGCGGAAGCTTGCCGTAGATGTGCAGAAGCTTGCCGTAACGCCGCATAACCTTACTCAAAAAGGTCCGTCGGAAATATTTTCCGACGGACCTTTTCTTTTATCAAGCATCATTCTGCTTCATGGATCCATTTGTAGCCGATTCCCCAAACCGTGAGAAAATGATCATCGACCGGAAAACCGGACTGGCGGATTTTTTCCCGAACATTTCGCACATGCGAATCGATGGTCCGCCCTTCCGTCTCTGAGTCGAATCCCCAAATTAACTGGATCAGCTGCTCCCTCGTAAACACTTTGTCGGCATTCTTCATCAGATGGCCCACCATCAGAAATTCTTTTGGCGTCAATTTGATGATATGTTTGCCGTACGTAAGTTCAAACCGGTCTTCGTCCCACACCAAACCGTCCACTTCAATGGTATTTTTCGGAGTTCTCCTGCGAAGCAGCGCCCCCATCCGGGCCAGCAACTCATCTTCATTAAACGGCTTTGTGATGTAATCATCCGCCCCGATATTCAATCCCTTAACAATATCCTCCTGTTGTTCCCGCGCCGTCAGCATAATGATTGGCACATCCGAAAATTTCCGGATTTCGCGGCACAGTTCCCAGCCATCCATTTCCGGCATCATGATATCCAGTAAGACGAGATCGAAAGGTTCCGATTCCAAATAGTCGAGGGCTTCATGAGCTCCCAGTGCTTTTTTACAGAGGTACTGATGCGGCTTCAAATATAAAGCCACTAAATCCAGCATTCGTTGTTCATCATCAACCAACAACACTTTCTGCAAGCGAATCCCCCCTTTTCAATTCTATCAGGACGGTTGTCCCTTGTCCGTACTCACTTTGAAGCGTCATGAGACCACCGTGCGATTCGACGATTTCTTTCGCAATCGCCAGGCCAAGACCGCTTCCTCCGTACTGTCTGGATCTGGATTTATCGACCCGATACAATCGTTCAAAGACAAAAGGAAGATTTTTTTCCGGTATGCCCTCTCCTTCATCACGGATTTTTATGGTGATGGTACCTTTATCTTGGACTCCCTGTAATACCACTTGTGTTCCTTCAGGAGAATGCTTGCGGGCGTTGTCCAAGACATTCAGCAATACCTGCTGAAAACGTTCGGGATCAATGAAGGCGACAATCTCATGTTCACAATGGACAGCCAATGAAATCTGTTTCTCGTCAAAAGCTGGCCGAACCAAGGCAACGACGGATGCAAAAAGCATCTCCAGTGAAAATTCCTCTTTTTGAATGGCGAACTGGTTATGATCCATCTGAGCCAGCTCAAACAGCTGCCGGATCAATTCCGTCAAATGGGCCGTCTCTTCCCGGATGATGCCAATGTATTCCTTTTTCTCTTCCTCGGATGCATCCGGCCGGCTCGCGATATCGGCATATCCTTTGATATAGGTCAACGGCGTCCGCAACTCGTGCGAAATACTCGCCAAAAATTCATTCCGCTCATTTTTTAAATGTTCCAAGTCACTGGATAGAGCAGTGATGGCTTTCGCCAGCTCTCCCAACTCATCGTTTCGGCCAATATTCAGGCTGACCTCGTGGTGCCCTTCGCTTAACTGTTCCGTCGCTTCTTTCATCCGAATCAACGGCAACGTAATCAATCGGGATAGCAAAAAAATTGTGATGACGGTCAACCCGACAGCAATCAGGCCAACAATCAGGAATTGGTTTCGCAAATGACTGACCATCCCTTTGATATGATTGGTTTCCGCAAACATGAACACGTGGCCTCTATGTTCTCCTTCAATGGTGATTGGGCTGTCCGTCGCAATAAACTCTTTTTTGTCCCATCGTTCTTCCACGACCTTCCCTCCCTGCAGAACCTCATCAAAATCGGTGTGTTCCAACACTTCCCTCATTTCAGGTTCAATCAGATCGGAATGGGTCAATTCGTTGCCATCTGCATCCGTGATGATGACGATGAAATCGGAGGCAGATTCCATCAACGCCACATGGTTCAATGTCGCCGGTTCAAAACTGTCTTCCAATACTTCGCTGTGGGTGTTCCCTCTTGCAAGCAGGTTGGTCATGACTTCATCCACCCGTTCATTGACAAAAGTAACGTACAGGGTTAGAAACAAAACCAATTCAATGATGATAATAAACACAAAAAACAGCAAACCTATTTTCAATGCAAGCCTGTTTAACATGGCATCCCTCTTTAAGTCGATTGGTTAGCAGCAATCAAGACAAAGACTGCTGCCGAAAGCTGTTGGATTCGGTTCGTTTTTCAAACGGCTAGCTGGTTTCTACTTGGTTTTTCCCTCTTCCAGCAGCGTTTTCCAGGTCTGTAATCCGTCTTCCGACAAGTAGGCATTGCCTTCAAATGTGTAGATCGCTAGTTCCATTCCATCCATCGGGTTTTGTGCAATAAAAGCGACGGCATCTTGTGAAAGGTCCGGTGTATCCACCGGCTCGAGTTCTTCATTTTCCATAGTATACTTCACCAGAGCCGCCGCTGTCCCGTTGCTTCCGAAGTACAAATGGTCTTCGGTGAAATGCACCGCTGTGCCTGTTTCACTTCCGTCTGTAATGGCTTTAAAATTTTCTCCGCCATCCCGTGAGAAATAAATCCCTGCAGCCGTAGCTGCAGCGACGAAGTTTGAGTCAGCCGGGTGAAGAGCGAGCGAAGTCACTTCGCCTTCCAGCCCTTCAGCCTTCACAGTTTTCCATGATTCGCCTTCATCACCGCTTTTATATACGCCGGCTTCCAATAGGGAATTCTTGGCCGGATTGATTAGGAAAATGTCGTTACTGTTATATCCCACCGCCATGGCATGAAAATCCGTTTCTCCTTGAAATGCAATCTCTTCAATCGATTTACCGCTGTCGATGCTTCGCTGTATCCCTAGGGGATTGGGTAATTCTGAGTCTGCACTTGGGTGGCCCGACGTAATAAAACCTTCATTTGTTGCATTAAAGCCCATATAATCATGAAAATTATCCGCCGTTTCGAACCAGCCCTCTTCCCGGTAAATTTTCAGCCCGGTATGCGAGGCAAAATACAGTCCGTTCTCATTTCCTGCATAACCCATCCCATGAACATGGTTCAGTTCCCCTTCAAACGGCACTTCAAATGAATCCGTTGTATCATTGCTGCAGCCTGCCAGCAAAAGAAAAGCCGACAGCACTGCCGTTCCTATTCTCTTTTTTTTCATGTAGATGCCCTCCGAATATGTCTTTTTTTATTTTTTATTTTTTATTTTTTATTTTTTATAAGTATAACATTCTTAAAGTTTAACGAAAAAGTTTCGACTTTTTGTGCAGATATCTTGATTTCAAAACAGGTAATCCATTCCCTCTACAATTGACCCAAAAGGAATAATCCTTCCAATCGGTCCGGTGGAGGATCTTTGCCTGATTTTTATTTATAAATTTTCTACACCTGACATTTCTTTTCTTTTGGTTAGTCCACTTTAAAGAAATGTTTTTTTCTCGTTTTTTCTTTGCAGCATTTTTCAAAATAACGTGGCCCGCATTATGCTTGGGAAATTCAGAGGTATCAGCACGGTTTGATCTGTTCCATATAACTCGCGATATCCTCTTCGGACATTTCACCCGTAATAATTTTCTCGATTTTGCCCTCTTGATTGACTAACAGAGTAGTCGGCAATGGACGGATATTATAAGCTTCCATAACACTTTTGTCCTTATCGATAACAATCGGGAACGTTAAATTTCGCTGTTCAGCAAATTGTCTCACTTCATAATCGGATTGCGCAATATTGACAGCGAGTATCTCCACACTTTGATCCTTGTATACCTGGTACTGCTTTTCCATCAGCGGGAACTCTTTTTCGCACGATTTGCACCAAGTACCCCAAAAGTTCACGAACACCCCCTGCCCTTTGTACTCAGACAGCTGATGCCGTTCCCCGTTCAAATCCGTCAACGCAAAATCGGGTGCCGAATCTCCAACTTGCAGCAATTCGTTTTTCTCTTTTGTTAATCCGTTGTAGATGGTAAATGCAATAGCGACAACCAGAATGAACAAATACTTGTCCTCATAATCAAGCGATTTCTCTTTTTATCCTTAAGATCCCGGGTTTTTATCTGTAATGGTTCATAAAGGATTCGATTTCGTTTGTATTACAAAAACATTAAGTTTTAGTAGTTAGGCTTCCCGTATATATTCTGCACATTTTTTCAACATTTTTATAATAGAATAAATCAAATTTAAATAGTTTTAGAGAGGTCACCAAATCTATGAAAACAAATCAGCTTTTGAACGAATCCGGTCTAATCTCCCGATTAGATTCCAGAATATTAGAATTAGACATCAAGGGGATTGCCGATAACTCAAGCGATGTGGAAAAAGGTTTTGTGTTTGTTGCTATTAAAGGATTTGAAATTGATGGTCACGGGTTTATTGACCAGGCAATTGAAAAAGGGGCAGCCCTTATCATCGGAGAACAAGAAATTACCCGGTTAGGTGTCCCTTATTTACAGGTGGAAAATAGCCGGAAAGCGCTTGGCATCCTGGCCAGGAATTTTTATGGCCGTCCATCTGACCAGAAAATAATGATTGGGATTACGGGCACCAACGGAAAAACGACGACGAGCTATATGCTCCAGCACTTTCTGGAAAGCAACGGTATGAGTTGTTCTGTCATCGGTACCAACCAAAATGTTATCAATGGCGAAAAAATGAAAAGCTCGAACACCACACCAAATTCACTCGCTCTCCATAAACTGTTGACCCTCAGTCAGGATGAGGTCGTCATTATGGAAGTTTCTTCTCATGGACTGGCCCAGTATCGGTTAGAAGGCATTGAATTTGATTACGGCTTGTTCCTCAATCTTCACCATGAACACCTGGATTATCACAGTTCCATGGAAGAATATTTT
The DNA here is from genome assembly GCF_018617475.1 of Exiguobacterium sp. s59. Taxonomy (NCBI): domain Bacteria; kingdom Bacillati; phylum Bacillota; class Bacilli; order Caryophanales; genus Exiguobacterium; species Exiguobacterium sp. s59. Next base: position 16,950 of record NZ_JACSKG010000007.1, on the reverse strand, counting down.
CAGGCGAAGCTTACAATGTTCAATCAGATGAAAGAACATGGGATTGCTGTAGTGAATACAGATAATGAGTGGGGACGAAAGCTCTGTGGAATCCTGCAAACAAAGGGAAAACCGATTTATGCAATTGGCACATCCACTGAATGCAACCTGCGTGTTGCAAAATTTCATTCTCTGTCCTCCACTATGCGGGTGATTGAAAGTAACGAAACGTATCAAATGGTCGCTGCCATGACCGGAATGCACAATATGTATAACACCTTAATGGCCTACGGAACATCATTGTTGCTGGGTATCCCCAAAGAAAAGCTCTTAAACTCCATTCACCATTTCAAGGGAGTCGATGGACGCTTTGAGATCACGAAACTGGCCAAGGGCTCGATCGTTATTGTGGATTATGCCCATACTCCGGATGCCATCTCTTACTGCCTGGAAACTGCAAAATCACAAGGGGCCCAACGAATAACCCATATTTTCGGCTTTCGTGGAAATCGAGATGCCAGCAAGAGAAAGCACATGCTATCCATATCTGCTGAAATGAGTGACCGCTACATTTTAACGTTGGACGACCTGAACAATGTTTCTCCAGGAGATATGCTGGAAGTTTTAAACCAACTAAATGAAACATACGGCAACTCAAAAGGCAGCATCGTTCCAGACCGTACACTCGCCATTCAGCAAGCAATCCATGAAAGCAAGGAAGGCGACTGGATTGTGATTACCGGTAAAGGACACGAGAAATACCAGCAAACCTTTCATTTACCGACTGATTCGGACCGGGAAACCGTCAATTATATAATAAAGCAGAACTAAAATAATCACTCAGGAGGGAATAGTTATGAAAAAACTAAGTGTTGTTTCAACCATTTTAATCATGATCAACACTTTAATCGTTTCGTCCGTTTTCAGTAAAACTGATGACCCTTCCCTGCCAAACGTATCCAGTGAAGCAGCTATTGTCATGGAAGCAACGACTGGAGAAATCCTCTATGAAAAAAATGCACAGTCGCAGATGTATCCTGCCAGCCTAACAAAAATTGCCACAGCCATTTATGCAATTGAAAACAGAAAATTAAATGATGTTGTAACCATCAGTAAAAAAGCACGCAATACGGAAGGCACCCGTGTTTATTTGGAAGAGGGAGAACAAGTGACTTTAGAAAAACTGTTGCTGGGCCTCTTAGTCAACTCTGGAAATGATGCCGGCGTCGCCATTGCTGAACACATCAGCGGCAGCGTTGAGTTATTTTCTGCTGATATGAATTTATATTTAGAAGATGTAATTGGCCTGCGGAATACGAACTTCGAAAATCCCCACGGTCTTTTTGATCCCGAGCATGTTACGACAGCCGAAGATTTAGCGAAGTTAACCCGATATGCGATGAAGAACGATGAATTCATGAAAATATTTGGAACAAAAGAACTGCCCTGGAACGGTGAATCCTGGGATACCACGCTTTATACCCACCACAAACTATTAAGGGAAAAACCTTATGAAGGCGTTACGGGTGGTAAAACCGGGTTTGTGCCAGAAGCAGGCGTCACGCTGGCCACGACAGCCAAAAGAGAAAACCTGAATTTAATTGTCGTCACCTTAAAAAGCGACACAGAGGCAGAAGCTTATGCTGACACTATTCAACTTTTGGATTTTGGATTTGAAAATTTTAAAACAGTGAGCATTCCGAAAGAAAGCAGCTTTTTTGCCGGTGATGTGGAATACATTACGCCAGGCGATTTCTTTTATACACACCAAACAGATGAGCAAGTGACAATCGCTGTAAAAGAAGATGGACTATTAAGGATTACTGATCAGGATGGCACTCTTTTGTCTTCTTATCAGTTTCCCGTTGTCAGTGCTTCTGAGACAAACCTTTCTTCTAATTCTGAAGACGTTCGCACATTTTTCCCACCTGGGATTTTAAGTTCAATCTATTTGTTCCTCCTCGTCGTTGGCTTTTCAGGATTAGTGTATTACCGAATTCGAAAAAAACGGATATAGAACGCACTTCTCTATCTTAAAATTTCATTCAACTGAACTTTTATATACCATCAATTTTTTAAACAGCGCAGGAGGCGGATTATACCATAAACACTCAGTTCCCCGTTTTAGAATTTCTGCTGCTTCTCATTTTCAACATAAGTATGGGTGCAGTTGGCTTTTTCCCAAGCTTTTTGCTCACGTCTCTCAATATCAGTTCTTTAGGGTTAACCATTGGCGTCATCCTTTCTTTGTCGGGGGAGATTTTTGGCGCTATCGTCGGATTTTACCTATATCGATATGGGTTTTCAAAAGTTAATCCAAAGTGGTTAAAGCGGCCGTTCTGGAGATACATCCAGAGTTCTTCAATAAGCCGCGTCTTCTGGGCAATCATCTTGCTGCGCTTAATTCCTTTTGTCCCATCAGGTCTGGTAACAGCAGGGGCGGCCTTGACGCCCATTCCAGGTGGCTTATTCATTATTGCCAGCACCATCGGTAAAATTCCGGCCGTTTCTCTTGAAGTGGCTGTTGTTTATGGCCTTGTAGAATCCATACCTCCCGGTTATCAGTACGGCTTATTTATTTTGATCTTTCTATCGTTTCTAGTGATCTGGGCAAAGAACAAAAGAAAAAATTCTTTGTAATTTTACCCCCTGTTTGAGAAAACTTCGATAAATTCATCCTCTTTTTCTGGCTCATCACCATAACTCGTGGTTGCTATTTTGACGACCGATCTCGAGGCGCAATCTTAAAAAGAATCGTTCGAGGTTTCGATAGCCATAACCACGGCGTTTGATGAGCTTGATCTTAGTGTTCGTCCCTTCCATCTTCCCGTTCGACAGCCTTGACACGATGGTCTGGCGCATCGCTTGCTCCCGGACCCGGATTGCTTTCGCGATCTTCGCCAGGGGCCCGCACGGATGGAACTGATAACGGTCCAACCAGTCCGACAGCCGCCGTTGCGTCTGTATCTCGCACGTCGCCTTCAGCACATACAGGATATGCTGGAGCCCTTGATAGAGGTTCCGAATGAATGGATCTTCCTGAATACAGGAACGGACGACCTCCCGGTCTTCCCCAGTCAGTGTTTCCGGGCGACGCGCGAGCGAACGATCGATCACGCGAACGTGGTGATGGCGTCTTGCCTCGTTCAAAAAACGACGCCGTCGGCGAAGGGCGTCCGTGACGAACTGGACGAGGTGGAACCGGTCCAGCACATGTTCTGCCTCCGGGAAGACATGGTTGATGGCCTTCGCCATCGCCGGTGCAAAATCACTGACGACAGAACGGATATCCTCGAATATGCCTTGAAGTGCTGCCGTGATGGCTGCCACGTCCCGGCCCGGGACAATGGACAGAAGCTGGCCACTCTTGGCATCGAGGACAATCGTCGCATAGTGGTGCCCCTTTCTCGTGGCGAACTCGTCGACCAGGACATGCGTTGCACGCTCCATCGTCTCCACCGAAGCTACTGATAGAACCAGCGCTCCACCGTCGTATAAGGGAGGCCGTACTCGCGTGCGACATCTGAGATTGTCCGTCCGTGGCAACGTTTTGCGATGCCTTTCCGGAAAACCTCGGTGGAAGTGCGGACGAGCCCGAGAGCGTAGTCATACACGAACGTCAAATCACAAGAGCTGCATCTTTGACGTGGGACATCCAGTTCGATCCAGAGTACACCGACGTTCCACGCATGACCGTGTCGAAAGCGACGCCGCTTTTTCGAATGCAGGATGGTCTTTCTCTGGCACAGCGGACAAGGGATGTCATGTTGACCCGGGATGACCGGAAAAACGTTTGGTTCTTCGTCTGACGACATTTGGATCTGAAAAAGGGCTGGAAGTGGAAGAGGTAATTTGATAAACTGTTGGGGCAAAGCGAAAACTCCAATCGTGGTTTGTCTAAGCAACAATTACGACACCGGGGTTTTCGCTTTTTTTCTATGTTCAATTCAAAATCCGATGGATTTTATGTGTCAACCACACCTTATGGTGATGAGCCCATGAAAAGTCATTTCGGATAATTACTTCCTTTATTCTACACAGTTATGTAATTCTCCATTACAAATGACTTTCGTACAACATCAAACTTATGTAACGGGAGGAATTAGGATGCACAAAAAAGATGATTCTCTCGACAAGAAGGAATTTCAGGAGTCAGAGTTAAAGAACAAACGTCGTCAGTCTTTAGCTTTAGAGCCAACCATTCCGCTTAGTGAATTAACACTAACAGACCCTATCATGAAAGTGACGCTATGGATCGGGAGTTTTGGCGTTTATAACGAGTCCATTTTGACTTTTCATTCGAACGGTTTCGTTAAACGAGAACTCTTGATCCTTCAAACGTTTGGCGAGGAACAACGGATAGAATCCGGTTGGTACAACCAGGATGACTCTGCAAAAGTCTTAAAGAAATTCAATTCTTTTAAGACGCATCTCTGGCCGGAGTTGTTCGTAGAAACAGAAACAATCACTCACGATGGGACCCAGTGGAAGTTGGAGGTCTGTAAGAAGGGGGGGGAGACTAGTTCCTATAGCGGCAGCAATGCTTACCCGCCCAAGTGGAGGTCCCTCAAAAAATTGTTCGGCCACTATTGACGTCCAATCGTTTGTTGACCAGCCCTTACAGGAAGGTGTGAGGATGCTACATGGGAAAGAAACGAAAACCAATCCGCAAAGTCGTCAAATATGCCTCTAAACTTGTTTTAGAGTCTGCTGTGTCACTCGGTCATTACGGAGCCCTTGCTTGTGAAATAGCAACTAACCCAATCAAACTTCTCTCGGTCAGTCTTTCCGATGAGCTCGAAAAGTCTCCTTATGTGAGATACCGACACCGCTTCATGGACTATCTCGCATGGAAACTGTATTCGGAGGGCGATATGACCCTCGAGAACATGTCCTGACTCATGGATGAGTTCAAGACACGCGATGATGTCGTCAAACTGTTCATCGCCCGTGCCAAAGAGATTTCGGAGACCAATCACTCTTATCAGTCGACCATTCTATTGGCCATCTACTCTGCGAAAGTGTTCGCCCGGCCAGAACTCGCTGCGAATAGTGAGTCCGCTTTCTTCTTACATCTTCTGTCACAAGTGAATGACAACGACCTTCGCCATTTTGAACTCATCTATGACCACGCGGCTGCTCTCGAACTTAAATTTACACTAGTTTACGCTTGTGACGCCTATTATCAATCGATCGGTGATCCAGTCTTTCAACAACTTCCCCCTCAAGAACGTGAGGCTGCCCTCCTGGCGAGGCTAAGCGACGACCCGGAATTCGTATCGTTTTACACGAGTACAGACAAGCTGACATTCCTGGGTGTATTGATGCAGCGTTCGTTCAGTTTTGGAAGCATCGGACATACTCAAATCTCATTGAACCCGTATAGCAATACGTTAAAAGAACTATTAGAAGAGTCTCGGTTGTTGGAAGAGTCCTTGATGCGTTCATCGAGCCCTTCTTAACCTTACGCTCGTACCGCCTAATCTCGATAATTACCTCTCCTGATCAATCTAGATTTTTGTATACAAAAAAATGATATATGGTCATATATAATCAAAAGCGACGACAATACTTTGAGATGTGTATATTTCTAAAGGGACAGAGTGCTTTCCAGACAATCGATTCGACTCCACTTTGATGGATATATAAAAGAGTGTATACATTTCGACGTCGAAACGTGTACACTCTCTTTTGTTGTCGAGTCATGGCATGTCGTGACTCAATCATGTATATTTTTGTATGTACATCGCATCATCTGCGACCAAAATCAGTGTCTCTAGTGAGTCCCCGTCTGTCGGATAAGCAGCTTCTCCAATTGAAGCATCGAGCGTCACCGGCACATCTCCGATTGAGAGCTCGTATTTAAATGTCGCTTTCTTGAAGTCCAAAGGATAAGGCGAAAGGATCACGAACTCATCTCCGCCGATGCGACCGAGTACTCTTTCGCATACAACTGCTTAATTTCCCACTCTAACGCAGAACGGAAGTTCATCCCTTTTCGCGCACGTTCGACCGCAAAATTAATGTGATCACCTAGTCCAAGGAGAGCCATGTTGTTGACCGTATTCCCTACTTCAGTTTCATAAAGTTGGAGAATATCGCCGGCCAATTCGATGTCCTTCACATCGATTCGTTGTAGAAGTGCTTCCAGCTCATGCACAGATGCCTGTTGTTCTAGTACAAACTTTTGTGTGATTTTGACATCTCTCAAGGTGTCTCCCTCTCGGATACCGAACCAATGCCACTTCCAGTCACTATTTCTTCAACATTATTATCATTTTCAATCAAAACGACATTATTGTTAAAAACTTTCACAACTTTCATATTAGGTCCCTCTCTTTTAGGTGCTTGTCCACACAAAAAGGCATAACCTAAAAAAAGCGGTACACTCAGAATTCATTATAGCGATTCGTGCGCACACGAAAAACCCCGAGTGAGGCACTTTTTTCAAGTGTCCATCATTCGGGGTTCAGTTCATATATACCTGTATGGTGTCTATATAGAGTGACATATCGTTTTTTCTTTAAATTATATTTATATATAAAATGTATTTTGACACACTAAAAATTAAAAACTATCATACAAGTAGGGTATATCTTTTAAAATGAGACCCTTTGTTTAAAGAAGACTATTTAGAGTGAAAAACACAAGTACTGGAACTTTAAAAGGAATTGAAGGACAAGTTCGAGGTATACATCAAACGATTGATGACGATTCATGAATTAACTGAATCAATGAAAACTATGTCAAATGAATGAATAGGTATTATCTTGAACAGAAAAAAGAGCTACTAGAAAATACGAAAAATGCTAATTCACACGCTTTGTTTTGCGCGCCTACAAAATTATCTCGAGGGAGAATCGAATCGTGAAACTTAACATACTCTTAAAAAGAGTAAGCCTTATTAGCCTGTCCTTGATCGCGGTCGGCTGTGCTCAAGACACGACGAAGTCTTCTACTCCCAATCATTCAAAGGAAGCCGATCATGCGAAACATTTGAGCGGTGACAAGATTGAAGAAACATCATCATCGGTGATACTTCCTACATTTTTAAAAACTCAACCTGAAGATGTACGAAATGTTTATCAAGCTGTATCAAAAAATCGTAAACTACTAGAGAAAATGCCTTGTTATTGTGGCTGTGGTGAAACAGTCAATCACAAAAATAATTATGATTGCTTCATAGAAGAAAATACGACGGATGGGTCTGTGAAATGGACAAGCCACGGAACAACATGCAGCACATGTCTTGAGATTGCTGTAAAGTCTATTTTGAAGCAACGGGATGGAGAATCGATTAAAGATATTCGTTCTGAAATCGATTCTTCGTATAAAGATGGCTACTCGAAACCGACACCCACTCCTTTATGATTTTTATTATGACACTTTTACTTGTATAGCAAAGGTGTCATTTTGTTTCATCCTCACTCCAACGATATCCTCTCCCCCAAATTGTTTTCAGGTGGCTATCAATTGGATAATCTAACTCTCTTAACTTCTCTCTGATCATTTTAATATGAGAGTCCACTGTCCTTGGATCCGATTCTGATGTATAAGACCAAACGAATTCATAAAGCTCCAATCTGTTGAATAGCCTTCCAGGATGTTGAAGAAATAATCTCAGTAACGCATGTGCTTTGGGTGTGAAATCAATCGACTTACCATCTAACACAATTAAATCGTTGCTCTCATCGAACGTAAGTCCGTGGTATATAACGGGTTCTTTTGCTTTTCTTCTCATGACAGATCGAACTCTTGCTAAAAGTACGTCCCCATTAAACGGCTTTGTGACATAATCTGTAGCTCCAGCATCTAGTCCTTTGACGATGGATTCAGCATCATTTAGAGCCGTTATCATGATGATTGGGACTTCCGGGTGAGAATCCGTTATTTTCTTACATACTTCGACTCCATCGTACATTGGCATCATGACGTCCAATAAAATCAAATCAAAAGTTTCTTTTTTCACTTTCTCCAAAGCTTCGATCCCATTATTCGCCATACTACATTCATATCCTATTGGTTCTAGATAAAGTCTTAATAATTGCCTCATTCTTATTTCATCATCAACAATTAATATTTTATCCATCCTAGCCACCACCTCTTACATTAGAATTTTTTAATAATAAATGATTGTCAATCTATTTCCTCATTATTTTCACGAACTTTCTATATAATCAACTCAAACTATAGGATGGAGTTGATTATATAGAAAGCATTTATGAAGAGTTTAATCGTTACTCTCTATGTATCCTTCTTTTTTCTCGCCATACTACTGGTCTATAAAGGTTATGAAATTTTTCATAACTAAGTACCGTAGTTTTTATAGATAAAGGAGCATCAGCTTTTTAGCTCATACCTTTTTCGGCATGGCGACATAGATGCTCCTTCATTTTTAACACTTCGCTTTAAGCAATTAATTTACGACAGATTTTTGCACATTCATTACAGGCCTCAGCGCACTTTTTACAATGATCATGATCATGTTTCGAACATTCGTCGGCACATCTTTCACAAATTTCAACACAGCTTCTTGCAAGAACATCAATATTGCTGCTGTTTCGAGAAATAGCTTGTACTAAAAGACTACAAATTTCAGAACAATCTCTGTCTAGACGTATACACTCTGCCATCGAAGAAACATGATGTTCACTCAAACACGCATCAAAGCATTCATTACAAGTCACTATACAGTTGTGTAGGGCACCTAAGATTTCTTGTTGTCCAGTATTCATTCTAAAATACCTCCATTTTCCGTCTTTTTTGACTTACACAAAGCCTATTCCCTTAGTTTGTGAAGAAAAGATGAAAACATTCACCTATTTTTTAGTCCACTTTCAACTGACCCATCATTCCGTTCTCTTCATGTTCAAGGATATGGCAATGGTACATAAATACCCCTTTTTCCTTGAAAGTCATCTGAATCTTAACTCGTTCGTCTGGTTTTATAGCGATAGTGTCTTTTAGACCTGTTTCTTGATTATCCAGTTTCTGTCCGTTTCGATCTAATACTTTGAATTGGACTCCATGAATGTGAAAGGGATGAGTCATTCCACCCATCATGTCTTTTTTATTATAGACCTCCCAAATTTCCGATTCTCCTTGTTTCGCCTTAATATCAATTCTCGTCTTATCAAACTTTTTCCCATTGATTTCAACATTTTTGCCCATTCCGAAAAGAGTTAATTTTTGATTCACTGTAGACAAGGTCTTTAGCGGCTTTTCATATCCATTTTTCAGCGCCAATGCACTTAGGTTCGCCCCTTGTTTATCCTTCAGTTTGAAGTTAACGACCCTTACTCCATTCGTTTCAAATGAAACAGTCTCACCAATTTTTTTTTTGAAAAATCTACCAATACCTCTATACGTTCGCCTGGCTTAATTCAATTTTTTTCACGTTTTTCGCTTTTGAGATGTAACCACCATCATCAGCAATTTTTTTTAAAGGATGAGCCGTCAGATAACTTCACTGCATAGTTCCGTGCATTGGACCATTTATCAACCTGACCCTAAGTTGCGAATATTTCACGTTAAAATACGGATTAATCGTTCCGTTTACGAGGAGGGTATCGCCTAAAGCCCCATCTATTTTTTCTACATCAGCATATTCAAGGACATTCCTATTTTTAACTTTTCGATCTTGAAGAATTAATGGAATATCATTTTCACCATATTTATGAGGTAGCATCGTCTCTTTAGTTTTTTCATCTTTTACGTATAACAATCCTGCCAACCCCTTGTATACTTGTTCAGCAGTCTTACCCATTGGATGTGGATGAAACCACAATGTCGATTCATTTTGCTTCACTTTAAACTTTACTACCTTCGTCTCACCAGCTTTCACGACCTGATGTGGTCCACCATCTACGGATGATGGTACAACAAGACCGTGCCAATGGGATGTAGTGGCTTCTGATAAGCGATTCACCGTACGGATTGTTATTGTTTTCCCTTTTTTTAACTCCACTACAGGACCTAAATAATTTCCGTTATATCCTAGAGTTTTAGTTTTTTTTAGCATCTCGAAAGAACTTTGTTTCCCCTTGTTTAGCGACAATCGTGTATTGAATGGAATTCTTGGTTTCACGATCGGCTTTTAGTATCTTAGGGATGTTTAATCGTCGCTCTTTTTCTTCAGTTGATTTTAAATCGACACTCGCACCATGTCCCATACCTTCCATCATATTCTGATTTGTAGTAGTGTTTCCTCCATTCATCATAGATCCCATGTGCTGTTTGTTGTTTGACATAGTACCTCGGGTAAGAAGTAAATACGAACCGCCCACTATAATCATGAGAGTGAAGATACCGATAGTTGCGATTAACCATGTTATCTTCATATGGATCATTCCTTCCAATCAATTATTATCTTTAACTTAAAGAATGATTGTGAAAGAACTATGTCTTTCTACCCATGAATTTTATAGTTTTTTTTCAATGTGTTACTTTTCTGCTCTCTGCAATGTTTCTGCAAATTTATGTGATAGAGTCTATGGAAAGCATAAAAAAGCAATTGGAGGTAATTTTTATGAAATTAAAGAAAAAGATTATTATGACAACTATGGCTGCTTCGCTTTCTTTAGCACTCGCTGCGTGCGGAAGCAATAGTGATGATTCTAAATCAACAGGAAGCATGGATAAAAATATGGATGGTATGGATCATTCGACGATGGACATGTCTGGATCGAAAGAGGTTCCGAAAGGGCTCCAAGAGGCTAAAAACCCTAAATTTAAAGTTGGCGACATGGCGATGATCAAAGAAGCACATATGGAAGGCATGAAAGGGGCTGAGGCTAAAATTGTAGGTGCTTATGATACTACTGCTTATAGCATTTCTTATGACCCTACAAATGGCGGGAAACGCGTCACGGATCATAAATGGATTATTCAAGAAGAGATTGTAGATGCCAAGTCATCTCCTTATGAAGTAGGCGATGAAGTAAAAGTAGACGCGGATCATATGGGAGGAATGAAGGACGCTACGGCCACTATCGATTCAGCTAAGCAAACAACAGTGTATATGATTGATTTTGAATCGACTACAGGTGAAGAAGTGAAAAATCATAAATGGGTGACTGAAGACGAACTATCTGCAGAATAAACGATATACAAGAGAGGAACGGTTTTTTAACCGTTCCTCTCTTGTCTTCTTTCTCCTTATTTAAGGAACCCACTTGTAACCAATTCCCCATACTGTGCGAAAGTGTTCTTCAATAGGAAACTCGAGTTTCCTAAGCTTTTCTCTTAAGTTTCTTACATGAGAATCGACCGTTCGTTCATCTGTCCACTCATTTGCTAACCATAAACTTGAGAGCAGTTCCTCTCTTGAATAGACACGTTCTGGATTTTTTAATAATTTAGCAAGTAATGAAAATTCTTTTGGTGTGACTTTGACTAAATGATTATCGTAATACAGCTCATGGGCGTCTTCATTTAAGATTAGACCCGACGATTCGATTTTTGATCCTGAAGAAACTGTAGTTCGTCTGAAAATCGATTGAATTCTTGCCTTCAATTCCGCCTCGTCGAACGGTTTCACAATGTAATCATCTGCTCCCAGTTGCAATCCTTTTACGATTTCTTCTTTTCCGTCGAGTGCTGTCAATAAAATGATTGGTACATTCGAAACTTCTCTTATCCTTTGACAAGTCTCAAAACCATCCATTAAAGGCATCATCACATCTAATATGATTAAGTCAGGCTCATCTACATCAATCAAGTTCAATATCTCTTTTCCGCTGTTCAGCTTAATACAGGTATAACTGTCTTGCAGATAGAGTTCAATCAGTTCTAACATTCGATTCTCATCATCTACCAAAGCAATGGTTCTCATCCTGGAATCCCCCTCAAGTCAATGACAACCTTCAGCCCGTTTTCTACATTAATAGCTACGATGGTCCCTTTGTGCGCTTCAACTATTTCTTTCGTGATAGCCAGACCGAGCCCAGTACCTCCTGTTTCACGATTTCGTGAAGAATCTACTCGATAAAAACGATCAAAAAGATACGGGAGTGATTGTTCATCCACACCACCACCTTCATCCGTAACTTCAATAAAGTTTTCATCAAGTTTTAAAAATACGCGTTTGTTCGCATGTGTATATTTTAGCGCGTTATCCAGTAAATTTAAGAGAACCTGATCGAATCTAGCTTGGTCTATCTCTTTGTAGATGGGAGTTTTATTAATTTGAAGAATTAATTTCACTTGTTTCTCCTCAAATTTAACAATTATTCTTTCACTGATCTGTTTTAAGAAATCATTCATCTCTGTAATCTGAGGATCTATTTGAAAATGTGGCTCTTCCAATCTAGCAAGTTCAAACAAATCCTCAATCAGTTCTTGAAGTCTTTCGGATTCCTCATAGATAATATCTCCAAATCTCGATTCGTCTTTTTTGAGGAGTCCTGCATATCCCTTGATGTAGGTAATCGGCGTACGCAATTCATGTGTGATTGAAGTCAGAAATTGCTTTCTTGTATTTTGAATGTGACGTAAATCAACAGATAACTTAGTGATCGCTCGTGCTAAATCTCCTACTTCGTCGCTTCTCTCAGCTTCTCTGATTTTCAGCACCTCGCCTTGACTTAACTTTACCGTCGCCTCTTTCATTGATAAAAGTGGCTTTATAATGATATAACTCAAAAAATAAACACTTACTAATAGAAAAAGTACTAACAAGAATAGAGAGAACACTACTTGTTGTTTCAATTCCCCCATCAAATGCTGTATATACTTCGTCGGCTCTAACATGATTATTTGACCGCCATCTTCAATATTACTCACCGTCACTAAAAATTTGCCTTCTCTCCAATTACCTTCTACGATTCCATCCTTTTTTTGAATCCAATCCAGGTTTAAAAATTGTTCAGCGTCGTTAGATGAATCGACGACTTGATTATTTTTGTCTAAGATAATCACATCAGTCATCGCCTTTTCCTCCATTAAAACAACGTGTTCAACTGTTTGCTTGTCGAAGTTAGTGGAAAGAACATCTCGATGACTATTGCCTCTCTCTTGAAGGCTCTCCAGCTCACTTTCTACTTGTTGATGCTCAAGAATGTTGTATACAATAGCAGATGAGAGAATGAAAATCATGAGAATCCCGAAAAAATAAAATAACGTTATTTTAAATGAAAGTTTATTCATAAAGTACCTTTCTCATTTAAGATGATTACATATAAAAACAAACTGTTGAGATTTAGAAAAGAAAGTATTCTTCATTTAGGCGATACACAAAAGAGCTTTTATCATTTGATTCTTTTAAAAGGACAATTCCTTGAATATTGCTCCACAAATAATTAGCGAAATCATAATCACTAAAAATAGCCTCACGAGTAGAATGCGTCATGAAACATTCTATTTTTGTAATCGTATACATTCCCTCCGAATCACGTTGATAATCGAAAGAAAAAGAACCCTTTATATTAAGCCTTTGAGCAATTATTGCTACGCACTCCTCTAAAATCGAGTTGGCAAACACCTCGTATGAAAGAACAGTATCTTGGTACCGTTCATACTCTTCTCTCATAAAACAGCAAATCACTTCATCAGATCGATAATCGATATATGCATCAATTTTCCCCAGCTTTACACCTTCAGGCGCATTCTTTATTTGGTCAAAAGAGTAAGTAAAGGTATTACCTTGAACCGAAAATAAATCATGAAGTATTGTTTTATCCAAATCAAAGGATGTTATAAACATTACGTTATTTTCTCTCATTTTTAACTTGTGTTTCGATAGCGTAGTTGCTTCTTGTTCGCTTAAAGGAATAATCCAGCCTATTTTTTGAGAAGTACAATATTCAATGAGATTACTAATATACCCTTCTTCTGATTCTTTTTTTGAAAATGAATCAAAATATTTAAAATCAGGAAGTAGCTTTCGAACCCATCCTTCTTTTGAAGAAATATGAATATCTATACCTGAGGGTTTAAGTTGTTTTATGTTCTCCATCACTTTCCAGTTTTCCTCTACTCCCATCATCAGGACATTTTTACGAAACATTTACGATGCCTCTCCTCTTGAAATAGAAAATAGAGCGTCAGAACCCTCTAAACCCTGTAAAATCAATCAATATTGTAGTTAGTTTCGTTAGACCATCGAAATACAATATGATACCTAATAAAATCATAAACCCTCCACCTATTTTTGTAACCTTTGAAGAATACTTCATTAAATATCTTGATTTCCCGACCCAAAACGACATTAAGAAAAATGGAATGGAGAAACCTAGAACATAAAAAAGCATATATAAAAATCCATTACCAGGATTTGTGGCAATCAAAGCAATAACTCCAGCGAGAATTGGTCCTGTACAAGGAGTCCATCCAGCAGCTGATCCGACTCCGACCAAAAGCGTTCCGATATAGCCACGCTTTCTTGTTCCTAAGTTCAATCTTCGCTCTTTAAGTAAAAATGTTGGAGTCCATAGACCAGTTAGAATAACACCAAATATGAATAAAATAAGTGCACCGCTCATCTGTAAAACATCTTTATACACTATAAAAAAATCAGCCAAGTATGACGTTGAAAAACCCATCACTAAAAATACGCTCGAAAATCCAAGTAGGAAAACTAATGTATGGGGAACTCCATTCCAGTTCCACTTTTCATTTTCTTTTAACTCTCTAACTGAAACCCCTGTAATGTAAGATAAAAAAACGGGATATAAAGCCAGACAACATGGCGAAATGAAAGATAAAAACCCTGCCCAAAAGCTAACAAAAAAGATAATTCCATCAATTTTTTCCTACACACAAAAAATAAATCTATTTTTTGGAATATTTATAAAAAAGAAATGTGTTTAATTTTTATCATAAAATCCGTTTGTGAAAAAACTATGCATTTTTTGATTAAATCTCTTGTCAATTTTTGAAATGAATTTGATATACTTTTTTGTAATATAGTGATGCTATATTCCTTTTAACAAATCGTTCGTCACTGTATCTTTATCTTTAAAGGAGTACAACTAATGAAAAACAAGGTAATACTTATCGCTTCTAGTGTCTTACTCACAACAACTTTTTCAATGCATAGTCCAAAAGTCGAAGCAAGTAGTGCATATAACGTAAAAGTGAAGACAGACGATCTTCGTGTTCGGACTGGTCCTTCTCTCAATCACAAAATTGTCGGCATCACTAACACTGGGCAGACCTTTTCTTATTTAGGAAAAAAAGGGGCTTGGACAAAAGTACTTTACAAAGGAAACACACGGTATATCTATAGTTCTTACCTAAAAAAATATAAGAGCCACGTTGCCAAAAAAACATCATATAATAACTCTCTTTTTGCTTCTCCTACAGAAGGTCGGCTGACCCAAGGATACGGAAACTCTAATGGTGCTTACGGTTATACATTCCATAATGGCGTTGATCTAGCTGCAGCAAAAGGCACACCCGTCTACGCTTCTGCCAGTGGAAAAGTCATTACATCTAAAAACAGCGGTGCATACGGTAAACACGTTATGATTTCACATAGTCTACAGAATCAAAAATACGTAACCGTTTATGCTCATATGAACAGCCTTTCGGTAAAAAGTGGTCAGACAGTCTCTAAAGGTATGAAGATTGGAACAGTTGGGAATACAGGAAACTCGTTCGGAAATCATTTGCACTTTGAGATTCATAAAAACAGTTATAAATACAGCAGTTATTCTGCAGCGAATAGTGTCAACCCAATGAACTATTTGTAACCTAAAAAAAAGAAAAGATTAGACTGACCTAGCTATATGAGACACTAATAAAAATACCTTGATTAGGCTACCGCCACACCATATTTTATCGGTGTGAGGTAGCCTAATTTTTCTTGGATACGTTCTTCGTTGTAGTAAGTTAAGTAATTATTCACCCGCTCACGCACTTCATAGTCGCTTAACGAGTTGAACTTGACGTACTGGAACACCTCAGACTTCAAGTTCGAATGAAACGATTCGATCACCGCATTATCCCAACAGTTGCCTCTTCGAGACATGCTGCTCGTCAGATACTTCCTCTTTACGAAATCTTGAAAGGCATATGATGTATAGACACTTCCTTGATCTGAATGGATGATAACCCCTTCGGGATTGTTCCGACTCTCCAACGCCATCCTTAACGTATCGATGACGAGGGGCGTCTGTTGATGATCGTATAGCTTATAGGCAACAATCTCATTGTTGAATAGGTCGATGATCGTGGAGAGGTACTTCGTCGTGCCCCCGTATTGGATGTAGGTGATGTCCGTCACCCACTTCTTATTCGGTCTACTGGCAGTGAAGTCTCGCTTGAGAAGGTCAGGGGCGATGACGATACTCTCACCCTGAGACTTCCATTTTCGTTTGGGTTTGATCCGACACTGGAGATGGTGCTTCTTCATGATTCTCTGTACGGTGTTCCGGTTTGCTGCCAATTCATAGGTTTGTTCTAATAGGGCCTTTATCTTTCGATGTCCATATCGATACTTTGTAAGCTTACATACTACGACGATTGTTTGCTCTAGCACCGAAGGGTGCTTCACCGGTTCTCTGGCCCAACGGTAATAGGTTGCCCGCGGAACGTCTATCACACGTAGGATTGTCGTGACTGTATATTTGCTCCTCAGGAGCTCTACAACCTTTAGGACTACTTCTTTCTCAACTCTCTTTCGATCTCCATGAATTTTTTTAAGATTTCGTTCTCCGTCTTCAGGTGGGATAGTTGACGCTCTTTCTTGTCATCCTCGCTGGCGGAATCAGGACCGAGTCCGTAGGTGTACTGCTTCCCGATCGGTTGGCCGAATCGATAGATTTCATTGGACCGATACCATCTCATCCATGTGTGAATCTGGAATTCATTTTTGATTCCGTATTTCTCCATAATCTCTCTAGTCGTCAACTCACAACTTAGTTTGTCTCTCACCACTGCCCACTTCACTTCACTTCACTTCACTTCACTTCACTTCACTTCACTTCACTTCACTTCACTTCACTTCACTTCACTTCACTTCACTTCACT
>NZ_JACSKG010000006.1:0-214115 GCF_018617475.1 Exiguobacterium sp. s59 | reverse complement strand
GTTCCCATGCCGAACACGGAAGTTAAGCGTCTCAGCGCCGAAAGTAGTTGGGGGATCTCCCCCTGTGAGGATAGGACGTTGCCAGGCAAACGGTGGTTCTGGAGCATTCGCTCAAGGGCCGCCGTTTTTTCTTATCATCGATTCAGTTTAGTGGAAGAGAGGACGTAAGAAATGGCTAAGAAGATCAAAGTATATGTCGAACCAAATGAAACGGTCAGCGAATGTTTAGATCGAATCAACGAAATGGGTTATCGTCCTATACGCCGCATTGAAAAGCCCGTCTTTGAGCAAACGGGAGCCAAAGATGAACCTGTCCATTCCCATCAATCGATTTTATTTGAATGCGTCTCTAAAGAATCCTAATGCCAAGCCGTCACACGACTCTGTGTGACGGCTTTTTTTATGTCTCAAAATGAATGCTCACGCTCAAAGCATCGATCTCCAAGCGTATCCAATAAAGTTTGAGCACGTTTCTCTATCTTTATAGGAAGGTTTTCTTTACTAAAGTACTCAAGAGCCAAACTTTCACCATCTTCCATGACGAGTTCTCCACGTACTCCTTTTGCTTGGTATAAATGAATGACACCGTATGTCTCGTCTCCGTTCGGATATTTAAAGTAACCGTCTGGACCGGAAAAGACTTGGATTAATTCAAAGTGCTCAGCGAGAAGCCCAGTTTCTTCTTTCAATTCTCGTGCAGCGACTTCTTCCAATGTTTCCCCGAGTTCCATCGATCCTCCTGGTAAACCCCAATCAAGTGTATCCGATCGGAATTGCATCAGTACCTCTTGCTTTTGATTGATGACCAAAATGGTCGCTCCCACACTGATGATTGGGCGATTCCCAATCACTTCACGTAGACCTGCGATATAACTCATCTAACTCCCCCTTTTTCAATAGCATACATTATCAGAGAAACTTGCGCCGATAATATCAAAAAAGCGAACGATAAATATTCAGACAATTAAAATGTTCGCAGTTTATTGACATGTTTTCAAAGAACAAGGTACGATAGGCGTGTGAGATAGGAAAAATAAATAGTGCTCCATATAATCGCAAGGAAATGGCTTGCAAGTTTCTACCTGATCACCGACTCTGATCAGACTATGGGGTGTAGCTGACGTGTATTTGTCATGCCTATACCCTAAACTGATTGCTCGGTTTAGGGATTTCTTTTTGTAAGGGGGACATTTGGAATGAACGCAGTGGTTGGAGTAATTATGGGTAGTTCATCTGATTGGGAGACGATGAAACATACTTGTGACTTGTTAGATGAGTTACAGATTCCATACGAGAAACAAGTTGTCTCGGCTCATCGAACACCAGACCTTATGTTCGAATATGCGGAAGAGGCACGAAGTAGAGGCATTCAAGTTATTATCGCTGGTGCTGGTGGCGCAGCTCATCTTCCTGGAATGGTGGCTGCTAAAACGACACTCCCTGTCATCGGTGTCCCAGTTCAGTCCAAAGCACTCAATGGAATGGATTCACTACTATCAATCGTTCAGATGCCTGCGGGAGTGCCAGTAGCAACTGTGGCAATCGGTAAGGCTGGCGCGACGAACGCGGGACTACTCGCTGCTCAAATTCTCAGTATTAACTCCAAAGAAATCACGCAGCGACTTGAATCGTTTCGGGAGAAAAAACAAGAGATGGCTATGCGAGGAACGGAGGAGTTAGTCTAATGAGAATCGGAATCTTAGGCGGAGGACAGCTCGGACGAATGATGTCTCTTAGTGCAAGTGCAATGGGATACACGACACTTTGTCTAGACCCAAACCCACATGCACCGACTGCTCAAGTGGCGGATTCAATCGTTGCTTCATTTGATGATGTTGATGCCGCAAAGAAACTTGCTGACCGTTCAGACGTTGTAACGTATGAATTCGAGAATATTGACACAGAAATGATTGCAGCGATTGAAGAGAAATGTCCACAAGGAATGGATGTATTGAAAGCGACGCAGCATCGTATTTTAGAAAAACAAATGATTGAGTCAGCTGGTTTACGAGTCGCGCCTTATTGTTCAGTCCGTACCGTTCGAGATGTTCGTGAGGCGAGAGAGGAGCTCGGGTTGCCATTTGTCATCAAAACGTGTCGTTTTGGTTATGACGGAAAAGGACAGACGGTCATTCGGACGGAACAAGATGTTCAGGCATTCATTGAACAGTTCACCGAGCAAGAATATGTCGCTGAAGCTTGGTTGCCTTTTGAAAAAGAAATCTCGGTCATTGTGACACGTGGAGAAGAAGAAACGTCAACGTTCCCAATTAGTGAAAATATTCATCATAACAACATTCTACATCTATCGATCGTACCAGCTCGTGTGGCGGATGAGATTCAAGAAGATGCGAGACACCTTGCGCTTCAGCTTGCTGACCATATCGGATTAATGGGAACACTCGCTGTCGAGCTGTTTGTCATGTCAGATGGTCGCCTTTACGTAAACGAACTCGCACCACGTCCCCATAATTCTGGGCACTATACGATTGATGCTTGTGAAACCTCACAATTTGAACAACACATTCGAGCCGTGACGGGAATGCGTCTCGGACGGACAACATTGAAAACGCCTGTCGTGATGGTCAATCTTCTCGGCGAGCATATGCAACGACTCAATGTCAAAGCATTGCCTTCGAATGTTAAACTACATCTGTATGGAAAAGATGAAGCGAAGACAGGTCGCAAAATGGGACACTTGAATGTTCTCGGTGACACGGTCGAGGATGCGCTTCATACCATCGAACAACTGGCAATTTGGAAGGAGACCGTTTTATGATTTCACGCTACACCCGCCCAGAGATGGCGAACATTTGGACTGATCAAAACAAGTTCGAGGCTTGGCTAAAAGTTGAACTTTACGCTTGTGAGGCTTGGAGTGAACTTGGGATTATCC
The DNA here is from genome assembly GCF_018617475.1 of Exiguobacterium sp. s59. Classification (NCBI taxonomy): domain Bacteria; kingdom Bacillati; phylum Bacillota; class Bacilli; order Caryophanales; genus Exiguobacterium; species Exiguobacterium sp. s59. The sequence continues at coordinate 211,219 of NZ_JACSKG010000006.1, read as the reverse complement.
CGAAAGAAGATGTACAGGTCCTTTGGAACAAAGCATCGTTTGATGTTGACCGTATTTTAGAAATTGAACAAGAGACGCGTCACGATGTGATTGCGTTCACGCGTGCGGTCTCCGAGACACTCGGAGAAGAGAAAAAGTGGGTACACTACGGATTGACGTCGACGGATGTCGTCGATACGGCGCTCTCGTACTTAATCAAGCAGGCGAATGATATTTTAGAAGCCGATTTAGATCGCTTCATCGGCATTCTTGCAGAAAAAGCAAAAGCACATAAATATGACATCATGATGGGACGTACACACGGTGTACATGCGGAACCGACGACGTTCGGCTTGAAGCTCGCCCTTTGGTATGAAGAAATGAAACGCAACAAAAAACGTTTCATGGCAGCACGCGAAACGATTGAGTTTGGGAAAATGAGTGGAGCCGTTGGGACATTCGCAAATATTGACCCGTTCATCGAGTCATACGTCTGTGACAAGCTCGGTATTCAAGCTGCACCAATCTCGACACAGACGCTACAACGCGACCGCCATGCCGAGTATATGTCGACGCTCGCATTGATTGCGACATCGATTGAAAAAATGGCAACCGAGATTCGTGGTCTTCAAAAAACAGAGACACGCGAAGTGGAAGAGTTTTTCGCAAAAGGACAAAAAGGATCGTCGGCGATGCCGCATAAGCGGAATCCAATCGGTTCTGAAAACATGACAGGTCTTGCACGTGTGATTCGCGGTCATATGGTGACGGCTTACGAAAATGTTCCGCTCTGGCATGAACGTGACATCTCGCACTCATCGGCAGAACGCATCATCATCCCGGACGCGACGATTCTTCTCAACTATATGTTGAATCGCTTCGGTAATATTGTGAAGAATTTGACGGTGTTCCCAGAGAATATGCGTCGTAACATGGACCGTACGTTTGGGATCATCTTCTCACAACGTATTCTACTCGGTCTCATCGAGAAAGGCTGGTCGCGCGAGGCTGCATATGACGCGGTTCAACCGAAGGCGATGCAGGCATGGGAAGAAGAAACAATGTTCCGGACATTGATTGAAGAGGACAAAGAAATGGGCGCACTCTTTACGAGTGAAGAGCTCGATGAGTTGTTCGACCCGCGTTATCATGTACGCCGTGTCGATACGATTTTTGAACGCTGTGGTTTGTAATCGTTGAGGGGCGATATGCCCCTCTCACTTTTAAGGGGGACGGTTCAGATGAAAGCAATTTATGAAGGCAAAGCGAAAGCGTTATTTGAGACAGAAGAAGCGGGTGTGCTTCGCGTATATTACAAAGATGATGCAACGGCATTCAATGGAGAGAAGAAAGAGTCGATTGATGGAAAAGGGATTCTCAACAACGCCATCACGACCCAGTTGTTCGAATTGATGCATGATAACAAGATTCCGACGCACTTTATCAAACGAATCTCAGAGCGGGAACAGTTAGTCCGCCGTGTGGACATCATTCCGTTAGAAGTAGTCGTTCGAAACGTAGCGGCCGGTAGTCTGGCGAAACGACTCGGTTGGGAAGAAGGGACGCCGCTCCTCGCACCGATTGTCGAGTTCTACTATAAAGATGATGCCCTTGGGGATCCGTTGCTTACGGAAGACCATATCCGTTTGTTGCAAGTCGCTACACATAAAGAAGTCGAAACATTGCGACAACTAGGTCTTTGGGTAAACGATGTATTGCTCGATTTCTTCGGCCAACATGGCATTGACGTGATTGATTTCAAACTAGAGTTTGGAAAAGTAGACGGAACGATCATCTTAGCGGATGAGATTTCACCAGATACATGCCGCTTGTGGGACAAAGAGACGAAACAAAAGCTCGATAAAGATGTATTTCGTCGCGATTTAGGTTCTTTGACTGAGACGTATGGACAATTGTTAACACGCATAGGGGGAAACGGACAATGAAAAAAGTAAACGTGTATGTGACATTACGTGAAAGTGTACTCGACCCACAAGGAGTTGCCGTGAAAGGTGGACTCGAACATCTTGGATTCGCTGGGATTGAGTCGGTCCGCATCGGGAAGGTCATTGAGCTTCAAGTTGCTGACGAGACAACAGAAGACATGGTCAAAGAAATGTGTGAGAAGTTACTCGTCAACACGGTCATTGAGAATTATGAGATCGAGATGGGGGTACTTGCATGAAGTTCGCGGTCATCGTCTTTCCAGGATCAAACTGTGACCTCGACATGTACCATGCGGTAAAAGACGTGCTCGGGGAAGAAGCGGAATACGTGTTCCATACAGAAACATCACTTGAAGGATTCGATGGGGTCCTCTTACCAGGTGGCTTCTCATATGGCGATTACTTGCGCTGTGGGTCGATTGCTCAATTTTCACCGATTATGGCTGAGGTGAAGCGTTTCGCAGAAGAAGGACGTCCGGTTCTTGGGGTATGTAACGGATTCCAAGTACTCGTCGAAGCAGGGTTACTTCCAGGTGTGTTGATGCGAAACCGTGATTTGAAATTCATGTGTAAGACAGTCGAACTCGTCGTCGAAAATAATGAGACGATGTTCACTAGTGATTATGCGGCACAGGAAACAATTCGGGTCCCAATCGCACACGGTGAGGGCAACTACTACTGTGACGAGGCAACACTTGAGACATTGAAGGCAAAAGGTCAGATCGCGTTCACCTATAAAGAGAATCCGAACGGGTCGGTCGAAAATATCGCTGGTATCACGAACGAGGCAGGAAATGTACTCGGCATGATGCCACACCCGGAGCGTGCGGTCGAAGCGCTACTAGGTGGGGAAGACGGTAAACGGTTATTCACGTCAATCGTAAAATGGGGGGCACGACATGTTACTTACAACTGAACCGACAGCTACACAAATCCGTGATGAAAAGATCTATGCCACGATGGGATTATCAGACGACGAATATGCACTCGTCGTCTCACTACTTGGTCGAGAGCCAAACTATACAGAAATCGGTCTCTTCTCGGTCATGTGGTCTGAACACTGTTCGTACAAAAACTCGAAACCTGTGCTCCGGAAGTTTCCTACAACCGGTAAGCACGTTTTACAAGGACCGGGAGAAGGGGCAGGAATCGTCGATATCGGAGACGGTCAAGCTGTCGCCTTTAAAATCGAGAGTCATAACCACCCGTCAGCAATCGAACCTTATCAAGGCGCCGCGACTGGGGTGGGTGGAATCATCCGCGATATCTTCTCGATGGGTGCCCGTCCGATTGCATTGTTGAACTCGCTCCGTTTCGGAGATTTGAACGAATCACGTGTGAAACATTTATTCGGTCATGTCGTATCAGGCATCGCCGGTTATGGAAACTGTGTCGGCATCCCGACTGTCGGCGGTGAAGTCGCATTTGATCCGGCTTACTCAGGAAATCCTCTCGTCAACGCGATGTGTGTCGGTTTCATCCGGCATGAAGATATTCAAAAAGGAATCGCAGAAGGTGTCGGGAACTCGGTCATGTATGTCGGTGCAACGACAGGACGCGACGGGATCCATGGTGCCACGTTCGCTTCTGAAGAACTCGGGGAAGACGCAGACGAGAAACGTCCAGCCGTACAAGTCGGAGACCCGTTCATGGAGAAGTTATTGATTGAAGCGTGTCTCGAAGTCATCAAGCACCCAGCGCTCGTCGGGATTCAAGACATGGGAGCAGCCGGATTGACATCTTCTTCAGCGGAGATGGCCTCAAAAGCTGGCATGGGGATCGAGATGAACTTGGACCTCGTCCCGCAACGTGAGACAGGCATGACGCCTTACGAGATGATGTTATCGGAATCGCAAGAACGGATGCTTCTCGTTGTCAAAGCCGGACATGAAGCCGAGATTGAAGCGATTGTGACGAAGTGGGGACTTCACGCGATCAAGGTAGGAGAAGTCATCGAGGAGAAAGTGCTTCGCCTCGTTCACCAAGGAGAAGTCGCAGCCGAAGTACCGGTCGACGCGCTCGCCGAAGACGCTCCTGTCTATCATAAACCGTCAAAAGTACCCGCATATTACGAAGCGTTCCAGGCGATGAAACCAATTACGCCGGTCGTCAACGACGTGATGACGACATGGAAAGACGTCCTTGCGATGCCGAGTATCGCTTCGAAACGTTGGGTGTATGAGCAATACGACCATATGGTACAAACATCGACAGTCGTCGCACCAGGAAGTGATGCCGCGGTCATTCGCATCCGTGAGACGGAGAAATCGCTCGCGATGACGACAGACTGTAACGCAAAGTACGTCTATCTCGATCCACGGGTCGGTGGGGCAATCGCTGTCGCTGAGGCGGCTCGAAACATCGTCGCAAGTGGTGCAGAACCACTCGCCTTGACGGACTGCCTCAACTTCGGAAGCCCAGATAAACCGGAAGGATTCTGGCAACTCGACCAAGCCGTTGAAGGGATGGCGGAAGCGTGCCGTACGCTTGATACACCTGTCATTGGTGGGAACGTATCGTTGTACAACGAATCGAACGGACAAGCGATCTACCCGACACCGGTCGTCGGAATGGTCGGGCTCATTGAGAAGCCGGAGCACATTACGACATCGTTCGCGAAACAAGCAGGAGACGTCGTCTTCTTACTCGGTGAGACGAAAGCAGAATTCGGTGGAAGCGCCCTTCAAATGCTCCAAGACGGAAAAGTGAGCGGTCATGCACCGACACTCGATCTTCAAGAAGAGCAAATGACGCAAAAGGCATTGCTTCAAGCGATTCGTAAAGGTCTTGTCACGGCGGCACACGATGTGTCAGAAGGCGGCCTTGCGGCAGCGTTACCGGAACTTGTTTTCGGAACCGAGTTCGGTGTTGACGTCACAATCGATACAGATCTCGTCACTGCGCTATTTAGTGAATCACAGTCACGCTTCCTCGTGACGGTCGATCAAGCGCAAGCTGAGGCATTCGCGAGTATGACGAACGGAACAGCAATCGGAACGGTCACAGAAGCGGCAACCGTTATCGTTCGTGCGAGTGACCGTTTGATTGAAATGGATGTGCAAGAGTTGGAACGTGTATGGGAAGGAGCTATTCCATGTTATATGACATCCGAGGCATGAATGAGGAGTGTGGAGTCTTCGGTGTGTTCGGTCACATCGAAGCTTCACACCTCGCCTATTACGGACTTCACAGTTTGCAACACCGTGGCCAAGAAGGAACGGGAATCGTAACGGCGGATGGAGAACGTCTCCATGCGAAGCGCGGACTCGGTCTCGTCACCGAGGTGTTTGATGAGACGTCACTTGACGCACTCACGGGGAATCATGCGATTGGTCACGTGCGTTACTCGACAGCGGGAGGTAACACGCTAGAGAACGTTCAGCCACTTCATTTCAAATCGTTAACAGGTGATTTGGCGATGGCACATAACGGAAATCTCGTGAACGCGACAGAGTTAAAACATATGCTCGAAGCGGAAGGTGCCATCTTCCAGACGACGTCTGACACGGAAGTTGTAGCTCATTTGATTAAGCGAAGTCGTGGCAATTCGTTGAAAGAACGGATCGCGGATAGTTTGGCTCGCCTCGTAGGAGCGTTCGCTTTCTTGTTTTTGACGGAAGACGCGCTTTACGTCGGAGTCGACGTACATGGATTACGTCCTTTGTCACTCGGACAGACAGAAGACGGTGCATACGTCTTCGCATCGGAGACATGTGCGTTTGATGTCGTCGGAGCAACGTACGTCCGAGATGTCGAACCAGGGGAACTACTCATGATCACGAGTGAAGGCATCACATCCGAACGCTTCAGTGAAGCGGCAGTTCGTGCGATGTGTTCGATGGAATACATCTACTTCTCACGACCAGACTCGATCATCGATGGCATCAACGTGCATACGGCGCGTAAAGCCATGGGGAAAAAGATGTTCGAAGAAGCGCCGGTCGAAGCAGATGTCGTCACGGGTGTACCAGACTCGAGTATTTCCGCGGCAATCGGTTACGCCGAAGCGAGCGGAATCCCATACGAGATGGGACTCATTAAGAATCGTTATGTCGGACGGACATTCATTCAACCTTCTCAGGAATTACGGGAGCGCGGCGTGAAGATGAAACTGTCGGCGTTACGCGGTGTCGTGAATGGGAAGCGGGTCATCATGGTCGATGATTCCATCGTCCGAGGAACGACGAGCCGCCGAATCGTTACCTTGCTTCGAGAGGCAGGCGCGACGGAAGTGCATGTGCGCATCACGTCACCGCCAATCAAGCATCCATGCTATTACGGAATCGATACATCAACGAAGGAAGAGTTAATTGCGGCAACCAAATCCGTTGAAGAAATCAGAGAAGAGATTGGTGCCGATTCACTAGCGTTCCTCACATTAGATGGAACGGTCGAAGCCATCGATCGTCCATTCGAAGGAGCGTTACGCGGGCAGTGTGCTGCATGCTTCACGGGACTTTATCCGACTGAACTTGCAGAACTCGTGACAGAGACAAAGGCTTAAGGGGGATAACCGATGAGCGTTCGATATGAACAAGCGGGTGTGAATTTAGAAGCAGGATACGAAGCCGTATCCCGTATGAAACGTCACGTCGCTCGGACGATGCGTCCGGAAGTGATGACAGGTCTCGGTAGTTTCGGGGCGATGATTGACCTCGGCTCGATGAACATGAAACATCCGATTCTCGTGAGTGGGACGGATGGGGTCGGAACGAAGCTGAAGTTGGCTTTCGCACTCGACCAACATGACACGATTGGAATTGATTGCGTCGCCATGTGTGTGAATGATTGCCTCGTTCATGGAGCGGAACCGCTTTACTTCCTCGACTATATCGCGACCGGAAAAGCGGAACCAGCTAAACTCGAGCGCATCGTCGCCGGGGTCGCTGAAGGATGTGTCCAAGCCGGTTGTGCCCTTGTCGGTGGCGAAACGGCTGAGATGCCAGGTATGTATCCGGATGGAGAGTACGACATCGCCGGATTTGCGGTCGGGGTCGTTGAAAAGGATAACCTGTTAGACGGTTCGAAGATTCAAGTAGGAGACATTGTACTCGGACTCGCTTCTTCAGGTGTTCATTCAAACGGGTTCTCCCTCGTCCGACATATCGTCGACGCGCAACACCTCCAATACACGGATGAGATTGCGATGCTCGACACGACACTTGGGAACGCCTTACTTCTTCCGACACGAATTTATGCCGAAGCGGCGAAAGCAGCGATTTCGACAGGGAAAGTACAAGGGATGGCACATATTACAGGCGGTGGCTTTTATGAGAATGTCCCTCGCATGTTGCCGGAAGGGCTCGGAATTACGTTCGATGCATCCAATTGGCCAAGCCTTCCTGTATTCGACTGGCTCGAACAAGTCGGAAACATCTCGAAACAGGAAATGTTCAACGTCTTCAATATGGGAATCGGTTATATGATTACGGTACGTCCTGAAGATGTAGAAGTGGTCGAAGCGGCGCTCGAACGTGTCGGTGAGACAGCGCATCGAATTGGGAAAGTCGAGAGTCGTCCGGGAATCCGAATCTCAGGAGTCGACCAATGAAGCGATTTGCCATCTTTGCGTCAGGATCGGGGAGTAACGCTGAAGCCATTTGGAAGACGATTGCCGATGGACAATTATCAGCTGAATGCGTGTTGCTTGTGACGGACAAACCAGAAGCGACGGTTCTCGATCGTGCGGAGCGTTACAACATCCCTAGCTTTTCTTTTACGCCGAAAACATATTCGTCCAAAGAGGAGTTCGAGGAAGAAATCCTCGTTCTTCTCGATTCACTTCAAGTAGACTATATTGTGTTGGCGGGGTATATGCGCCTAATCGGAAATGTGTTACTATCCGCATATCCGAACCGAATCATTAACATTCATCCCTCGCTCTTACCTGCGTTTCCGGGGAAAGACGCGATCGGTCAGGCACTTGACGCTAAGGTGCCTACGAGTGGCGTGACGGTTCATTATGTGGATGCGGGGATGGACACAGGTCCCATCATCGCACAAGCGACTGTAGAGATTGAAGGATGCGATCGTACTGAGGCGACACGACGCATTCAAGCGATTGAACATCAACTGTATCCGCGCGTATTACAACAAGTGTTGAATCAACAGGAGGTTTTCAAGTGAGAGCATTATTAAGTGTTTTTGATAAAACAGGGATTGTGGAATTAGCAAAAGTCTTGCATGAGGCGGGCATTGAACTCATCTCGACAGGAGGAACCGAGGCGGCACTCCAACAAGCCGGTTTACCAGTCAAAAACATCTCTGAAGTGACAGCGTTTCCCGAGATGTTAGACGGTCGTGTCAAGACGTTGCACCCACTCGTTCACGGTGGATTGCTCGGGCGTCGCGACCTCGAGACGCATGTCGCACAAATGAAAGACCATGATATCGAGCCAATTGATTACGTGGTCGTCAACCTCTATCCATTTAAAGAGACGATTGCAAAAGAGAACACGACTTATGAAGAAGCCATTGAAAACATCGATATCGGTGGACCGAGCATGTTGCGTTCGGCTGCGAAAAACCATGCGAGCGTCACGGTCGTCGTCGACCCAAGTGACTATACACTCGTTGCAGATGAGGTACGTGGAGGCGGCACATCGTTTGAGACACGTCAACGTCTTGCTACGAAAGCATTCCGTCATACGGCTGCTTACGATGCGTTAATTGCCGACTATTTAGGTCGCCAAATCGGGGAAACCTTCCCAGAACAGTTGACGGTCACGTATGAAAAAGTTCAAGACCTTCGCTATGGGGAGAATCCGCATCAACAAGCAGCGTTCTATAAGACGCCTTTATATGACGGGATGACACTTGCGAATGCAACACAGCTTCACGGGAAAGAACTTTCGTATAACAACATTCAAGATACGAACGCGGCGCTTGAAGCACTCAGTGAATTGAACGAGCCGGCTGCCGTCGTCGTCAAACACATGAATCCTTGTGGTGTAGCAGTCGGACGGACGATTCATCAGGCGTTCGAACGTGCACATGCGGCTGACCCGGTTTCTATTTTTGGCGGGATTGTGGCCCTGAACCGCGAAGTCGATTTAGAAACGGCAGACGCCCTTCACAACATCTTTTTAGAGATCATCATTGCTCCATCCTTTAGTGAGGCAGCACTTGAACGATTGAAAGAGAAGAAGAATCTTCGCTTGTTAACGTTGGATATGGGACAAATGACAGGGATGCGCTTAACGGCTGTCGCTGGAGGATTGCTCGTCCAAGATGGGGATGACATGACGCTCGACGACGCCGCGTGCCAAATCGTGACGGACCGTCGCCCGACTGCATCCGAATGGGAAGATTTAAAACTCGCATGGCGTGTCGTCAAACACGTGAAGTCGAACGCCATTGTCGTAGCGAAAGATGAGACGACGATTGGAATCGGTGCTGGGCAGATGAACCGCGTCGGAGCTGCAAAAATCGCATTCGAACAAGCGGGTGAACGTGCGACAGGTGCAGCGCTTGGAAGTGACGCGTTCTTCCCAATGGCAGACACGGTCGAAGCGGCAGCAGCGGCAGGTATTACAGCCATCATCCAACCAGGTGGGTCAATCCGCGATGCCGAATCGATTGAAGCGGCAAATCGTCATGGGATCACGATGGTATTCACATCCGTCAGACATTTCAAACACTGAGAGGGGTTCGCGTCATGAACGTAATGGTCATCGGTCGAGGAGGACGCGAGCATGCGCTCGCATGGAAATTAAAACAAGACGGACATCACGTCTTCGTTGCACCAGGTAATGACTTTATGGAGGGCATGACGTCTGTGTCAATCAATGAGACGGACGTCGAGGCGCTCGCTCAGTTTGCAGAAGAGACGGACATCGAGTGGACGATTGTCGGACCAGAATCTTCCTTGATGGCAGGGGTCGTCGATACGTTCCGTGCCAAAGGATTGAACATCTTCGGACCGACGAAAGCAGCGGCCTTGCTCGAGGGAAGCAAGGCGTTCGCAAAAGAGGTCATGATGGAGGCGGGCATCCCGACAGCGGCGTATGAGGCGTTTACGGACGCAGAGTCGGCGCTCACCTATATTCAGAAGCTTGGGGCCCCGCTCGTCGTCAAGGCGGATGGACTAGCTGCTGGGAAAGGTGTCACGGTCGCATTCACGGTGGAAGAGGCGGAATCGGCTGTACGTGATATTTTCACGACGGATAAATTCGGACAACAATCACAGGTCGTCATCGAAGAATTCCTTGATGGGGAAGAGTTTTCACTCATGGCATTCGTCTCGGGAGAGCGTGTCATTCCGATGATTACGTCTCAGGATCATAAACGTGCTTATGACGGTGACCAGGGACCGAATACGGGCGGTATGGGTGCTTACAGCCCGATGCCGCATCTATCAGAGCATGTATACGAAGAAGCGGTGAAGACGGTGTTAGAACCGCTCGCTCAAACAATGGTCAAACGAGGGACGCCGTTTGAGGGATTCTTGTATGCTGGTCTCATCTTGACATCGACTGGTCCAAAAGTAATCGAATTCAATGCGCGCTTCGGTGACCCGGAAACGGAAGTCATCTTACCGAATTTGACATCACCACTCCTTGATGTGATTCAAGCGGTCGTCCGTCAAGAAACGTATCCGATTGAATGGATTGATGGGTATACGATGGGTGTCGTCATCGCAGCGAAGGGTTATCCGGATCGACCTGTTACAGGGCAAGTGTTGTCTGGGTTTGAGACGCTCCCGAAGGACGTTCTCGTCTTTCATGCGGGGACTGTACAACAGGAAGGTCAAGTCATTGGGAACGGTGGCCGCTTGCTCGTCGTTACCGCGACGAAACCGACGTTACTTGAAGCGAAGACAGCCGTATATGAAGCGATTGAACAACTCGATTTGCCGAAGACGTTCCATCGAACGGACATCGGGTCGCGAGCGTTTACACAGATTATTTAAAGGATGGGTCAACCCATCCTTTTTTTCATGCGAAAAAAAGGAAATCCCGATATCCTGTTCTACAATATTAAAGTAGTTTGTAGAAAGAGGGTGGTCGACCTGCGTGTTCAAACAAAATTATTCATTGCGATTGCCGTTAACATCGTACTCTTCATTGGTGTCATTCTGTTTGTCATCAAACCGTATTTTGTAGAAAAGAGCATTGAGCAGGATCAGGCGATGACCCGCGATCAAATCGAGAGCGTGTCAGAAGTGTTCGCCAATCATCGAAGCACACTCGAACGCATCCTTGTCGACTGGTCGGTTTGGACGAACGCTTACGATTTCGTACAAAACAAAAACGATGCCTTTATCGAAAATAATATGGGGGAAGAAACGCTCGACAATTTAGGAGTCGGGGCGATGATTTTCCTCGACCAAAATCGAGAGGTTGTCTACTCCGAATTCAATCAATTTTATGAATTGGACAATATAGAAGAAAAGAATGTTTTCCTGAACGAACTGGTGCGACACGTCAACTCGTCTGGAGTCACACAAAGTGCGGTATATGGTACCGACTATGGTCCCGTCGTTTTCATGAGCCATCCGATTGTGAAAAGTGATGGAACAGGCGAGCCGGGGGGGACGCTTGTCCTGATTCAAAAAATTGGTCCGGACTTCATGGCGGCTTTAAGTGTACAGGCAAAAACGAAATTATCCATCAGTCCGCTTTCGCATCAACGGTTAACGATTGAACAAGACAATCAGTTTGCCCGTGTCTCTTTACCATTGCAGTCGGTCTATCAAGATGCGAACTGGGAAGTCAATTTCTCAGTGAAGCGTACGTACTATACCAACACGCAGACGATGCTTGAAACAGGCATGCTCGGGCTATTGGTCCTCGGTATTGGTCTGTTGTTGACATTGTTTTGGACCGTGAACCAAATCATCACGAAACGATTAATGGCCATCGTCAAAGAATTGAAGTGGATTACGAAAGAGCGAAATAGTCGTTTACGAATTCGCTTAAACCCGAGCCAGCGGGATGAAATCGAAGAGATGGCCATCAGTATGAACGAAGTGCTCGATGCGCTGGAACAGACACAGAAAGAGTCGTTGACGCGTGCCTTTCGAGATTCCTTGACACGTCTACCGAACCGTTTGGCCGTCGAAGACATGTTTATGAATATACCGGATACTTCCCGTTCGATCGGGGTGATGGGGATTGACCTCGATAACTTCCGACGGATTAACGACCAATTCGGTCAACGGACAGGTGATGCGATGCTGACCTTCTTTGCATCTCGGTTAATGTTTTACAAAGAGGAAGGTTTTGTTGCGCGGATTGGGGCCGATGAGTTTATTATGATTCATCCCGGATGGGCGACCGAAGAGTTACTGATTGTTGCGAATCAATTGGTGAAGGATTTGAGAGAATGGGGTTTGAAGCAAGGAATGAATCATCTGACATTAAGTATCGGAATCGATGAGTTGGAACCGTCCCATCATTCATACGAGGTCATGATGGCGCGTCTCGACGTCGTCTTACACGAAGTCAAGGCATCAGGGAAAGACAACATCCTTACGTATCAGGACATCGAGGATGGAAGCCATTACTTGCAGGCACTCGAGATGGAGCGAGATTTACGATATGCGCTACGTCACGATGAATTTGAACTGTACTATCAACCAATCGTTTCCCCGAAACCGTTTCAAGTGAGAGGGGTGGAGGCATTGATTCGTTGGAACCACCCTCAAAAAGGTTTCGTTTCACCGGGCATTTTTATTCCCGTCGCAGAACAACTCGGACTCATCTCGGATGTGGGGAGATGGGTACTCGTCCGAGCCATTACAGAGATTCAAGACTACGCGGAACGCTTTGATTTATTCTTATCTGTCAATGTATCGAAACGTCAGATTTTAGATGGATCGTTTTTAGAGGCGTTGGAAGAAACGCTCGCCCGAACGGACTTTCCACCTCACCGTCTTCATGTAGAAATCACAGAGAGCGAAGTCGGTGGGAATGTATATGAACTTCAACAGTTCATTCATGCCTTGAAGACAATCGGTGTCAAAATATCACTTGATGATTTTGGTGTCGGCACGTCATCGCTATCTTACCTTCAGTCCCTACGTCTCGATATCATTAAAATTGACCAGAACTTCGTCAAAGGGATTCCGGAGAATAAGTTTGATCGTGCGTTGTTAGAAGGGTTATACCAAACGTTCCATACACTCGGCCTCGATATCGTTACGGAAGGGGTCGAACGACCAGAACAATTAGCATTCGTATTAGAATATAGTGGTTCGCTCATCCAGGGATATCATTACAGTAAACCGATCCCGATGGAACAGTTGCATCACTATTTACGCAAAACGGTGATCACTCAAATTTGACGTAGGCGACTCTTCATGCGAAGAGCCGCCTTTTTTGTGAAAAATATATGTGAAATTTGTTACAATAGGGAACATAACTTGCGACCCTTTCAGAGAAAAGGTAAACTTGAAACAGGGAAAGAAAACGCTTTCAAAACTATTTCTTAATAGCATTGAAAGGGAAAAGGGAGGATTGGGTTCGATGCCAACAAAAAGAACGGCGCGGGCACCGTGGTCTAAAGTGATGATTCGTTCGCAACTTGAAGTCGTAGATCGAGTACGACCACCTTCGCTCGTCTTACAAAACGCGACGTATTTGAACGTATACGTGAAACAATGGAAAACGGCGAACATTTGGATTGAGGGAGACCGTATCGTATATGTCGGTCCAGATCTACCAGAATCGGCGGTCGAGACGGTCGATGTGTCAGGAAAGTATATTGTACCTGGTTATATCGAGCCTCACGCTCATCCATTTCAATTATACAATCCGGCGACGTTGTCTAAGTACGCAGGAGAGCGCGGAACGACGACGCTCGTCAACGACAACATGCTTCTTTTTTTACAAGAAAAAGAGCAAGCGTTTGCGCAGCTTGAGGCGATTCAACAGTTGCCAACAAGCACGTATTGGTGGGCAAGACTCGACACGCAGACCGAGCTCGATCGTGAGAGTGTCGCCGTCGATTCAGAACGGGTTCACGAATGGTTCAATCATCCTGACGTCGTGATGGCCGGAGAACTGACAGCGTGGCCACGCGCCTTGAAGGGCGATGATGAAATGCTTCAGTGGATGCTTGACGCAGAGACATGCGGTTTACCGGTCGAAGGGCACTTTCCGGGTGCCTCACCAAAGACATTGACTAAAATGGCGTTGATGGGTGTTCACAGCGACCATGAGGCGATGACAGCGGAAGAGGCGCTTAGCCGACTCGAACTGGGCTACACGACGACACTTCGTCATTCTTCGATTCGACCGGACCTACCGGGAATGATTCGTGACCTGCTCGCGAACGGATTAACCGCATTCGATCATCTCATGGTGACGACGGACGGTTCGACCCCTGGCTTTTATGAAGACGGGATGCAGGACGCTCTCGTTCGCATCTTGATGGAAGAAGGGTTACCTGCGATCGAAGCGTATCGGATTGTGTCTCACAATGTAGCGCGGCATTTCGATCTCGATCATATTCTCGGTTCGATTGCTCCAGGTCGTATCGCCCATCTGAACATTCTTGACGCAATCGAGGAACCACGCCCGTCGGCTGTCATCGCGAAAGGGCAATGGATTTTCCGAGATGGTGTGTCCTTGTTCCCGAACGAATTGGTGGAAGCGGTACTCGATAAGATGCCGTCGACAGACGTCTCGATTGAATTGACACCACAAGATTTGTCGTTCAGCATGCCCGTCGGTCTCGACATGGTCAACTCGGTCATCATGAAACTGTTTAAAATCAAGCACGATACAGGGCAAGACGAATTGCCGCGCGATGAGGATGAATCGTTCTTGATGTTACTTGATAAAGAAGGAAAGTGGCGATTGAACACGGTTCTGAAAGGATTTGCGAAAGATTTCGGCGGTCTCGTCAGTTCGTACTCAATTAGTGGAGACTATTTGATTTTAGGAAAATGTAAACAGGACATGTTACAGGCATTTGAACGGATGAACGAACTCGGAGGAGGAATCGTCCTTGTCGACAAAGGAGAAATCGTTGCTGAAATTCCGTTACCGCTTTGCGGCATGACCTCGACAGAGCCGCTCGAGACGCTCATCGGTCAAGAGAAACAACTACGTGAAGAGCTTGTGTCACGGGGGTATCAGTTCGAAGATCCGATTTACACGTTACTGTTTTTAGCATCCACACACTTGCCGTACGTTCGGGCGACTCCACTCGGTATTTATGAAGTGATGAAAAAACAAGTACTATTTCCTGCGATTTTGCGATGAATAGTTGAGTCCGAGCCGCCCCTGCTTTAGAATGATAAAGAAGTATGAGTAGAGAGGATGCTTGCGGATGCAACTCGATAAATTACGAGGTCGAGAGCTTGATCAATTGTTTGAGGCAATTTTGAAGCTCGATACGCTCGAAGACTGTTATCAATTATTTGAAGATTTAGCGACTGTCAATGAAATTCAGGCACTTGCGCAACGACTAGAAGTGGCGCGTCAAATACGTGAAGGCAATACGTATCATAAGATTGAGGACGCAACGGGTGCCTCAACGGCTACGATTTCTCGTGTGAAACGTTGCTTGAACTATGGGACAGGCGGATACGATCTCGCTCTTGAACGTCTACAACAAACAAAAGGTGACTCGTAAGAGTCATCTTGTTTTTGATGGAGGGGAGGGGCGAGATGCAACAAAAATTCATGAAGCGGAACTTACAATTGTTCTTTCGAAATTTAACACCAGTCCAAACACTCGTGTTAATCTATAGCGCGGCAGCCGTTTTATCCGTGTTGCTCCTCGCCTTACCGATCGCCCATAAACCAGGTGTGACGATTACGTTTACGGACCTCGTCTTCTTTGCGGTGAGTTGTGTCAGTGTCACCGGACTCACACCGATCGTGGTCACCGATACGTTTTCGACGTTTGGTTTATTTATTATCTTGTTCATCGTTCAGGTGAGCGGGGTCGGGTTGATCAGTTTGCATGTCATCATGTGGATTTTGCTCGGGAAACGGATTGGATTTCGGGAACGACAACTGATTTTACGTGACCAAAACCAGACATCGATGTCGGGGATTGTCAAATACATCACGGAAATCGTGATTACCGTTATCGCAATCGAGGCGGTTGGTGCCGTCTTACTCGGTGTCCATTACTTAAATTATTTCGATACCGCCGGGGAAGCCTTCTTGCAAGGGTTATTTGGGTCGGTCAGTGCGACGACGAACGCCGGTTTTGATATTACCGGTAGCTCGCTCGCGCCATTCCGTGAAGACCCATTTGTCATCTTCACGCAGATTGCGCTCATGACCGGTGGTGCCATCGGATTCCCCGTTCTTGTAGAGATTCGGACCTATTTGGTGAGTCGCATCACGCGGAAACGTCATACGTTCCCGAGTCGATTCTCTTTGTTCACGAAATTGACGGTCTCGACATTCTTTATTTTAATTGCTGTCGGAACGGTCGGCTTGTTCATTTTTGAGTACAACAATGCATTCAAAGACTTGCCACTTTGGCTATCTCTCTCGGATTCATTATTCCAGTCCGTGACGACACGTAACGGTGGATTATCGACGGTCGATGTCAACTTGTTCTCAGAAGCGAGCATGTTGCTCTTATCAATCCTCATGTTTATCGGAGCTTCCCCATCGTCTGTCGGTGGGGGGATTCGGACGACAACATTTGCCGTGGCCGTTCTCGGTGTCGTCGCGTTTATTCGTGGTGACTCGTCGATTAAAATTTTCGGTCGTGAGATTGTTCTCGAGGATATTTGGAAAGCATTCGTCATCATTACGGTGTCGCTTGCTGTCTTATTATCTGGGGTCATGGTCATGGCTTATTTCGAAGATGCCTCATTGACACGAATCTTATTTGAGGCATGTTCCGCGTTCGGGACGACAGGACTCTCTGTTGGCCTCTCTTCTGAATTCAGTAACGTCGGAAAATGGGTGCTGACGATTCTCATGTTCATCGGTCGAATCGGGGTCATTGCCTTTATTCTCATCTTGCAACGTAGACAACCGAAGCGGATGTATAACTATCCGAAAGAATCAATTATCTTAGGATAAGGAGATCGTCATATGAAAGCATTTTGGATTAACTTTGGATATGTTTTTATCGTTCCGGTCCTTCCGTTCATCGCGGTCGTCAATGGAACGGCGCTCTGTTCGCCAGACTCACCATTACTCGATATTCCAGTGCTCGGATTCTTTTTAGCGAATCCGCTCTGGTTTGTCCCGGTATATGCACTATTCGCATTGCTAGTTGCGAAATGGTTAACGGATCGGGAACGGAATCGTACGGCACGCTCGTGACTTGCTTCGGCAAGTCTTTTTTTAATGGAGAGATGCACGCGATGCAAAAAATCGATACACTAGAGAAGGATTCGATGGGAGGGAACAAGTTGAAATTTCAGTCATGGCGACATGTGTTTAAATTAGATCCGAATAAGCATCTCGACGAGGAGGCGCTCCATGCGCTCATTCACTCGGGCACCGACGCTTTTTTGATTGGTGGGACGGACGGGGTCAATGCGGAGAATACATTCGCACTTTTTGCGAGAGTCCGGGATGCCGGATTACCGGTCGCCCTTGAAATCAGTCAACCGAGCCAGGTCATCGATGGCTTCGATCACTACTTTGTACCGACCGTGCTTAACGCCGGAATGCCAGAATGGATTGTCGGACACCATGCGCGTGCATTTGAGCGCTACGGTCATTTCTTTGATTCACGTCATGTCACGGCACAAGGCTATCTCGTCTTGAATCCAGACGCGAAAGTGGCGCACGTGACGGAATCAAGATGCGACTTGTCGCTAGAAGAAGCCGTGGCATATGCCGAAGTCGGACATCATTTGTTCCGACTCCCGTCACTTTATATCGAATACAGCGGACGACTCGGCGATGTCGACGTCTTGAAAGAAATTCGATTGGCGTTACCACAGGCGCACCTTTTTTACGGAGGTGGCATCGATGGGGCGGAATCGGCTCAGTTGATGGGAGCGTACGCCGATACGATTGTCGTCGGCAATATCATTTATGAAGACTTAGCGGGAGCACTTGCGACTGTGCAAGCACTCCGATAAAATAAGAACAAACGTTTGGAACAAGGAAGGAAACGATTATGTATAATCTTAGCGAAGAATTAGTCAAAGGCATGAACCCGGAACAAGCGGAAGCGGTCAAGCACACGGATGGTCCTCTGTTGATCATGGCGGGTGCGGGGTCTGGTAAAACCCGTGTCTTGACACATCGTGTCGCCTATTTGATGGCGGCAAAGCAAGTGGCACCGTGGAACATTTTAGCGATCACATTCACGAACAAGGCAGCACGCGAGATGAAAGACCGGATTGCGCGCCTCGTCGGTGGAGTCGCCGAAGACATTTGGATTTCCACATTCCACTCGATGTGTGTCCGTATTTTACGACGCGATATCGATCGCATTCGATATGACCGAAGCTTTTCGATTTTAGACGCCTCGGACCAATTGACGGCAATCAAACAAGTGTTGAAAGAGTTGAACCTCGACCCGAAAAAGTATGAACCGCGTACACTTCTCGGGATGATTTCAAATCATAAGAACGAGTTGCGCACGGCAAAGGACGCAGCGGCTCTTGTCGGCAACAATCCATATGAACGAATCATCTCTGACGTCTACACGGCGTATGAGAAAAAGTTGAAACAGAACAACGTACTCGACTTCGATGACTTGATCATGAAGACGATCCATTTATTCCAAGAGGCGCCGGACGTCTTGGCGTTTTATCAAAAGAAATTCAAATACATTCACGTCGATGAGTATCAAGATACGAACCGGGCACAGTACACGCTCGTCAAACTTCTCGCACAAGCACACGAGAACCTATGTGTCGTCGGGGACTCAGATCAGTCGATTTATCGTTGGCGCGGTGCCGATATCGCCAACATCTTGACGTTCGAGAAAGACTATCCGAGCGCTCACGTCATCTTACTCGAACAGAACTATCGTTCGACGAAGCGAATTTTGGAAGCGGCGAACGGCGTGATTCAAAACAACGCTTCCCGTAAAGATAAAAACTTGTGGACTGAGAACGATGAAGGAGAGAAACTCTTACTCCACGTCGCCTCCGATGACCGTGACGAGGCGTTCTTCATCATGAACCAGATGAAAGAACTGAAGATGGAAGGGATGGACTACGGTCAGATGGCGGTCCTGTATCGGACGAACGCCCAGTCACGTGGTCTCGAGGAGATGCTCCTTAAATCCAACATCCCGTATAAAATGGTCGGCGGGACGAAGTTCTATGAGCGAAAAGAAATCAAGGACGTCTTGGCGTACTTGCGCTTGATCGCAAACCCGGACGAGGATATCTCATTTGTTCGAGTCGTCAATGAACCGAAACGAGGCATCGGAGCCGCAACAATCGACAAACTAGGAGACTTTGCGGATATGCAGGGCGTCTCACTCATGGATGCGATTCGTGACATCGAACTGTCTGGGATTGCGCCGCGTACGGCGACGAAGCTCGCAGATTTCCGCCAGATGATGATGGACTTACGACAAATGGCGGACTATCTCTCGATTTCAGAGCTCGTCGAAGAAGTATTGAAGAAGACGGGTTATGAAGAGATGCTCAAGATTGAGAAGACGCTCGAAGCAGAAAGTCGACTTGAGAACTTACAAGAGTTCCTGTCAGTCGCTCAAAACTTTGAAAAAGAAAGCGATGAACAGTCACTCGTCGCCTTCCTCACTGATTTGACGCTCGTGTCCGACCTCGATTCACTTGATGAAGTCGACGAGTCGCATCAAGTAACGTTGATGACGTTGCACTCGGCCAAAGGACTCGAATTCCCGGTCGTCTTCTTAATCGGGATGGAAGAAGGTCTTTTCCCACATAGCCGTGCATTAAACGATGAAGAAGAGATGGAAGAAGAACGTCGCCTCGCATACGTTGGGATTACGCGAGCCGAGAAACGTCTCTATTTGACACGTGCTCAGTCGCGGATGTTGTACGGTCGTTTCCAAAACAACCCGGAGTCAAGGTTCTTGCATGAATTGCCAGAAACGTTGTTAGAACGGTCCGGTAAGGCGAGAAAGCCGATGCCGTGGAACCCGGTTGAATCACCAGGGAAGTTGCCGGTGAACGGCTTTAGCTCAAAACCGAAGCCGAAGCTCGCTCAATCTTCAGGCGCCGAAACGGTCGGCTGGAACGTTGGTGACAAAGCGAATCATAAAAAGTGGGGACAAGGGACAGTCGTCCAAACGCGTGGAGAAGGCGACCAACTCGAAGTCGACATCGCATTCCCAGAAGTCGGCATCAAGCGTCTATTGGCTAAATTTGCCCCAATCGAAAAAGCATGAGGTGAAGATATGGAGATGGCAGAACGTGTAGAAGAGCTTCGCAAAACGTTAAACCAATATGGTTATGAATATTATGTGCTCGATCGGCCGAGTGTACCGGATTCAGAGTACGACCGTTTGATGAACGAGCTGATTCAAATCGAAACAGACTATCCAGAACTTCGGACTCCGGACTCCCCGACACAACGCGTCGGAGGAGCCCCGCTCGACGCGTTCGTCAAAGTGACGCATGACACACCGATGCTTTCACTCGGGAACGTCTTTTCAAAAGAAGAGCTTGCAGAGTGGGTGGAGCGAATCGAGAAAGACCTTGGCTACACACCGACATTCGTAGCTGAACTAAAATTTGATGGGCTCGCCGTCTCTTTGAAATACGAAGACGGTCGTCTCGTTCGAGGCGCGACGCGCGGGGACGGTACGATAGGTGAAGACATCACGCAAAACTTGAAGACGATTCGCGCTATTCCGCTTCGTCTCCAAGAGGATGTGACGTTTGAGGTGCGGGGTGAGGCGTATATGCCGAAGCGTTCGTTCGAACAATTGAATGATGAACGGGAACGACTCGGTGAGCCATTGTTCGCCAACCCGAGAAACGCAGCGGCCGGTTCACTCCGACAGCTCGACTCTAAAATTGCCGCATCGAGAAATTTGGCTTTCTTCGCCTACGGTTTGGTGTCACAAGACGATCTCGTCGCGTCACACGATGAGTCACTCGCTTATTTGAAACGCCTTGGCGTCGCCGTAAGCGGAGACTATACGACATGTAAGACGGCAGATGAACTTTGGGACTATATCGAAACGTATGTGACGAAGCGTAGTGAACTCCCGTACGAAATCGATGGAATCGTCATTAAAGTGGCTGGATACGAAGAACAAGAACAACTCGGCTTCACAGCGAAAAGTCCACGCTGGGCCGTCGCGTATAAGTTCCCGGCAGAAGAAGTCGTGACGACAATTGAAGACGTCGATTTCAGCGTCGGTCGCACTGGGAAGGTCACACCGCGGGCACGGTTCGCTCCGGTATCTGTGGCAGGATCAACGGTAACGTATGCGACACTTCACAATGAAGATTTTATAAAAGAAAAAGACCTTCATATCGGTGACCGAGTCGTCATTAAAAAAGCTGGGGATGTCATTCCGGCTGTCGTATCAGCACTTGCTAGTGAACGAAGCGGGGAAGAACGAGCAATCGAATTCCCAACCCATTGCCCTGCGTGTGGGTCCGAATTGATCCGATTAGAGGGTGAGGCCGATCATCGCTGTGTCAATCCGGAGTGTCCGGCTCAACTGCTCGAAGGGCTAATCCATTTCGTCTCACGACAAGCGATGAATATCGACGGACTCGGTGAAAAAGTGATTACGCAACTCCATGAAGCAGGACTCGTCCATAACGTGGCCGACTTGTATCGTCTGAACCGAGACGATTTACTTGGACTCGAGCGTATGGGTGAGACGTCGGTGACGAACTTGCTCTCGGCAATTGAACAGTCGAAACAAAATTCGCTCGAACGTGTGCTCTTCGCCCTCGGCATCCGTCTCGTCGGACAAAAAGCGGCTTCGTTGATTGCAGAGCGGTTCGAGACGATGGAAGCCATCATCGATGCAACGGTCGAAGAACTGACGTCGATTGATGGAATCGGGACGAAGATGGCCGAGTCAATCGTTCTTTACTTTGAAAAACCAGAAGCACGTGAACTCGTCAGTGAACTAGCAGAATCGGGTGTGAACTTGTTTTTCAAAGGAACAAAACGCCAAACGGCTGAAGGGGCACCCCTTTCTGGTAAGACGGTCGTATTGACCGGGAAATTACATGAGATGACGCGGGGGGAGGCAGGGAAGCAGCTTGAACTCCTCGGCGCGAGTGTGACGGGAAGTGTGAGTAAAAATACAGACTTACTTGTCGCAGGTGAAAAGGCTGGTTCGAAGCTGACGAAAGCTGAATCGTTAGGCATCGAAGTATGGGATGAGGTAAAGCTTCTCGATTTTTTAAGTGAACATGCATAAGACGTTTCGCTACGGCGAACGTCTTTTTTTGTCGTGTCCTGTTGTAAAAATTTATGAGATTGAACAGGTTCGCACAAGCGTTCGAAGGGTATAGATTAACTATATCAAAATGCTAATATATTTTTGCGGGAGAACCCTTTGACACCATGACTTTCACACACACATCCCCTCATTCCTCTACGTGGTGAAATCCGTCATCGGGCAAACATCGATGTGCGCGCTCATTTTTCACCTTAGAGGAGGGACCGACACCATGACACATAACATCCAGCGCTTCGTTGCTATATTCACCATCCTCATGCTCTTTTCAACACTGATCCCCTACCACGTCGCACATGCAGACACGACCACATTCCGATATATTCAAGTGGATTTGACAGACGAGGAAGTCGAGACATTATATGAATCAAGTCTTGTATACGAAGATGTCACGTATTATGGAGTTCGTGAATCAGCCAATGTTTGGCGATTTATGATCGATGCGGAAACAGTCGATGATTCGTTGATTGATTTGGTGACACTTTACAACGCTGAAGGCGTTCCGTATACGTTCATCCCGAACTCCATCACGGAAGCGTATCCTGTCGAAGTGGAGGAACCACCTGTTGTCACAGAACCAAATCAACCGGAAGAGGTGACACCACCAACAGAACCAGAACCGGTTATCGAAGAACCAGCAATCGAGCCGATCTTACCGGCGCTCGCGCTAGAAGCGCAGAACATTGCCGGGGTCGACAAAGCCGTTGTCGGAGGTGAACTGTCGTATACGTTCATCGTAGAGAATACAGGAGACGCACCGTTAACGGTGACGAACTTCTCCCACGAGTATGTGAGCGGGGACGTTGACCGTCTTGCCATCGAATCGTTGAATCAACACGTGTTTGATCGCTTGTATGAATTGATAGGAGAAGATGGTCTCTTACCCGATGAACGGGTCGAGGTGACAGCTGTCTTATCCGTTCCGTCTGACTATTCATTCAGCACGCATCCTGAGATTGGTAGTCTGTTTCGTGTGACAGGAGTGGATGAATACGACCGCATCGTCACAGCAGAAAGTCAACAAATCGTCCTTTTGGAACAACCTGATTTTACAGTGACAGGGACGAGTGAGATGGCGACCGTTCAGCCAGGTGAACCAATTCGATACACCTATACAGTGAGCAACACTTCTAACGTTACCTTGTTTTTGTCTGACGTGATGCTCACTTGGCCGAGTGGTGCCTTAACGTATGAGGAGCAACAGATGGCGAATGAACGATTCGTGAAGCAAGTCGAAGCCATCCCTGAATTCGTAAACGGGTTCGGACCGGAAGAAGTGGTCACCATTTCATTTGAACTCCCACTGCTCCCGTCCTATGACACACGAGCTGGGGCAGAATTAGTACAACAGGCAACGTTTACCCTCCAAGTGAATGAAGGAGTGAACGTGATCCGTTCCGTCGATGTACCGGTTGCGGTGAAACAACCCGTTCCGGTAAAAGAGGATGAACCGAAGCAAGTGCCTGAGAAAGAAGAAACAAAGATGGAACCACCAGTCGTGAAAGTGGTTGTAAAAGAGCGAGAGGCTCCTCCAGTGAAGCCTGACGATGAAGTCGACACGTATTCGCAAGATGTACTCCCGATGACCGGGGAGACGAACGAGACGTGGCATATGATGATTGGACTCCTCTTGTTTGCATCTGGACTCCTTTTGATGATTCGTCGTAAGCACCCATCTACAAAACAATAATCGTGTATCCCTTCTTGTTTGATCAAGGAGGGATTTGTTCTGATTCCGCTTCGATACTTTTTTCGTGGAACGATTTTGTTATAATGGACAAAGTGAAATAGGAAACGATGTTCAAAGGAGCTAGACATAGATGAAATGGAAACAACTCGTCATCCCGACAATCGCCTCTGCGCTTTTGTTAAGCGGATGTTCAATGAAAATCCCGATGGGTGAAGAAGAAGCGACACCGACCGGCGAAGAAACAGCAACAGAAGGCGTCACACAAGCGATCGAAGCACGTGATTCCTACTATCAAATGGTCATTCCCTTCAAAGCCGCAGCAGCGCGAGGACTTGCCCAGCGTCAAGTGAGTTCGTCGTTAGAGCTTGAAGAAGTCGAACTCGGTCTCATGCGCCATTCGACAGATGCGTTTGACCCAGACAAATTCGCTTATCAAGAGGGGCAACTTCTAAACGCGGAAGACGTATCCAATTTACTCGGACGTAAAGGAGGGAGTAACGAAGGATTGACGCCGCTCAACCCGGCTTATGCGGATGGGAAGGCCGAAGTCGAAGACGACAAGTTCGTCGATGCGAACAAGAAGTCACCTCTATATTTGGCTTCGATCGTGGAACAGAACTATATGACAAAAGAGGATAGCGGATATCAGCTTGGCGGTGTGTCGTTTGCACTCATTTTGAACCGTGAGTATGTCTTCCAGGCACCGAACTACGGACCGACCTATACGGTGAAACTCGATCAGAAAAAAGTGATCGCAGAAGGGGAACGGATGGCGAACGAACTCGTCGCTCAATTGCGGAAGCGAGAAGACTTTAAAGATTTGGATGTAAACGTCGCGCTTTATATGAAGTCGACGCAAGGTTCACCGACGCCGGGGAACTATATCAAATCCGCTTTCGTCGGAACGGATGATGAGGTCACATCAGGTGACTGGAAAGCCATCGATGAGAAGTACTACTACTTCCCATCTGCGACGGCAACGAATGACGTACGCGAGGATGCACAGAAATTTACGCTCTTCAGTGACCGAATTGCCGATTTGTTCCCAGACTATAGCGGGATGATTGGGAAAGGCTTTTATCAGAACGGCGATTTGTCACGACTTGAAATCGATATCCCGATTCAATTCTATAGTCGTGCCGAACTTGTCGGATTCACCCAACACGTTGTCGGCTTGCTTGAAAACCGATGGGAATATAGCCGGAATGTCCCGGTCCGCATCAACGTGACATCACTCGGTGGCGACCCTGAAGTGACGATTGTGTTCGAGGATGGCATGGATAGTCCAAAAGTATACTTCTAATTCAGAAGAGGTTCGTTTTTTGAAACGAACTTCTTCTTTTTTTCGTATGAAAAGTGAAAGGATTATCTTTGACCTTATTTGACCAATTGAGTAGAATAGAGTTAACAGAAACGGGAAAGGGATAGGTGAGGTGAATCCATATGGCTAAAAACTATTATGACGAGCTCGGTGTCTCAAAAGGGGCGAGCGAACAAGAGATTAAACGTGCATACCGGAAGTTGGCGAAACAGTACCATCCGGACGTCAATAAAGATCCTGGCGCACAAGAGCGATTCAAGTCAGTCCAAGAAGCGTTTGACGTGTTGAGCGACCCAGAGAAAAAAGCGAACTATGATCGATATGGTAGCCCGGATGGACCGTCGTTCGGACAGGGGTTTGGTGGCGGTGGAGAAACTTACGGGGAAGGTTCGTCCCAGTTCGAAGATTTATTCCGACAATTCGGAGGTGGGTCGCGTACGACTTCGCGAACATTCGGATTTGAAGATATGTTCGGGAGCTTCTTTGATCAAGCTGTCGAAGAAGACTTGGATGAGACCGTTCGTGTGAATATCCCACTCAGCCAATTGACGAAGGAATCGAAAGTGAGCCTTCGACTTCAAACAGGCACGGTGAATGTCAAAATTCCACAGGGTGCCTATGAAGGTCAGAAGTTGCGGTTGAAAGGAAAAGGCAGCCGAGTCGGACAATCAGGGAACCGAGGAGATGTATACGTCGAGCTTCATTTTGCGGATGACGATACGTACCGACGTGAAGGAGAGCATATCGTGACGTTGAAACGATTGCGTCCGCTCGAGTTTTTAGATGGATCGAGCGTCATCATTTCAACACTCGACGGAGGACGGGTGAAGTTGAAAGTGAAACCTGGAAGCCGACCGGGGCAACGGATGCGCATTCCAGGTCGCGGTGTCATGACCGGTTCGAAAGTACGTTCTGACTTATTCGTACAACTCGAGGTCGACCTGCCTCTTGATGAAACATACCGTTCTGTCTATGAGCAAATCGAACGTTAATGGATAAGGAGGAATCGTGATGGACTTTAATCGTTTTACAGATAAAGCACATGAATGCATTGTCAGTTCACAGGCGTTAGCAAAACAATATCATCATAGTGAAATCAATGAGTGGCACGTGTTGGCATCTATGATTTCACAGACAGACGGGATTGCGCCGTTGCTGTTTCAAAAAATGGAGATCAACGTATCTGAGATTGAAGGAGAAGTCGCGCTTTCTTTGAAAAATGCGCCAAAACTTCAAAATCCGACGACACCGATGATTTCTGCTTCTTTGTTAGGCGTGTTGACGACGGCCGAGCGGGAAGCGACAGGGATGAACGATGAATACGTATCGGTCGAACATATCTTACTCGGTATCTTGTTGAACAGCAGTCAGGCGCAGGTGATGCTTGAGCGAAAAGGCATCACGGAAGAACGACTCCGCGAGGCGCTCGTCGCCGTACGTGGCAATCGCCGCATCACATCGAAATCGCCTGAAGCGACGTATGACGTCTTGACGAAATACGGACGAGACCTCATTCAAGAAGTGAAGACTGGTAAAATTGATCCGGTGATCGGACGCGATAGTGAGATTCGTCGCGTCATCCGGATTTTGAGTCGGAAAACGAAAAACAATCCGGTCCTCATCGGGGAACCGGGTGTCGGGAAAACGGCGATTGTCGAGGGACTCGCTCAGCGAATCGTTCGCGGAGACGTGCCGGAGAGTTTGAAAGACAAAACAATCTTCAGTCTCGACATGAGTTCACTCGTCGCTGGTGCGAAATATCGCGGTGAATTCGAGGAACGACTTCAAGCCGTCCTATCAGAAGTGAAGGAAGCAGAAGGCACGATTATCCTCTTCATTGATGAACTGCATACGATTGTTGGGGCTGGGAAGTCGGAAGGGTCGATGGATGCCGGAAACATGTTAAAACCGATGCTCGCCCGTGGAGAATTGCACTGTATCGGTGCGACGACGTTAGACGAGTATCGCCAATATATCGAGAAGGACCCTGCACTCGAGCGGCGTTTCCAACAAGTGCTCGTCGCTGAACCAGACGTCGAGGATACGGTTTCCATCTTGCGTGGCTTAAAAGAACGTTTCGAGATTCACCACGGAGTACGCATCCACGATAACGCTCTCGTCGCGGCGGCGATGCTATCAAATCGCTATATCACCGACCGGTTCATGCCGGATAAGGCTATCGATCTCGTCGATGAGTCGTGTGCGATGATTCGGACTGAGATGGAATCGATGCCGGCTGAGCTCGATGAATTGGTCCGTCGGGTCATGCAACTTGAAATCGAAGAAGCGGCGCTTAAAAAAGAGAGTGACGCGGCTTCCATGAAGCGTCTCGAAGCACTTCAACAAGAATTGGCATCACTCCGTGAACAGTCTGACTCGTTACGTCTTCGTTGGGAAAATGAGAAAGAGTCAACGCACCGCGTGCAACAAATCCGGGGAGACCTTGAAAAAGTACGTCTCGAATTACAAGAGGCAGAAAGTCGCTACGACTTGAATCGGGCTTCAGAACTGAAATATGGACGAATCCCAGAACTCGAGCGAGAACTAGAAGAAGCGGAACAGCTAGCGAGTTCGGTGACGCGTGAACTCGTACGCGAAGAAGTGACGGAAGAAGAAATTGCCGAGGTCGTCTCGAAATGGACCGGTATTCCGGTGACCAAACTGACAGAAGGAGAGCGGGATAAACTGCTCAACTTAGAAACGGTGCTACACAAGCGTGTCTTCGGTCAAGATGATGCGATTCGCTTGGTCAGTGACGCGGTCATCCGGGCTCGTGCCGGAATCAAAGACCCGAACCGCCCAATCGGTTCCTTCCTCTTCCTTGGACCGACGGGTGTCGGTAAAACCGAGCTCGGGAAGGCGCTCGCGGAAGCGATGTTTGATTCAGAAGATCATATCGTTCGTCTCGATATGAGTGAGTATATGGAGAAACATGCCGTATCAAGACTTGTCGGTGCACCTCCGGGATATATCGGTTACGAAGAAGGCGGGCAGTTGACGGAAGCGGTTCGCCGTAACCCTTACTCCGTTCTCTTGTTAGATGAGGTCGAGAAGGCACACCCAGATGTTTTCAATATTTTGTTGCAACTGCTCGATGATGGTCGATTGACCGATTCGCACGGTCGCATCGTCGACTTCAAAAATACGATTGTTATCATGACGTCGAACATTGGAGCAGACATTTTGCTCGAAGCGGCGAAAGATGGTGTGATCGATGAGGATGAAGAGCGTCAAGTGCTTGATAAGCTCCGCCGACATTTCCGTCCTGAATTCTTGAACCGGGTCGATGAAACGATTTTGTTCCATCCACTTACGAAAGATCAAATCGGTCAAATCGTCGAGAAAGCAGTCGGTCGAATGAGTGAACGGCTCACGACGCGCTCGATTCATATTGAAATCACGGATGCAGCTAAAACGTTCGTCGCCGATGAAGCGTACGAGCCTCAATTCGGTGCTCGTCCAATCAATCGTTACGTGCAACGAACGATTGAGACGAAGCTTGCCCGGAGTATCCTAGCGGGAGATGTCGAGGATGGCCAAACGGTCGTCATCGATGTCGAAAACGGGGAATTGACGTTACGTCCGTCGACGGTCAATGCATAAGAAAAGAGGAATCCGATCGGATTCCTCTTTTTATGTATGCCGAGGTTGTCGTTTCAAGAGTAGAAAACTGATGCCTACAAAGATGAGGTAAAGCACCGTTCCGAAAAATAAATTGAATAGCCACGGGATGGTCCCCATGAACAAGGCGCGTGTCGCTTCCTGGAACCAAAGCAGTAACCAAAAGAATAAACCAAGACTCGTTGCGAGTAGGGCATAAAACCCCGTCATGCCATGTTTCGTCAATCGTTTGATTCCGAACCCGAGTAAAGCCGTTACAAGAAAAATCGTACCTAGCCCAACATAGAACAATCCATCAATCGGCAAAGACTGCATCTACATGTCTCCTCTCACAGCATAAGAATCATATAGTTTCATCTTACACCTCGAGGAAATAAATGGGAATCAAAAAGGTGAAGCGTTTCGTCGCTCAGGTTGATAAATACAATATGGCTCTGATTCCTTATAGTCTCCCGTAACTGCGTATGCCCGCGCCCGTGAACCACCACAAAGATAGCGATATTCACAATAGCCACATTTCCCTTGGTGTGTATCGGGGTCACGTAGCGCCTTGAACGTCGGATGGTGACGATAAATATCAGCGAGGGGTGTCGTTCTTACATTTCCGCAATGGATCGGTAAAAACCCGGAAGGCTGTACGTCTCCTGTGTGCGAGATGAAGACAAACCCGTTCCCGTCATTCGTCCCACGTGGTGCCTTGGCTAAATCATCATGCGGATGTCCGATTGGGGGGAGCCCATCTGCTTTTCGCCGCTGATTTTCTTGTCGTGCCACCCGCCGATAGAACTGGGCTTCTGTTGTCGAGATGATGAACGGTGCCGTCTCCTGTAGTGAGAACGCCCACTTGAGCACTTCTTCATGTCGCTCGGGAGAAATGGGCTGTAACAGTGAACCGCGTCCGGTCGGGACGAGGAAAAAGAGCGTCCAGACGGATACACCGAGGGACTCTACGAGTTTCGCCATTTCGGGCAAGCGATCGACATTGTATTCGGTCACCGTCGTGTTGATTTGAAAAGACATCCCTTCTTCTCGGAAGTAGGAAATTCCTCGGATGGTACGCTCAAAACTGCCACGTGTCCCTCGAAAGTAATCGTGCGTCTGTGCGTCCGGACCGTCGATAGAAAACGCCCAGCGTGACAAAGCGGCAGCTTTTGCTCGTTTTACGGCGTCATGCGTGACACGCGGTGTGGCAGAAGGTGTCATCGAGACTCGCATCCCGAGAGAAGAAGCGTACGCGGTCAATGCAAACAAATCTTCACGCATGAGGGGGTCGCCACCTGTGAAGACGAGAATCGGATTATCCATCGCATGAATCTCTCGAATGAGCGCCTTTCCTTCTTCCGTGTCGAGTTCATTTTCGTATCGGTGAAACTGTGCCTCGGCCCGGCAATGGACACAGGAGAGCGCGCAGGCACGCGTTACTTCCCAAATGACGATAAACGGGTTCTCGTGATAGTCGATGTGCTTCATACCATCACCCCCTGCTTGAGGTTTAGGTTGTTAACCGCTTGTTTTGCAGAATCAACACAATCTGGTAAACCAACCCCATGGAGAATGGCGCCACACGCCTCGACTCCGTCCCACTTCGAGAGTGCTTGTTCAAAGGCGCGGACATCCTCTTTATGACCGACCTCGTATTGGGGCATCGTTTGAACGTGGCGTTCGACTTTCGTGAAGAGTGGTGTCCCGACTTGTTGAATACGACGGAGCTCGTGCAAAGCGAATGATGCAATCGTATCATCGTCCTCGTGCAATAAGGACGAAACATAATCAGAACCGATGTACATGCGAATCAACGCTTTCCCTTCAGGTGCCATATGCGGCCACTTCTTATGCATCCAACTGCAAGCGGTCAAGGCGTTGCCTTCCGATTTGGCGATGACGTAACCTGTTCCGTCTAGCGCCTCGACTTCTGATTCGTCGAATGCGGCAAGAACGGTCATCGAGGACGTTCGCTTACGAGTCGACAAACGCTCGGCTTCAGAAAATCCGAGTAGCGGCCCGAGCATGTTTGGGGAAGTCGCAAGGATGATGCCGTCAAACTGCTCGACCGTTCCATCCGCCAATGTGATTTCATGCGGTCTTACGGACTTGACGATTGTATTCAGCACGAGGCGGTCGATGGAAGGACGGAGCGCCTCAACGAGCGCACCGAGCCCTTGGTCGATGGATAAAAACTTTCCGGTCTCGGACGGCTTCACCCCAGCCTGAACAGGTGGTGTGAGTGCTTTCATTCCGAGAATCAGACTGCGAGTTTTTTGTTCAATCGTGATAAACTGAGGGAAAGTAGACTCGATGCTCATATCATCAAGCGTTCCGTTGTAAATCCCGGACAGAAGGGGTTCGATCATCGTGTCGACGACTTCTGAACCGAGTCTCGTCCGAAAGAAGCGATCGAGCGAGATGTCCTCCCCTTCATACACACGCGGAATCACGAGGTCGAGTCCGGCACGAAATTTTCCTCTCCACGTAAAGAGATCCGTTTTAACCATCGGCCAAAACTTAGTCGGAATCCCCATGACCGATCCTTCTGGCATCTGTCTCAGTTGTTGACGGACATAAATGTAAGAGGTCCCGGTTTTAGAACGAACGAGTTGGTCCTCAAGGCCAAGGTCGGTAATGAGAGTCGTCAAAGTTGGCTTTCGTGCCATATAGCCATCCGGTCCGGTCTCTAATGTGAATCCGTCTCGATAGATGGTTTTGATTTTTCCGCCGAGACGGTCCTGTGCCTCGAACAGTGTGACGTGTGCGCCGGCGACCTTGGCATAATGTGCCGCGGCCAGCCCGGCGATGCCACCTCCGATAATTGCAATCTGATTCAATCGATTCACCCATTTCTTTAAAATTCTTTTCTTACTAACGGTACCGAGAATGTAGACGCAGACATAGGATAAGTGTCACGGAGTTCTAGACAAATTTGTCACGAATTCGAAAGGGGACGATGAGATGATCGCCTTCATCATTGTCGCGACTGTCATTGTGTCAGGTGTGATTGGATTTATTGTGACGATGAATCGACATGGGGAAAAATTGGTCGGGGACGAGGAAAGTCCATCGATGATTTGGGCGGATGAGGACTGGTATAAAGAAGATGGACCGCCAGACGGATAATATGATAAGATGACCCGGTTGAAATTTGATGGAACATGAGGTGATCGAATGAATGTACTCGAACAACAGTTGAACCACTTGATTGATGAGTGTCGTCCGTACACAGCTCAAGGGAAAGTAGCGGACTATATCCCGGAACTGGCGCATGTGAAAAATGATTTACTCGGGGTGGCGATTTGTTTGCCAGACGGTACGTATATTCACGCTGGGGACGTTCATCATAAGTTCACGATTCAAAGTGTATCGAAGGCGCTGACGCTTTGCTATGTGCTGATGGAGTTTGGGGAAGACTATGTGTTTTCAAAAGTAGGGATGGAACCGACGGGCGATGCGTTCAACTCGATTGCGAAACTCGAGGAGACGGTCCCGTCAAAACCGCTGAATCCGATGATCAATGCGGGGGCGTTAGCAGTGACGAGTATGATTTTAGGGGAGACGGCTGAGTTAAAGATTTATCAGTTCCGTCAATTTTTAGCGACGTTGTTAAATCGACCGGTGGAGGAAATTACGTACGATGAAAAAGTCGCCCGCTCTGAATACGAGACGACCGACTTGAATCGCGCACTCCTCTATTTTATGCGTCATCATGGGATTGTAGAGGGAGACGTCGATGAAATTATTGATGTGTATACGAAACAGTGTGCCATTGAAATCGACTGCTTTGACTTGGCACGAATCGGACGTGTCTTCGCTGGGAACGGGGAGGACCCGGATACAGGGGAAGAATTGATTCCGCGTCGTGTTGTTCGGATCGTCAAAGCCATCATGACGACATGTGGCATGTACGATGCTTCGGGGGAGTTTGCCGTCCGTGTCGGTCTTCCAGGTAAGAGTGGAGTGTCCGGCGCCATTTTAGCGGTTGGGAACCACGAACTAGATTTGAGTAACGTCGGGTTTGGCATCTTCGGTCCAGCGCTCGATTCAAAAGGGAACTCGATTGCGGGGATGAAGTTGCTCGAACTGTTGATTGAACGGTATACATCGCGCTAAATGGTTAGATGTTCAACGGATGTATCCAGTTCGTGCTGCAACGTTTTGATTTTTGTATCATACGCAGACTGTAGGTCGACAGGCGGTGTGAACGAACGCCAACGCTTCAACAGTTGGTCATGGTCGTTCATCTCACCGAGTTCGGTTTGCATCTTTTTTAACGTACGGACGGTGTCCATGGACGCGTCCGACTCGTAGTTTAACAAGTATTCATGTAAGTATCGCTCACGTTTCACGGCCAAGCGGACTTTATGGAGCGCTTCGATTTGATCTTTCCCATTGGTTTGTTCATGATAGATGCGAATACGCTGTTTGCGCTCGCTTTTCGCCTTTTCTAACATCGGAGAGGCGTTCGTTTTTTTAAACGCACGAAATAAAGGTCCTCCGATGAAACGGCGGATTTGTTGATCGAGCGAAGGGGTCATCTTTTCACTGACTCGAGTTGAGAGAATCGTTCGTTCGATGGCACGTTGCTTTTCCATCGCTTGAAGAAACGCTTCATCGAGATTCGTTTCGGCATCAAACTGTTCGACGAGTACGTCGAGGTCACGCACATGACCGAGTGCTTCCATCAATTGTTTGAGTTGCCGGAACGTCGCAGGCTTCGTCTCAAAGATTTGCATGAACGTGATCAGCTTTCGTAAATGAACGCGGGCGCGGTGAATATCCTCGGAATTGTTGAACGTGAGAGCTTCGGTCACGTAGTGATTGAACGTGTTCCACGTTTCTAACAGCTCAAATTTAAGTTTTTCTGCATGCCGTTGATTCATGATATTGTTTCCTTTCTGAAAAAGAGATGAGGGTTGTCCATGTACCAAACACATTCATTAAACGAAAAAATAAAACTATTCTTTACGATTTTCTTCCCAATCCTAGTCACGCAAGTGTCTTTTTATTTGATTAGCTTTTTCGATACCGTCATGTCCGGACGCGCGGGTGCGGTCGATCTGGCAGGCGTCGGTGTCGGATCAAGCTTATGGATGCCGGTGTATACCGGACTTAGCGGAATCTTGCTGGCGGTGGCTCCGATTGTATCGCAAGCGCTTGGCGCACGGGATCGTCAACAGATTCAACGCACGCTATTTCAAGGTATCTACTTAGCCGTCATACTGAGTATTGTTACGCTGACATTAGGGTCTTTCCTCGTGCCGATTGCAATCGAGGGAATGGGACTCAGTACGGAAGGGAAGCGAATCGCGACCCAATACTTACTTGCACTTGGTTTCGGCGTCTTACCGATGTTTTTGTTCAACGTGCTTCGCACACTCATGGATGCGCTCGGCAAGACGAGGGTCTCGATGATCCTCATACTATTAGGGTTACCCATTAATGTCGGATTAAATTACATCTTCATCTTTGGAAAACTCGGTGTTCCAGCGTATGGCGGCGTCGGGGCAGGAATTGCCTCGAGCATCACCTATTGGTTGCTCTTTTTCATGGCTTTCTTTTTCGTCAGAAACGGAAAACCATTCCGTGAATATAAGTTTTTACGGACGACTGAGCGCATCATCTGGCTCAGACAAAAAGAGTTGTTGCAACTCGGGACGCCAATTGGGCTTGCCATTTTTGCGGAGGTTAGTATCTTTGCGGCGGTCACGCTACTGCTTAGCTCATACGGGGACCAAATCGTCGCGGCACACCAAGCAGCCATTAATTTCGCCTCGTTCGTATATATGCTCCCGCTTTCGGCATCGAGCGCACTAACGATTGTCGTTGGATACGAACTCGGCGCGAGACGGCTGCAAGATGCCGTTCGATATGCGAAGATTGGGATCTCGCTTTGTCTCGCTGTCTCCATCTTTTCTGGTGCATTGTTGTTTTGGCAAAATGAGCGGGTCGCTGCCATTTATACGAATGATCCGACGGTCGTGGACCTCGCAGCTCACTTTATGATTTTCGCCGTGTTCTTCCAGTTATCAGATGCTGTCGCCGCACCGATTCAAGGGATTTTACGAGGGTTCAAAGACGTCAACATAACGTTGGTCCTTTCTCTTGTCGCCTATTGGGTCATCGGTTTACCTCTCGGTTATGTATTGGCGGAACACGCTGGATTCGGACCAGACGGTTATTGGATTGGATTGATTGCCGGGCTGGCCGCCGGAGCGGTCTTATTATTCCTCCGACTCGTATGGATTGTCCGGCGCTACGGGACGCTCCAATCGACATAAGGACGTAAAGGTTGTTCGCAATTGTGAACAATCTTTTATTTATTATAAATTGGTCTATACAACTATACTTTTATCCAGTATGATAACATGGAGGAAAACAAAAAGGAGTGTGAACCGGTGGGGACATTGATCAATGCTCATATCGTGTCAGCAGAACAAACATGGGAGCGAGGGTATATCAGGTGGAGTGGCCAATCGATTGACGAAATCGGATCGATGGAACAGTTTGTGCAACGAGATGAGAACGTGATTGATGTCTCGGGTGCGCTCGTCACACCTGGTCTCATCGATATCCATATTCACGGGGGATATGAAGTCGATACGATGGACGCGGACGAGTCACGGCTTCGTCAATTGAGTGAAGACATGCTACAAGAAGGCGTCACGTCATTCTTTGCGACAACAATCACTCAATCGAAAGAGGCGATTGAACAAGCGTTGATAGCCGTTCGAAACGTCATGGTAACAGAAGATACGACCATCGCCGGAATTCATTTGGAAGGGCCATTCGTTAACGTAGAGATGGCGGGGGCGCAACCGGTGGAATATATCATCGACCCAGATGCGGAACAGTTTCGAAAATGGCAACAGCTTGCTGGAGGCCATATTCGACTCGTCACGTACGCACCGGAACGACCAGGAGCCCGTGAATTTGAAGAAGCGCTTCGCGAATCAGGCGCAATCGGTTCTGCGGGACATACGAGTGCGACGTTCGAAGAGAATAAACAGGCGGGCGTTAAACATGGAACACACTTATATAACCAAATGCGAGGCTTGCATCATCGGGAACCGGGAACGGTCGGATATTGTCTGTTAGAGAAAGGTGTCATGGCCGAAATCATTCCAGACGGGATTCATAGCCGCCCGGAAATGGTTGATTTTGCTTACCGTCTAAAAGGAGCAGATGAACTCGTCGTCATCACGGATGCGATGCGAGCGAAAGGTTTGCCTGACGGACAGTATGAATTGGGAGGACAACCGGTCATCGTAGAAGGCGGCGCTGCCCGCCTTGAAGCCGGCAATCTCGCAGGGAGTGTGTTGACGATGGATGCAGCATTCCGAAACATTCAAGCGTATACCGGATGTACGGTGGAAGAGGCGGTCAAGATGACTGCGACGAATGCGGCAAAAGAATTCGGGTTAACGACAAAAGGAGACATCAAATCGGGGTTTGATGCGGACCTTGTCGTCTGGGATGACACAGCACATGTTCAGATGACAATCGTCAAAGGAAACATCGCATATGAACGGGAGGATCAAAGATGAACGTATTAGTCGCCAAATCAGCGAACGACGCGGAACGAATCGCATATTTGCTCATCAAAGAACGGATTTCAGGGAAGCATGACTTCGTACTCGGTCTCGCCACAGGTAGCACGCCAGTCGGAATGTATCAAATGTTTAAACAAGACGCGCTCGATTGTAGCCATGTGACGAGCGTCAATCTGGATGAGTATATCGGACTGTCACCCGAGCATCCCCAAAGCTACAACCGCTTTATGAAAGACCGACTGTTTGACGAAGTACCATTCAAGCAAAGCCATCTTCCTCAAGGCGATGCGCCAGATCCCGAAGCGGAAGCGAAACGGTATGAAGCACTCGTCCGAACACTTGGTGTCGACTTGCAACTCCTTGGAATCGGGGAAAATGGACACATCGCATTTAATGAACCGGGTACAGCGCTTGACGCGAAGACGCATGTGACTGAACTCACCGAATCAACACGGGAGGCAAACCGTCGCTTTTTTGATCGGCTTGAAGATGTACCGACCCACGCCATCACGATGGGACTCGATACAATCATGAATGCGCGGGAGATTGTTCTCGTAGCGACAGGCGAGCGGAAGGCGGAAGCTGTACAACATATGATTGAAAGCGTACCGACGGTCGACTGGCCGGCGACGATTCTGCAAGCACATCCTGGTGTAACGGTCGTACTCGATGAAGCGGCGGCATCGCGCTGTGCAGAGGCCCTTCAAGCTCGAGGGCAAGAAGCGGCAACACGATTCTTCACGATTCGGGCTTAACTAACCTGCGGAGACATCTCCGCAGGTTTTTCTGTTTTCAACTGTGGGAAAATGTAAAGAAATGAATTTG
This sequence comes from Exiguobacterium sp. s59, assembly GCF_018617475.1. NCBI lineage: Bacteria > Bacillati > Bacillota > Bacilli > Caryophanales > Exiguobacterium > Exiguobacterium sp. s59. Next base: position 173,980 of record NZ_JACSKG010000006.1, on the reverse strand, counting down.
TCATCAAAACGTTTTCGACAAATTTCACACTTTCCTCTATAATGAGTGAAGCTTATTACTTTGACTCGAAGGAGACCATTATGAATTCTAGAACACATACTCGTAGACAGCGCAAAGGTCCGTCTGCGTTTTATAAGGTATTTAGTGCCCTCGTGCTGATTGCGATTATTGCTGGGTCTAGCATTTACGGTACCGCATTTTATAAAGCCCACAACATGTTGTCCGGTACCCAGGTCACATTAGAGGACGACCCAACAGTCGAACCGACTCGTTTTGATAAAGAAGACACAGAGTCGTTTTTGATTTTAGGGACTGACCTTTCTCCACAAAAGAAAGCGCGTGGAGAGTATGGACGCTCGGATGTCATGATTGTCGTCATTTTGAACAAGAAAGAAAAACAGACGACGATGCTCAGTATCCCACGTGATTCGTACGTGAATATCGATTACACGGGATACAACATCCCTTATGGAAAGACGGGTCTTGATCAAGATAAGATTACGCACGCCTATTACTTTGGTTCGATGGATGAATCGAATCCGAACAACGGGATGCGCATGGCAACGAACACAATCGAAGACTTGGTCGGCGTTGAAATCGACCATGTCGTCTCGCTCAACTTCCAAGGGTTTGTTGATTTCATCGATGCGGTAGGTGGTGTTGAGATTGACGTACCGTTCTCATCACAACAAAACAGTTATGACGCCTCGCGTGAGACCGTTCAAATCGAAGAGGGACTTCAGCAACTTTCTGGTGAAGAGGCACTCGCCTACGTCCGAAACCGATATGACGACCCACGTGGTGACATCGGCCGTGGACAACGCCAAATGGAAGTCATCAACGCCGTACTCGAACAATCACTTGGCACGTCACTGATCAATAACTACGATAAAGTCTTGAAAGCCGTCGGTGACAACATGCAGACGACGCTCGGACCGAATGATTATATGCGCTTGATTGAAGATGTCGGTGCGTTGCACAATACGGTGCAATATCAATTGACAGGTGAAGGTGCCCGCGCAGATGACGGCCACTTCTACTATTTCTTGAATGAACCGCTTCTTGAAGAAGTACGCTATCGTGTACAACAAGCGGACGCAGGCAATCCTGTGGAGCCGATGACGGACACGGAGTTGGAGTCTTACACGTTAGACCCGAACGGAATAACGTACGAAGCACAATAAAAAAAGTTTGCCTCTCTCGGGGCAAACTTTTTTTATATGCGATCCATCGCGACGGTCAAGGAGTAGGAGTCTCCGCGGAAGAGTGAACGACTATACTCGAACATGTCACCGTTCTCGAGATAGGTACGTTGATCGATCAGCAATACCGGTGCGTTTGGAGAAATGGTTAGCAGTTTTGCTTCCTCGGGACCGGCGCTACGGGCTTCAAGTGTCTGTGTTGCATTTTTCAAACGTAAACCGTGCTGTTCGGCGTACGCATAAATGGAACCGGTTGCGTCTTCTTTCGTCAGGTCAGGCAATAAACGGACAGGAATGTAGGCGGTCTCGAGCGCGAGAGGATGATCATCTGCAAGTCGGAGTCGCTTCATTTCGTATACCGGCGTTTGATTCGGGATACTCAGTTGCTGGGCGATTCGATCCGTTGCCGGGATGACCTCGTAGGACAAAAGACGACTGAGCGGTCGCATACCTCGATGTTTGATTTCTTCAGAGAAACTCGTCAATCCGGACAATGTCATCGCAATCTTTTGACTCGCAACGAATGTGCCCCGGCCTTTTTGCCGACTCAAATAACCAGCGTTGACGAGGTTCATGATGGCTTGACGAATCGTCATACGACTCACATGAAATTGTTCGGAAAATTCTCGCTCTGAGGGTAAGGTGTCTCCTGGTTTTAACAATCCGTCATCAATTTGTTGCTTTAAGTACGCTTCAATTTGATAATAAATAGGTAACGGAGATTGTTTATCGATTTCTAACATATCATTTCGCTCCTGACTGAGAAGATGTATGTTTCATTATAGACGAAATAAGACTAGTTGTCTGAACAGATTTATAGAGAGAAGGTGGAGGACAAGATGGATCAACATACAGTAAATACAATCGTGACCTCAGTAAAACAGGACAATAAAGGGCATTGGCATACGCTCGAGAATAGTCCTTTTTATGCGGAAGGCGGCGGTCAACCGGCTGACCGTGGATCAATCGGTTCGCATAATGTATTGGATGTGCAAATTAAAGATGGTGAAGTGTGGCACCTCTTGTCAGAAGGATTATCTACGGGTACACCTGTAGCGGTTCGAATCGATGAGGACGTGAGAAGAGACCATTCCATCCAGCATACTGCCCAACACTTGTTAACAGCGATATTAGAAGACCGACATGGGATTCGTACGCTCAGCTTTGGAATCGGGGAAGAGGATTCATCTATTGAGATTGAGACGGCAGCGATGGACTGGACGCAAATTGAAGTACTCGAGCAAGAGATCCAGCAACTCATCTTTGACAATCATCCGGTTCATGTCTATGAAATCCCGGACGAAAAAGTCGATCGGACACGCTTGCGGAAAGCGACCGATCGAACAGGAATGATTCGAATCGTCGAAATCGAAGGGATTGATTACAATGCGTGTGGCGGCACACACGTTGAAATGACAGGACAACTTGGCATGATTCAAGTCACCTCGCTCAAAAAAGTGAGAGGCAACATCCGCTTGACGTATGTTGCCGGAAATCGTGCGTTAAAGGCGACGCAACGAGCACGTGAAGCGCTCCGGACGATTCACCACACATTCTCGACTACGAATGAAACGGTGGCGGCACGTGTGATTGAAGAGCATACGATTCGACTAGAACGTGAAAAAGAAATCAAAACACTCGAGGAACGGATTGCGAAAGCGAAAGTAAAGGCAGTCTTACAAGAAGATAATTATGTAGCGTTACATGTGGGACGGACCGAGGCCGAAACATTGACGACCGCAATTATTGAACGGATTGCCGCGACAGGACGCATTGCGGTCGGGGCCAACTACAGTGCGCAAAAATTATTTGTCATGCATGATGGGACTCACGATATCGCGGTAGGGACGTTCCTCCGAGCGGCACTTCAAGAGATGCAGATCGGTCGCGGTGGTGGAAACCATAAACAAGCACAAGCTCGATTCACTTCCGTATCGGAACTAGAACGGGGGATGGAAGAAATAGTGAGACGATTGCAAGAGGGGGTTTTACCATGTTGACCATTCAATCGGGAAAAGAAGCACAGTTGATTGACCAGGCCAGATACGTGCGAGAAGTCGTATTCATTCAGGAACAAGGAATCGATGCTAGTCTCGAATACGATGACTTAGACGATGTCTGTACGCATGTTGTTGGTCTCATTGACGCTCAACCGGTGACGACAGCACGCCTTCGCCCCGTGGATGCGACGGTCGGGAAAGTGGAGCGAGTGGCGACGATTCAGGCGGCTCGAGGTCATGGATATGGAAAAGAAATTATGAATGAAGTCGAACGTGTCGCAAAACATCAAGGATTAGGTGAGTTGCGCTTAGGCGCACAACTAACGGCGCTCCCATTTTACGAAAAACTCGGGTACGAGGCGTTCGGAGATGAGTTTTTAGATGCGAATATCCCACACCGAATGATGCGGAAAACGTGGTAATCCTTTTTTGAAATATCCCATTTTTCTAAAAAAAGGTTGGCAAGAAGATTTCGATTTGTTATAACTAATACTAACAACTGACAGATAGAGGTTGCGAATGACATGAGTAAGCTTGATTGAAACGGACGCACTCCGGATCGAGCCGAAAGGGGAAATTCGCCGAAGTCAACGTTCACGTGCGTGTGAACGGAGGCTGGGGTAGTCGTGAATAACGCCTACACTGCCATGGTCAACTACCATGGAGCGCTATCTACGGAACGATTTTTTAATCGTTTTTCAACTGCGCGTACAAGCGGCAGACCGTAGGGAGAGTGCTTCCTACCGGTCTGCCGCTTTTTCTGTTGGTGGACATCTTGAAAGTGGGGAACTTGATGACAACCGTACTGAAATTTGGAGGCAGCTCTGTTGCCACAATCGAACAAATACAAGCCATTTCGGACTATTTACAAACACGTGTGGCGACCGGTGAAAAATTGGTCGTCGTCGTTTCGGCGATGGGCAAGACGACGGACTCGCTCCTGTCGCTTGCTAAACAAATCACGGAGCGCCCGATGATTCGTGAACTCGATCGGCTACTCGCCGTCGGGGAAGAACAGACGATCAGTTTACTCAGTATCGCCTTGAACTCGCGAGGCGTACCGGCCATTTCACTCACCGGGCAACAAGCTGGGATTGATACGATGGGCATCCATACGAAAAGCAAAATTAAAGCGATTCGTAAAGAAGTGTTGCACGAGAAGTTACGTCAGTACGATGTCTTAATCGTCGCTGGTTTCCAAGGTGTGAATGAAGCGGGAGACGTCACGACACTCGGGCGTGGCGGTTCGGATACGACAGCAGTCGCACTAGCAGCCGTCCTCAGTCAACGTTGTGAAATTTATACAGATGTGGCTGGGGTGTATACGACAGACCCGCGAATTCATCCGACGGCGAAGCGTCTAGACACGGTGTCTTACGACGAAATGATGGAGATGAGTGCACTCGGCTCCAAAGTCATGGAGATGCGAAGCGTCGAGCTCGCCAAGAAGTATGACGTGAATATTTTTGTTGGAAAGACGCTCTCGAGCGAAGGAGGAACATGGATCATGGATACGACACAAGCAATGGAACAGAAAGCAGTCACGAGTGTGAGTGTTGTCAAAAACGTACTCAGTGTCTCAATCAAACATATCCCGCACACGGCAGCCGGAGTCGCGGACATCTTTGAAAGATTATCAGAACGCCACGTCAACATTGATATGATTTCGCAGACGGCGTTCGATGGAGAAGTGTTCCTTTCGTTCACATGTCCACTCGATGAAGAAGCATTTTTGGAAGAGGCGCTCGCAGAATTGACAGCGACCTTACCACAAATCAAAATCGATCGTCACACAGAACATGCAAAAATTTCTGTCGTCGGAATCGGCATGCGAGACGCAACAGGCGTCGCATCAGAACTGTTCGCGACATTCCGCGAGATGGGCATCCCGTTCTATCAAGTCACGACTTCTGAAATCAGCATTTCCTATACGATTCAAGAACAAGACGTGGAAGCGGCCGTCGCAGCCATTGCGGCTCGCTTCAACTTATAAGGGGGAAGCACGATGTATAACGTAGCTGTCGTCGGCGCAACTGGCGCCGTCGGACAAAAAATGATTGATGTATTAACAGAGTACGAATTTCCAATCAGTGAACTGAGACTATATGCTTCAGCCCGTTCAGCAGGAAAGACGGTTGAGGTGAACGGACAACCGGTCGTGATTCGCGAGCTGAACGATTCGATTTATGCGGACCCAATCGATATCGCCTTGTTCTCTGCCGGTGGGAGCATCAGTGAACAGTATGCGCCACGCTTGAGTGAACAAGGGGTCATCGTCATCGACAATTCAAGCGCATTCCGAATGCAAGAAGGAATTCCGCTCATCGTGCCGGAAGTGAATCGGGTCGAGCTCAGCCCAGAGAAGACGCTCATTGCGAATCCGAACTGCTCGACGATTCAATCGGTCGTCGCGCTCGCACCGCTTTCGGAAGTGTATGGACTGACACGTGTCGCCTATACGTCTTATCAAGCTGTATCGGGTTCCGGGCAAAAAGGGATTGATGACCTTGAGCGCGGGGCGCGTGGCGAGGAACCGACGAATTATCCGTATCCGATCTATGATAACGTGTTGCCGCAAATCGATGTATTTTTAGAGAATGGCTATACGAAAGAGGAACAAAAAATGATTGAGGAGACGCGTAAGATTTTGAATGCGCCGAACCTCGGTGTGACGGCTACGTGCGTCCGCGTACCGGTGCGAAACAGTCATGCGGTATCCATCACGGTGACGCTCGAACGGGATGCGACGGTCGCAGAAGTCAAAGCCGTACTCGCAGATGCGCCTGGTGTCGTGGTTATGGACAGTCCGGCCGACCTATCATATCCGACACCGCTTGATGCGAACGGGACCGATGAGGTGTATGTCGGTCGAATTCGCCGAGATGATTCTCAGCCGAATACGTTCCACCTATGGTGCGTCGCGGACAACGTTCGAAAAGGGGCAGCGGCGAACGCGGTACAAATCGCACAATGCATGATCAGTCAAACAGCGACAAAATAAGGAGGGGATGACATGTTCACAGGAGTTGCGACAGCACTAGCGACCCCATTCCAAGAAGATGGGCAGTTAAACTTAGAGGCATGGACGGCATTGATTGAAGACCAAATCCAAGAGGGAGTGAGTGGACTCGTCATCGGTGGAACGACCGGCGAAGGCATGACACTGACGAATGAGGAATTCGAGACATTGCTCGTTCGAGCAGTGGAGGTCGCGAACGGACGAGCGGTGATCATCGCGGGAACCGGATCGAATAACACGGCTCTCAGTATCGAGAAAACGAAACGGGCCGCAGAACTTGGGGCAGAGATGGCGATGGTCGTCACCCCGTACTATAACAAGTCAACACAAGCCGGGCTTCTCGCTCACTTTACAGCGATTGCGGATGCATCACCGATTCCGCTCATGCTATATAACGTCCCGTCACGGACAGGTGTCGCGTTAGCACCTGAAACGGTTGGGGAGTTAGCGGAACATCCGCGCATCACGGCCTTGAAAGAGGCGAGTGGGGACATCTCGGTCATGGCACAGATGATGGCTCATCTTCCGGAAGGATTCACCGTTTACTGCGGGAATGACGATCAAATCTTGCCATATATGGCATGGGGCGCTCAAGGTGTCGTTTCGGTCTTGTCAAACGTCTACCCAGGGGCGACCGTCGCCTTGGCAGAAGCACTTCTAGCAGGTGATCTCCAGACGGCGCGTACATGGCAGCTACGCCTGCTCCCGGTCATCGACGAACTCTTCGCAGAAGTGAATCCGATTCCGGTGAAGGCGGCACTTCAAGCGAAAGGCTTTGCCTTCGGCGCGCCACGTCTGCCGCTCGTCCCGATGAGCGCGACGGCCGAAGCAAAATTACTATCGGCGATGGAGCAGTTTAACGAGGTGAGACAATGAATGTATTGATTCACGGATTTGGTGCGATGGGACGAATCGTCGAAGAAGTCGCCAACATGCAAGACGTGAACGTCTCGGCAATCGTGTCACCGGGAAGTGATGAGCATCTGGCCTCATTAGATAAGGTAGATGCACCAGTCGACGTTGTCATCGATTTTTCAAATCCGGCATTACTTCCTGACTTGCTCGCATTCGGGCGGTCACGCAACATTCCGCTCGTCATCGCAACGACAGGGTTCACACCTGAGGAGCTTACAAAGATTGAAGAAGCATCAACAGACATTCCGATTTTTCAGTCTTATAACACATCGTACGGGATCGCGTTGCTGAAGCAGTTGCTCGATCAGCTCGTCCCGCTCACACTCGGTTATGACATCGAGGTGATTGAGGCGCACCATCGGAAGAAAGTAGACGCGCCAAGCGGAACGGCGGAGCTATTAGCCCGTGCCATCGAAGCGAAACGAGAGGTGACACCGATTTACGAACGAACGTCACGCCGAGAAGCGCGTGGTGCCGAAGAGTTGGGGATGCACTCGATTCGTGGTGGTACGATCTTCGGGGAGCATACCGTGCTCTTCGCCGGAGATGATGAAATGATTGAATTGAAACATACCGCGTTATCGAAACGCGTCTTTGCAAACGGGGCACTTGCCGCGGCAGCGACGATCATCGACCGCCCGGCAGGACTTTATAATCTATCGAACTTATACGAGGAGGCTACTCATGTTACTCACAAACGCTTATGAAATCGCACAATATATTAAAGATGCAAAAAAGGAAACACCGGTAAAACTTTACGTCAACGGCCAATTGGCAGGTCTTGAAATCGAGGAAGCGAAAGCGTTCGGAACGGATGAGTCGAAGCTGTTCTTGACGACTGCGGAGCGCGCAGCCGCTTTCTTAGAAGCGAACGCGTCGGTCATCACCGATTCACACCTTGAGTATGATCGTCGTAACAGTGCCGTTCCAATGCTCGACACGACACAACTCAATGCACGAATCGAGCCAGGTTCATTCATTCGTGACCATGTACAAATCGGGAACAACGCCGTCGTCATGATGGGTGCTGTCGTCAATATCGGTGCAGTCATCGGAGACGGTTCGATGGTCGACATGAATGCCGTCATCGGCGCGCGAGGAACGCTTGGGAAGAACGTCCACCTCGGAGCGGGTGCCGTGGTCGCAGGTGTCCTCGAGCCACCTTCAAAAGATCCGGTCATCATCGAAGATGGCGTCATGATTGGAGCGAACGCTGTCATCTTGGAAGGGGTTCGCGTCGGGGAAAATGCGGTAGTCGCAGCTGGGAGTGTCGTCACGCAAGATGTTCCTCCAGGTGTTGTCGTCGCGGGTACGCCGGCACGCGTCATCAAACAGAAAGATGAAAAAACTTCTGAAAAAACGCAACTTGTTGATGACTTACGCTCTCTCTAACGTATAATAGACAGAAAATATAAACAATGAGGAATGGGAGAGTTGCATTATGGAACAGTATGGACAATGGATGTGGAAAGACGGGGCTTGGATTGAGCCGACTGACGCAAACACGAGTATCATGACACACGCGATTCATTACGGAAGTGGGTTCTTTGAAGGGATTCGCGCGTATCACACGGAGGAAGGCCCAGCCATCTTCCGCTTACGTGAACACTTGGAGCGACTCGTTCGCTCGTGTGCATACTACCACGTCACACTACCTTATACGGTAGATGAACTCGAACAAGCTACGATGGAATTGATTGAGCGAAACGGATTTGAAGCATGTTATATCCGCCCGTTCGTCTTCCTCGGAACACCTTGGCAGGCGCTTATGCCGACAGCAGAAACGAAGGTACACGTTGCCATCTCGTGCTGGCCACTCGGTGAATATTTCAGTAAAACAGTTGGGATTCGGGCAAAAGTAGCTTCGTATCGCCGCGTGTCTTCGACAATGATGCCGATGCAAGCGAAAGCAGCATCGAACTATATGAACTCACAGTTACTAAAAGGAGAGGCGCTTCGTGACGGATTTGATGAAGCGATTGCCCTCGATATGAACGGAAACGTCAGCGAGGCGAGTGTTGCAAACATCTTCCTCGTCAAAGGGAAGACGATTACGACACCGTCGCTCGATTGTTCCGTACTCGATGGCATCACGCGTCAGACGGTCATGCAACTTGCGCGTGATGGAGGTTATGAAGTCATAGAACGTCACATCGGGCGCGATGAGTTATATGTAGCCGATGAGATTTTCTTGACGGGAACGGCAGCCGAAGTGACGAGCGTCATCGAGGTCGACCACATCTCGATTGGTGGAGGCGTCCAGAAGGTTGCGACAGAAATGTTGACACGTTATCGCGAGGCCGTGACAGGACAACTTCCGGAACACCGCGATTGGGTCACGTTCGTGAAATCAGCAGTTAAAGAGTAAAGGAGTTTTGAACGATGGGAGTCACAATTGACTTGAATGCGATTCGCGAGAACAAACGTCGGATTGAAGCGCTCGGGCGCCCCGTGTTTGCAGTCGTGAAAAACAACGCCTATAACCTAGGGATGGAGCCAGTTGTGACGACTTTGTATGATGAAGGGGTCCGTCACTTCATGGTGACAACAATCGAAGAAGCGATCGAGGTTCGGACGTATGCGCAATCGGCTCGTGTCCTCGTCATGAACCCGGTCTATACGTGGCAACACGTGCATGCCCACGATTTTGACGTCGCCATCGGGTCATATGAGTGGCTCGTCTCACAGCGAGAGCATCTCGATGGCGTTCGTCTGCATCTAAAACTAGATGTCGGGATGAACCGATTCGGTGCTAAAACGTTTGAAGAAGCACTACAAATCGTCGCTTTCTGTCAAAATGAAGGACTGAACCTCGTCGGATTATGTACGCACTTCCCGCTCGCGGACGCAGACAATGCGGAAGTCGAGCACAGCGTTCAAGTCGAACGGTTTGCTGATTGGTCGACACGATTGATGGAACGTCATACGTTTGAATTGATCCATGCAGCGAACAGTGCGGCCACGCTTCAAGACGATTCGCGTCTGCATCATTGCACACATGTACGTGTCGGGATCTTCTTATATGGCTATTCATCGGTCGAACCGGTTGAATGGTTAGTTCCTGCTTTCTATTGGGAGACGGAAGTGGTCGCGGTCCATGACATTGAAGCGGGGGCTCATGTCGGATATGGGACGGGATACACAGCCGAAACGAAGGAACGCATCGCCGTACTTCCGGTCGGATACGGAGATGGATTGATGCGGGCGAGACGTCACTTGCCTGTTCATATTGACGGGAAAGCCTATCCGTTCGTCAGCAACATCTTTATGAGCCATAGCTTCATCAAAGTCGACGAGAATGTGCAGATCGGCGACCGTGTGACGTTGTATGGCATAGAAACGAAAATCGATGACGTGACACGCGTTGGCTATGCCAACAACTCAGAACAGCTCTGTGCCCGTTCGTGGCGTGTCCCACATCGCTTTGAAGGAGGAATTGTATGTACACCACCAATCAATCAGAATGTTTGATCGAAGGCGTGTCCGTCCGTGAACTTCAAGCGACGTACGGGACACCTTTATATATGATGAGTGAGCCAGAACTAGAGCGTCGCCTTGGGATCGTTCAAGACGCGTTTCTAGACAAGTATCCGAACACATATGCGTTGTACGCGTCAAAAGCATTATCGATTGCGGCTGTGTATGAAAAAGTGATGGCGGCAGGATTAAGTGTCGACGTCGTCTCACGGGGTGAAATGTACGTGGCACTGCATGCCGGTGTACCGGCGGAGCGCATTCACGTCCACGGGTCGAACAAGACGATCCTTGACATCACGTTCGCGCTCGAACAGGGGATTACACACTTTACCATCGACAACATGCGTGAAATCAGCCTCTTGTCAGGACTTGCGGCTGAATACAATCGTGAAGTCGATGTCCTTCTCCGCATCGTGCCTCAAGTTGTTGGAGGTGCTCATGCGGCGATTCAAACGGGTGGGGTTGATACAAAATTCGGTTTCCCGACGCATGACGATACGTATTTAGATGCGGTTCGTGCGACGTTAGAAGCGGAACATTTACAGTTGAAGGGGATTCACTGTCATGTCGGCTCTCAAATTCAAGATCCGACCCTCTTCATCAATACGGTGAAGACGATGGTACGGTTCATGGATACGATTCGTCAGGAGACGGGCTATACGACGGATGTGCTGAACATCGGTGGTGGCTTCGGTGTCGCTTACTTAGACGAAGACGAGCGTCTCGACTTCGCACAGACGATGGAGCGGGTGATGGAAACGTTAATCGACGAGGTAGAGGCTCGTGAGTTGCCACTCCCAAAAATCGGGATTGAGCCAGGCCGTTGGCTCGTTGCCAATGCCGGTGCCACACTGTATGAAGTAGGAACCGTCAAAGAAGTGAATGGCGTACGCACGTTTGTGTCCGTCGATGGGGGGATGACGGATAACATTCGCCCGGCGCTATATGACGCGGAATACGAAGTCGTGGCAGCGACTCGGATGAATGAAGAGAAGACGCTCGAGGCGAAAATTGTCGGAGCGTGCTGTGAGTCGGGGGATATTATCTCGAACCGCTCCTTGATTCCTTCGGTCACGCCGGGTGATTTGTTACTCGTCAAAGCAACGGGAGCGTACAATTTCTCGATGGCGAGCAACTATAACCAGATGCTTCGTCCAGCAGTTGTCTTCGTGAAGGACGGGGCACATCGCCTTGTCGTTCGTCGCCAAACGTTTGAAGATTTGGTGGCATGTGAGGTTATTGGACAATCGATTTAAGGCTACAGAGTCATCTGTAGTCTTTTTTTGATTTTGAAATGAGAACGTTTTTCAATTATGATAGAGGAGAGAAAAGAAGGGGAAGTGACGGTCATGACAAAGACAGCAGCACAACAATTAATTGAGGAAAGACGGACGGTTCGGATTTTCAAGGAAGAACCGATCGATACGAAAGTGCTCTATGAGGTGTTGCAATCGGCACATCACGCACCGTTTCATAATAAAGTCGAGCCATGGAATGTGTATGTGTTCAACGGGGACGGGAAACAGGTGTTACTCGATGCGCTCGAACCGGCCTTCTCGGAAGCGTCAGAAGGCCAACGTGAAAAAGTGACGGGGCGAATCTTGAATGCGGCGACGTGTATGTATGTGACGGCAAAACATTTTGAAACGGATAAAGGAAACCGTGATGCATTACTCGCGACAGCGACATTCATTCAAAATGTTCAACTGCTCTTAAGTGAACGTGAGATCGGGATGGTCTGGCGGACGGGTGGACTGTTCGATGATGCACGGTTGAAGGAAATGATTGGGGCGGAAGGGGAGACGTTTATCGGTCTCCTGCAAATAGGGAAATATGACACAGAAGATATCCCTACACCAAAAGCACGACAACCGATTGATGCACATCTGACTATTTTCGAATAAAAAAGCGAGCGTGGGGATCACCTTCGCTCGCTTCATCTATATATCGTTTATTTTTTTAATTTAGTTGCGAGCCAATCTTGAATTACAGGTGTTGGAATCATCCAGCCGTTCCTCCATTTTTAGAATCTTCTTCTCTACTATTATCCAAATGCATGCGTTCCCAAACCTCACGATGTGCACCATGGAGCGTGTCATCGAAAGAGTCATCGATATGAAGACCATAACTTGGGTTGATCGATGAAGCGTACAAATCTAACATGAGTTGATCGTGGTTCGGATACATAGAGTGGGCTCCTTTCAATACGTCAGCTTGGCTACATCATCAGTATACAAAGGAACTGTGTAGAAAATTCGAGAGAAACGTTAACATTTTATGAATCTTGTAAACGCTTTCACAAACTGTGCGTTTCGCTTAAGGGCACACACGTCTGTTTATATTGTTCGGCGCGTTTCGCGTACTTCTTAACGGTTCTCTCCATGATGAAACGATCCTCGTCATTCAATGGACGAACAACTTTTGCGGGGACGCCCATTACCATTACCCCTTCAGGAATTTGCATATTTGGTGTGACGAGAGCACCCGCAGCTACGAATGATCCTTTCCCAATCTTGGCACCATCGAGCACAGTAGCGTGCATCCCAATGAGGCAATCCTCCTCAATCTCACAGCCATGAATCATCGCCATGTGACCGATTGAGACACGGTCATGGATGATTGTCGGCGACCCTTCATATTGATGGATCATCGAACCGTCCTGAATATTCACATAAGCACCGATTTGAATCGGACCTTCATCTCCACGGATGACGGTATTGAACCATACCCCCGAGTGCGCCCCAATCGTCACATCTCCAATCACATGTGCTCCTGGTGCGAGATAAGTCGTCGGGTCGACGTATGGTGTCAGTTCTCCTAGTTTATATTGCATCGTTGTAACCCCTTTCAGATCGATATGCTATCATTGTCGCACAACTTGAAAAAGAAATTGCAACGAAAAGAATATTCTTGGTAAGATAGTTAAAATACGTTGAATAAGGAGATCGAGAGATGGAGAAACAACATTTGATTGACATCGCCGCAAAGAAAAAGAAAGCGGCCGTCGTCTTTAAAGACGTCGCTGTGATTGACGTGTACAGTCGTGAGACGATTCGTACGGACGTCGCCATCGATGCTGGGTATATTGTGGCAATTGGGGATGGATACGATGGAGAGGTCGAATATCATGATCCAACTTGGACGCTTGCCCCGTCCTTCATCGATTCGCACGTCCATATCGAATCGTCGATGGTCCCGCCACATGAGTTTGCGAAGGCGGTCTTGCCACTCGGTGTCACGACAGTCATTGCGGACCCGCATGAGATTGCGAACGTGAACGGGGCACTTGGAATTGAGTATATGTTAGCGGATGCGAAAGGCCTTCCACTCGACGTCCGGATGATGTTACCAAGCTGTGTGCCGGCGACGCCGTTTGAACATGCAGGTGCAAAATTGTATGCAGAGGACTTGGCGCCGTTTCTAGGAGATCCCGGTGTCCATGGATTGGGTGAGGTCATGGACTATCCATCGGTCGAAGCAGGAAGCGAAGACATGCTTCAAAAGATCGCACAGACGGAACAAGCGGGCAAAGTCGTGGATGGACATGCTTCAGGTCTCAACCCTGATCAATTGAACGTATATCGTTCAGCAGGAATCATGACGGATCATGAATGTACGACAGCAGAAGAGGCGATTGAACGGGTACGACGTGGATTCTACGTTCAAATTCGGGAAGGTTCTGTCGCTCGGAACGTGGAGAAGGTCAGTCTTGCCGTGACAGAGAGCAACGCCCATCGCTTCCTCTTCTGTACAGACGATAAGCATTTGGATGATTTAGTCGCGGAAGGTGGGATTGACTACAACATTCGTACGGCGATCAAGCAAGGGGTCAAACCAGAGACGGCCTATGCGATAGCGAGTTTACACGCCGCAGAAGCCTACGGGTTAAAGGAAATTGGTGCCATCGCACCTGGCAAGAAAGCGAACTTCGTCATCTTGTCAGACGTCGAATCGGTAAAAATCGAACAAGTGTATGTCAACGGTACACTCGTCGCCGAAGCAGGGAATGCGACATTTGATGCTGAAGGAATTGAAGTGCCAAAACCGATGAAAGGCGAACTCGAGTTACCTGAATTGACGGCTGACTCGTTCCGACTTGCCCCTAGCGAAGAGGAAGTGGATGTCATTCAAGTGCTTCCGAACAGCTTGTTGACGAAACGACAACGTCTCACGTTCCAACCGGATGCATCAGGCGCAGATTTAGCACAGGATATCGCAACGCTTGCTGTCATCGAACGTCATCACGGAACAGGTCACATGGCGCTTGCTCCCGTTACAGGATTCGGGTTGAAACGAGGTGCACTTGCGGCTACGGTAGCCCATGACAGTCACAACTTGGTCATCGCTGGGGTCAGCCCGGAAGATATGTTGCTCGCAGCGAGAACGCTTGAAAAAGTAGGCGGTGGGGTCGTCGCTGTATCGGAAGGGGAAGTGCTCGCCGTGCTCCCGCTTGAAATCGGTGGTTTGATGACGAAACGCCCTTACCGTGAGGTGGCAGATATTCTCGAACAGCTAAACGATGCGCTCGATGTTGTCGGGGCACACCGTCATTTCAATCCGTACTTGACGATGTCATTCCTTGCCTTACCGGTCATTCCAGATTTGAAATTGACCGATATGGGATTGTTCGACGTGACGACCTTCTCATTCATCAACACTTGACTCGGTCTAACGTATGATTTTTGTTAAGAACGGTCGATAACGATTGAATGCCTGACTGGAAGTTGGTATAGTTACGACAAGTTTCATCGGGTCAAATTTGAAAGGGGGGATATTACAGATGGAACAAGTTGCTTACAATCGGTCGTATGATGAACATGAGGAATTGATCAATTCTGTATATCGTGCTTTCAAGGACCGATGCGAAGAACTGCCAGAAGAAACACAGACGAAACGACGTCTGCGGCGCCTCATCTTCTCTACAATTAAAGAACAGACGAAGTCTCACGCTGACCGATTCGTGTTGTATCACTTCTTCAACGACTTCTTTAAAGCCGTAGAGACGAATGACCAAGAAGCACTTGCTGTTTTGAAACGAATCATTCGTGATGAAAAAAACTATTGATATGTGACGTCAACTTGTGATAATTTAGACGTAACTTTAAATGAATATTCGTGCTATCGATGAGGTAGAGGTGCGATGCTGATGAGTAAGTAGTCGGAGGATGACAACGATGAGGACTACAAAAAGGCAGGATCGCCGAAGTGCAACACCATGTCCGTGGGGTTGTGCTGGGCTGACGGGAAATACCCGTCGGACTGCCATACATATTTACGTATGGAGCGCTCCAAGTCGGCTAAGAAAGACGGAACATCCAGCGAGGGTGTCGGCTTTGTTGCCGATGCCCTCGCTTTGCGTTTTTTTAAGCATAGGGGGGGCCTCATCCTAATTAAAAAAGGAGGAATTCAGCATGGTAGATTATTCAACTTCGGTACTTTCACTCGTACCGGCATTACTCGCAATTATTATGGCAATTACAACAAGAAAGGTTATCCCATCACTCGGTGTCGGGATTGTCGCAGGGGTACTTCTCTTGCATAGCTTCAATCCGCTTGATTCGATTCAATACTTATGGTCGAACATTATCGCTTTATTCTGGTCGGACGGAGCCGTCAATGAATGGAACGTTTTGTTGATTGCATTCTTGCTCTTGCTCGGGATTTTATCGTCAATCATTCAAACCTCAGGTGGTGCACGCGCATTCGGTGAATGGGCTGCTGCGAACGTCAAGACAGCACGCGGTGCGCGTCTCGTATCGTTTGGACTTGGTATTTTGATCTTTATCGATGACTACTTCAACAGTTTGGCAGTTGGGAATATCAGTCGTCCGCTTACGGACCGTAAAAATATCTCGCGCGCGAAACTTGCGTACACGATTGACTCAACGGCAGCACCTGTCTGTGTCATCAGCCCGCTTTCAAGTTGGGGTGCGTACATCATTGCCATCATCGCTGGGATTTTGACGAAATATTCGATTGATAGTTACTCATCGTTCTCTGCATTCATTCAAATCATTCCGATGAACTTCTATGCCGTCTTCGCACTCTTGTTGACAGCGTATGTCGCCTTCACTGGACTTGCCATCGGCCCGATGCGCACACATGAACTTCGTGCCCTTCAAGGTGAATTGTATGATTCAGCAAAAGGGAAGCCGATGGGTATGAGCGAAGACTTGCATGAACATGAAGGCGGAAAAGTTCGTGATTTGATCGTTCCAATTATCACGCTCATCATTGCGACAGTATCAGCGATGCTTTATACAGGTGGTCAAGCACTGGCTGCAGACGGTCAAGATTTCTCATTGATTGGGGCGTTCGAATCGACAGACGTGACACGCTCACTCGTCGCGGGTGTTGTCATCAGTTTGATTGTCGCATTCCTTCTACTTGTCGGACGTAAAATCCCGGCACGTGATTATGGTAAAGCAGCATGGGAAGGCGTCCGTGCGATGTGGCCGGCTGTTCTCATCCTCTTGTTTGCTTGGACAATCATCGCAGTCATCAGTGATATGAAGACCGGTGAATACTTGGCGAGCTTCGTCACAGATACAATCGCCGCTTCTTACTTGCCGCTACTTCTCTTCTTGATTGCGGGTATCATGGCATTCTCGACAGGGACGAGTTGGGGAACGTTTGGTTTGATGCTTCCAATCGGGGCAGACTTGATCATGGCGGTTGAACCAGAGCTTCTCCTCGCATCACTTGCTGCTGTATTGGCCGGTGCGGTGTTCGGTGACCACTGTTCACCAATCTCGGATACAACGATTCTCAGTTCGACAGGTGCAGGTTCGCACCACATCGATCACGTGTTGACACAGTTGCCATACGCGATTCTCGCGGCAGTCGTCTCAGCAATCGGATATTTGGTGCTCGGAATCACAGCATCGATTTGGATCGGGTTCTTCGCGGCATTGCTCTCGTTTGTCGTATTGGTTGCAATCGCACAAGTGATTTCAAAACGTGGCAAAGTACCTGCTGAACTTCGCGCAGAGCGTGAGGCTTAATAGATGAAAATGACTTCCATCGGTTGATGGAAGTCATTTTTTATGTGCGGTCGTCACTGTATAAGTGAGACGGTCGAGCAGTCTACCGAGAATAAACCAGAAGGAAACTGTCATGATATACAGTGAGAACTGTGGCAAAGAAGTTGGGTGGATGATGTGTGAGGAAAACCAGGGTGTCTCGAGCAGCCAGAACGGAGGCGAGCTCAAGAATAATAGGATGTTCTTGTCATCAAATCCAACAATATTAAGGGTGCAGATTACAATAGCAAATAGGGTGAGCCAAAGTGTCCAACTCTTCATAAGTTGAAGCCCCTTTCATGACAGAAAAACATCCTTGAACCGTATCGGTATCAAGGATGTTTTCTTATTATTTGACGTCAAGCCACTTGAAGCTTGCATCGGCACCGAACGGGTGACGGTACATGTTCTCGATGTTCGAACGCTCTAAGTATGCTTCACCTTTTTGGTAAATCGGAGCGATTGCGAAGTCTTCTTCAAGAAGGATACGCTCAGCTTCTTGCATTGTTTCCCAACGCTTCATCTGATCGGCTTCTTTCTTCGCAGATTGAATCAACTGATCATACTCGTCATTTGAATACTCCATACGGTTGAATGGTCCGTCTGTAACCCACATATCAAGGTATGTCATTGGATCTTGATAGTCAGGGCCCCAACCAGCGGCAGAAACGTCATATTCACCTTTTCCTTCGAGATCAAGGAAGTTTTTGAACGGTTGCTGTTTGATGTTGAGCGTCAAACCAGGCAAGTTCTTCTCGAGTTCACCTTTGATGAACTCATTGACTTTCTTGAAGGCTTCTTCGTCACGCGAGAGGAACTCGAGCTCGATTGTTTCGACGCCTAGCTCTTCAAGTCCTTTTTCCCAAGCAGCTTTCGCTTCATCGACATTGTAGCTGAGAAGGTCTGGGTGTTTCTCACGGAAATCAGCGCCGTCTTCCGTGAACGTGAAGTCTTTCGCCACGATATAGTTTGCTGGTTGTGAACCGTCTGTCAAGATGACATCAGTCACACTTTGCTTATCAAAACCTTTTGCGAGTGCTTCACGGATGTTGACGTTTTGAAGCGCTTCGTTCTTTTGGTTGAAGCGGAGGAAGTTGATTCGTGCATCGGCACGTGTCTTGAACTCATCGCTATCTTCAAATTGTGGAACGAACTCAGAAGAGAGGAGTGTATAGTCTGCTTCACCAGACTCGAACAAGTTGACACCTGTCGACACGTCTTTTACGACTTTTACGTTGATCGTATCCATCTTCACGTTTTCGGCATCCCAATACTCTGGGTTTTTCTTATAAACCCAACCTGCATTGTCTTGCCATTCGCTTAACACATAAGGACCGTTATAGAGCGTCTTGTCGACCGAAGTTGCGAATTCTTCGCCCTGTTCTTCAACGTACTCTTGCTTTTGTGGCATGTATGTTGGGAAACCAGTCAATCCTAAGAAATATGGTGCTGGTGCTTCCAACTGAACTTCAAGTGTCTTCTCGTCGATTGCTTTCGCACCGAGATCGTCAAGAGACGCTTCGCCTGCAAGGATTTTGTTTGCATTTTTTAAGTCTTGAAGGATATACGCATACTCTGCACCTGTTTCTGGATTGAGTGCGCGTTTCCAAGAGTAGACAAAGTCTTCAGCTGTGATAGGTGAGCCGTCTGACCAGTTCGCGTCACGTAGCTTGAACGTGTATGTAAGTCCATCCTCGGATACTTCGACATCTTCAGCGATTCCTGGTGTCGGTTGGTTGTTCTCGTCTAGACGATATAACCCTTCGAACACGTTGTTCGTCACGATGATCGATGTCGAGTCTGTCGTAAGAGTCGGATCGAGCTGTGGCAAATCTGTCGCCGATACCATTGTAATTTCTTTTTTAGCATCGCCAGAAGATGAATCCTCCGAACTCGATGAGTCGTCCCCTGTACTACAAGCTGCCGTCGCCAATAATGCGACCCCCGATAAAGCTAGCCATTTCTTGTTACGCATGTTTCAACCTCCCGAAAATTCTGATAATTTAGAATATGTTGTAATTAAACTACATCTCGGATGAATATGCAATGGAATTTTTCAAATTATTCGAAAATATAAACTTATTTAGAATACCTATCCATCAATCCTTTTAGGAAGTAGAATAGAAAAATCAACGAATGATTATACAGTATCTTTGTATAGTTATTCGGAAAGGTTATAGAGTAGTGGAGGCGTTAATTTGAAACAACATTCAGCCGGAATCGGCTTTTTCGGTCTCGCGGCCATGGTCGTCGGGACAATGATTGGCGGAGGTGCCTTTAATCTTCCAGGTGCCATGGCGCAAGGCGCAGGAGTAGGACCTGTTTTAATTGGGTGGGGGATTACGGGCATCGGCATGATCATGCTTGCCTTCGTCTTTCAGTTTTTAGCGGACACGCGTCCGGAATTAGAAGGCGGTATTTACGCCTATGCGCGTGAGGGGTTCGGCAAATTTGTCGGGTTCAACAGTGGATGGGGTTACTGGATGTCGGCTTGGATTGGTACAGTGGCAAACATCACGTTGATTTTTAGCACGTTGGCATATTTTTTTCCAATATTCTCGGCAGAACACCGATTGTTCCGATTGTTCGTAAGTGCCATCTTGGTATGGGGATTATTTTGGCTTATTTCCCGCGGAATGAGAGAAGCGGCCTTGTTGAATATCGTCACGACGATTGCGAAGCTCGTTCCGATTTTTTTGTTCATCGTCCTCATCCTTTTTGCGTTTCAGATTGACACGTTCCGAGTCGACTTTTGGGGCGAGTCGGGATTTGTCTGGGCAGATGTTTTTCCACAAGTGAAATCCACAATGCTCGTAACACTTTGGGCATTCGTGGGAATCGAAGGCGCAGTCGTCTTATCCTCGCGCGCACGAGAAAAAAAAGATGTGGGTCGAGCGACAGTGATTGGTTTAATCGGTACGTTGTTAATTTATATGATGATTTCGATTTTCTCGTTCGGTGTCCTAACGCAAGAACAGCTTGCGGCGTTACCAGAACCGTCGATGGCATACGTGTTAGAAGCAGTCGTCGGACCGTTTGGAGCCACGTTGATCAATATCGGCTTACTCGTCTCATTGACAGGTGCATTGCTCGGATGGACAATCTTGGCGACAGAAATCTCTTATGTCGCTAGCCGTGATGGTGTCTTTCCCAAAATGTTCAATCGACTGAATGCCAACGACACCCCAGTGAACGCGCTATTCATCACACAAGTGTTTACGCAAATCGTCACAGCTGTTGCCTTGTTCTCGGAGCAGACGTATCTCGTCTTGTCGAGTATCGCAGGGATCGCGGCACTCGTTCCTTATCTATTCTCGGCGCTATATGGATGGATGGAGGCAAAACGGACGGCATCGTTGCGAATGATGGTTGTCTCCGCGATTGCTTCGCTATATGCGACATGGCTGTTGTATGCATCGGGAATCGAATATGTTCTGATTGCGATGATTCTTTACGCACCAGGTGTGTTCGTCTTCCTTTTAGCCGAAAGAGAACAGGGACGTCCATTCTTGACGCGCACACAGTCGATGATTGCTGTCATTATTTTGTTATGTGCCACGTATGGCATATATGGTCTTTGGACATCATCGATTGCATTATGAGAAAAACTCACCGACGCGTTATGCGTTCGGTGAGTTTTTTGATGACCGTAGTAATTGTTCAATCGTCTCTGGAGAAGCCGGTCTTGCGTATAGGTAACCTTGGAATGAATCACATTCGGTGGACTTTAAATGATGAAGCATTTCTTCGTCCTCGACGCCTTCGGCCACGACGTGAAGGTTCAAACTCTTCCCAAGATGAACGATAACGTCGAGTAAGTGAGATTTGGATGCCATCCAATCATCGAGAAATACTTTATCAATCTTGAGTTCATCGACTGGGAACGATTTTAAATACTGTAAGGACGAGAATCCTGTTCCAAAATCGTCAATCGACAGTCGATAGTTCAGGCGTTTAATTTGCTCCATCCGTTCAATGATTTCATCGGTCTGTTGCATGACCAAGCTTTCCGTAATTTCTAGAATGACATCTGATGTGTCGAGTTGGAGTTGTTGCTTAATATTTCGGAGTGTATTCAAAAAGCTGTCGCTCCGGAACTGATTTGGTGAAATATTGATTGCCATCGATAGGGGCTGGTCAAATTCAGCTTTCCACGCCTTCAATTGTTTCGTCGCCTCTAAAATGACCCAGTTGTTGATCGGGACGATGAGCGCCATCTCTTCTGCGAGCGGAATGAATTCAGAAGGTGGGATTTGTCCCAATTCTTCGTGATGCCAGCGAAGGAGTGCTTCGAAGCCGATGAGGCGATCTGTCGCAAGTTCGTACTTTGGCTGATACTCGAGATAAAAATGCTTTTCTTCGAGTGCGCGGTATAAAGCTTTCTCAATATGAATTTGTCTTGAGAAGGCAGCATCCATATCTTTTGTCACGAATTGTATCGTGCCGACCCCAATCTGTTTCCCTTTGAAGAGTGCACTTTCAGCACGTGTATACAGTTCCTCGAGTGAACTTGCCGAAGACGGGTAAAACACACAGCCGACTGAAATCGAGACCATGATCGAGTGATGGTAGATTCGGAATGGTCGTTGCAACTCATGTTGAAGATGGCGAAGTGATTGAAACACTTCTTCTTTTGACTCTTCAAAGAACATGACGCCGAACAGTCCGCCCGTCGGATGGAACAATAAAGCGGATTCCGGGATGAGGTGAAGTGCGCGCTCTTTGATTTGAATGAGGAGCTCATTCCCGACGCGAGACCCGAATGATTCGTTAATGATTTTGAAGCGGTCGATATCGAATAAGGCGATGTGAAGGAGTCCTTCCCGCTCATCAATTTGTTGAAGAATCGAACCGTATTGACGTAAAAACCCTTTCTTATTGAAGAGGCCTGTCAACTCATTTTGATAAGCAAGGAATCGGACTTCTCTTTCAAGACGCTTCTTCTCTGAGACATCAAACCCGAATGCCGTATACTGAATCACATCGCAATTGTCACTGATAATCGGAACAACGGTCAAATTGAGCCAGCACGGTTCCTGGTCATGCTCTTTACAAGAGATTGCCATTTCCCCGTTCCAGATCCGATTCGTCGCCAAGGACTTTAAGACATCACGTGAAATGCAGCCCTGGTCGTTTGAGTCATGAATGAGCTCGAACCAGTTTCGTCCGATTAGTTGCTGCTCCGTTGCATCGAGTAAACGACACAATGATGGATTAATATCGACAATCTTGCCTTTTGCGTTCGTCGCCAAGTAATGGGTCGATTGCTTGATCATTTCTTGAAAATGATGAAGCAAGTTGAACTGCTCTGTGCTGATGAGCGGTCCAAACCCTTTTGGAAGGAAGGCGAGGAAATAACCATTAATCCCTTCGAGTGAAAAAGATTGCAAGTATGCGGTCGCATAAATGACGGATCCATCTTTATGTTGAAACGGTGTCATCGCCGTCGTTGAAAATGGATATTGAAGGAGTAGCGGTGTCCATGTCTCTAGAGCATGTTCCAACTGCCGAACGACAGGAAGCGGTTGATGGAGGACTTCTTCGCGTTCCCAGCCAAATAATACTTCGGCATGTGTATTCCATAACAGCACCGTACCATCTTGGGAAATATAACAACACGGTACAGACAATGCATCGATGAATTGGTCTACCTTTAAATCACGCAATGAAGCCACATCATTTCCTCCAATCTGTCATGCTAAATGAATATTCTAATGTCAGTGTACCTGATTTTGCCAATTCAAGGAATGCTTAAGTTCGCCATTGTCAAAAGAAAGAGGGACATCATATACTGAAAGGGTAAGATAGTTTTGAATAAGGGGGAAGCAATATGTCAAAAACACATGATGTGATTGAGCTGACAGAAAAATTCGGGGCGCACAACTATCATCCACTACCGATTGTGATTTCGGAGGCGAAGGGGATTTGGGTAACCGATCCTGAGGGGAATCGCTATATGGATATGTTAAGTGCATACTCTGCAGTCAACCAGGGACACTGCCATCCGAAAATCATTCAAGCGCTCAAGGATCAGGCGGATAAGATTACGTTGACGTCACGTGCCTTTTACAACGATCAACTCGGACATTTTTACGACAAAGTGGTAACGCTTACAAAAAAACAAATGGTGTTACCGATGAATACGGGAGCAGAAGCCGTCGAGACAGCTGTTAAAACGGCTCGTCGTTGGGCATATGAAGTGAAAGGGATCCCAGGTCAGGCCGAAATCATCGTCTGCACAGGAAACTTCCATGGACGGACAATGGCTGCTGTGTCGATGTCGACCGAAGCAGAATATCAGCGAGGATTCGGACCGCTCTTGCCAGGATTCAAAGTCGTCCCATATGGCGATATCGATGCATTCGAAGCGGCAATCACAAAGAATACTGCAGCGTTTATCGTAGAACCGATTCAAGGGGAGGCAGGAATCATCATTCCGCCAGAAGGTTACTTGAAACGTGCATCGGAACTTTGTAAACAACATAACGTCCTGTTCGTAGCGGATGAGATTCAGTCAGGGCTTGGACGCTCCGGAAAATGGTTTGCGATCGAGTGGGAAGATGTCACACCGGATATGTACATTCTCGGAAAAGCGCTTGGAGGCGGTGTCTTCCCGATTTCATGCGTTGCAGCGGATCAAGAGATTCTTTCCGTATTCAACCCAGGATCGCACGGCTCAACGTTTGGTGGAAACCCGCTCGCTTCCGCGGTCTCGGTCGCGGCGCTCGAAGTGTTAGAAGAAGAGAAACTTGTTGAGCGTTCGTTAGAGTTAGGGACGTATTTCATGGAACGTTTGAAATCAATCGACAATCCGATGATTCGTGATGTTCGTGGTCGTGGATTATTCATCGGCATCGAATTGACAGAAGCAGCTCGTCCTTATTGTGAGGCACTGAAAGAGCGTGGACTTCTGTGCAAAGAAACGCATGAGACAGTGATTCGATTGGCACCACCACTCGTGATCACGAAAGAAGAACTCGACCAAGCGTTTGAAGCAATCGAAGCGGTCCTTGCTCCGGCAGCTATTTCGTAAACAGCGTCAGCTTGGTATAATAGCCTCAGTTGAATCGACACCTGCATGTTGCAGGTGTCTTTTTCGTGGAGGAGGAATTTGGATGCTGTACGTATACGTTGGATTAGCAGGTGCAGTTGGAGCATTGGCACGTTACGGACTTGGATTACTCGTCGATTCATTCGGGACGAGCCCGTTTCCCGTCGCGACACTGCTCATCAATTTAATTGGAAGCTTTCTATTAGGATGGATGACGCATCGATTTCTTCAAACGGGAAAATTTTCTCCCCAACTCGTTACGATTGTCGGAACCGGAATGATCGGGTCATTTACCACGTTTTCCACGTTTAGTGTAGAGACGATCCAATTAGTTGAAAATGGTTATGTACTGCTCGCTATTTCATACGTGTTCCTCAGCATCACATTTGGTTTATCAAGTTCATGGCTTGGCTATCGGATCGGAACAAAAGCAACAAGAGGTGAAGTGGAATGACGTTCGTTTGGATTGCGACCGGCGCCTTTATTGGTGCAATTCTCCGCTTCACAATTGGTCAGGTCATGAAAACGTGGTCTGATTCCACTTTTCCATGGGCAACGTTGTTTGTGAATGTGACAGGATCTTTTGGTTTAGGCTATTTATATGCGCACACCGATCAGCAATCACTCATCCTTTTCTTAGGAGTCGGATTTTTCGGATCGTTTACGACCTTCTCAACCTTAAAACTTGAATTGATGCGGTTTGCAACAAAAGATTGGATCCGATTCGGTCTCTATTTACTAACGACTTATCTGTTCGGCCTAATTGCAGCCTACATCGGTTTGACGATGTAAACAAAACACCCCTTCAGCCGAAGGGGTGTTGTCTTATTCTGCGAGTTGAAGCTTTTCTGTACATGAAGCACAAGTCGTTTCGTATGACTCGCACTGTTCGTCCATATGTTTCCCGCACTCCTGACATGTCTTATCCGGTAATTTTTGATAAAACTCGACAGATGATTCGAGTCGACTTGCCCATTCATTCATATGAAAATGCCTCCTTCGGTAAATTGTCTGACAGTTTTGGTTGTTGTATTGATTGTATTATAACAGAGGTGATTTAGTCAACTATAATATATAACAGATATCTTTATGAATTTTTGCTACACTATACACATAAAAAGACGAGGTGAAGAATATGAAAGTACCCCAATGTGAGACGATTGGGATTCAATCAGAAGATGTACCGACACTGCAAACCGCATTGGCGCAATTAGACGCTCCACGTGTCAGTCGTCTGTTTAAAGCGTTCGCTGACCCGACTCGTTTGAAAGTACTGTATGTCTTGACGCTTGAACATGAACTTTGTGTTTGTGATGTTGCCGCCGTCATCGGTCATTCGAATGCGACCGCATCCCACCATCTTCGGACGTTACTCGAACAAGGGCTAGTGAAGTATCGTAAAGATGGGAAGGTCGTCTATTATTCTTTAGATGATGAACACGTCAGACAGCTTGTTGAAATTGCGCTGGCACATAGTGAAGAA
The DNA here is from genome assembly GCF_018617475.1 of Exiguobacterium sp. s59. NCBI lineage: Bacteria > Bacillati > Bacillota > Bacilli > Caryophanales > Exiguobacterium > Exiguobacterium sp. s59. The sequence goes on along the minus strand of NZ_JACSKG010000006.1, from coordinate 147,811 downwards.
CAGAAAGACGTTTGAATCTCATGACCGATCCTATAAGGGGTCGGTCATTTTTACCTATTGTCATGTATTTCATTTCGCGTTACTATATATTCAAATGAACATTTGAATGTTAGGGGTGACAAGATGAAAAACCGAGATGTATTACCTGTATCTGGAATCACCTGCACGAACTGTGCAGCTAAAATCGAAAGGGATGTCACGAAGCGTGAAGAAGTGGCCTCTTGTCAAATTGATTTTGCGACGAGTCGAATGGTGATTGAATGGATCGATGTTTCTGAGCGTGAAACGATGCTCGAGTCAATCGAACAGACGATGAAACGAATCGAGCCGGGTGCGAAGTTTATCAAAGCAGAAGATGACCCAGCTGAAAAACGGGACTTTATCCTTTGGCGATTCCTTGCGGCGGCCTTTATCTTTTCGATTGCTCTTTGGGTGGATTCCATCCCGGGTTATATTGTGGCGTACGGGTTGGCCGGATACGATGTCGTTTATGGGGCCATACGAAATGTATGGAACCGAGAGTGGTTTGATGAAAAATTCTTAATGACGATTGCGACCATCGGGGCATTTGCGATTGCCGAATATCCGGAAGCTGTAGCGGTCATGTTGTTTTATCAACTTGGAGAATACGTGCAAGGACGGGCGGTACGTGCCTCTCGAAAATCGATTCAATCTTTGTTGAATATGAGACCGACGCTCGCTCGGGTACTAGATGGTGAGGAAGAAGTAGAGCGATTGCCGGAAGAAGTGTCGGTCGGGTCACATTTAATCGTCCGTGCCGGAGAATTGGTTCCGATGGATGGTGTCGTGTTAAGTGGTGCGAGTTCGCTCGATACCGCTTCGTTGACGGGAGAGGCAGTTCCTCGTCAAGTGAGAGCGGGTGAAGAAGTATTGGCGGGGATGGTCAACTTAGAGGGACGACTCGTCATCCAAACGACGAAGCTCGCCGCCGAGTCGAGCCTACAAAAGATGATTACCCTCGTAGAAGAAGCGAATGGGAAAAAGGCAAAGACAGAACAGATGATCACTCGATTGGCGAAAGTCTATACGCCTTTCGTTGTCGTCATGGCGGCACTCGTAGCATTTGTTCCTCCGTTGTTTGTCGGTGACTTGTCAGAATGGGTATATCGTGCCCTCATTTTCCTCGTCATTAGTTGCCCGTGTGCGCTCGTGATCTCGATTCCATTGGGCTATTTCGGTGGGATTGGAGCGGGTTCCAAACAAGGGATTCTTGTAAAAGGTGGAGAATATTTAGACACGTTAACTGAAGTGGACACTGTTGTCTTCGATAAGACAGGAACATTGACGACAGGACGCTTTGAAGTGACGAACGTCGTGACGACAGAAGGGGTACATGCCGAAGAACTGTTGCACCTTGCGGCCCGTGTGGAACGGGCATCCAATCATCCGCTCGCACAAGCTATTGTCAATCGAGTCGGAGACGTTCAGGCGTTCGAATCGATTCAAGAAGAGCCGGGGTATGGTCTCCATGCTTGTGACGGGAATGATCATATTTATGTCGGAAGCGCCCGTTATATGAAGCAGTTAGGTCAAACGATTGATGATTCGTCGATTGGTACGAGTGTTCATGTGATGAAGAACAATCGTTGGCTAGGGCGAATCGAATTGATGGATACGGTGAAGTCAGATGCGTATGATGCGATTCAAGCATTGAAAGAAGCTGGATATCGGACGGTAATGTTATCGGGAGACAGACGAGCGGTCGCTACAACAATCGGTGAACGACTTGGACTAGATGAAGTGCGAGGCGAATTGCTTCCGCACGAAAAAGTAGAAGCGATTGAACAGATGACCGCTTCCCGTAAAGTTGCATTTGTCGGAGATGGGATGAATGATGCGGCAGCGTTAGCGAGGGCTGATGTCGGTCTTGTCATGGGCGGAGTCGGAAGCGATACGGCGGTCACGGCAGCGGATGTGGTGTTGATGCATGATGACCCGAACGATGTTGTCCGAGCAATCAAGCTCGGACAACAGACGAAACGTGTCGTCTGGCAAAATATCTTCTTTGCGTTTGGGACGAAGGCGCTTGTCTTGGTTTTAGGGTTATTCGGGATCGCCACGATGTGGGAAGCTGTCTTCGCTGACGTCGGTGTGGCATTACTTGCCATTGCGAATGCGACAAGGTTACTACGAATGAATTCATGATGAAAAAGGAGTGTTTCAGCATAATCTGAGACACTCCTTTTTCCTATTCGATCGTTTCCTGTTGGGGTTTGATACGTGCCAACAAAAAAGTCAGGATGACGATGATCGCAATCAATAAAAACGTGATGGTAAACAGTACTTGAGTTAAGAAAGAAACTTGATTTTCTGCTGCAATCAGCTCTTTCTGGATATCTTTATATTGCATCTGCTTGAGCGATCGTAAATCTTCTAAAATGGTTTGACGTTGCTGTGTCATCGTCTCAGCCACCGCAGTTGCTTGGATGAGATCCCCTTCTTCATAGATGACGAGTACGCGATCGGCTTCTTTTTCCCATATGGCATCTCTCTCGAGTAAATCGATAACGGAACTCGGTGTGTCGGGGTCATCGATGACCGATTGTTTGAGCGCCTTGGCCTGCCGAGACATGCTATAGTACATCTCTAAAAAGTGTCGATCTTCATAGGCTAGTAAACCACGGATAGCGTTTGCTCGTTCGACATTATAATACATGATATCCTCAATTGCCTCGTAAGAGCCGAATTGTTCATCTTGTATGGTTGCTAGACGTTCATTCGTCTCTTTCAATTGAAAAATAAAAATACCAATAATCGAGATGGACAGAATGGATAGACTGATCCATAGTAGAATCCACTTTCGTTGTGACATCGTGACCCTCCTTTCTATTCCATCGTACATGATTTCAGAAAAATCGACAGAAAATATTTTTTTGAAAAAGGAAAAAACGGGTAAATGTATAATCAATTAGTGTAAGAACTTTATCCACCAGAAGACCATTAGATGCATAAGGGGAGTCAATATGTCAGAGAATTCATCGTTACACAAGTTATACCAGGTGTTACAAGATCAACGCACACACCTTACCTACGAGATTCCAAGTTTATGGAATCGCATGCGTTTTTCTTCCGAACCGATTCGTGACGGGGTCGAGCGTGTGAATCCGTACGATTTTTTAATCGAAACGATTGAAAAAGCCATTCTTCCATATGCAGTGGAAAATCGAGAATATCGTACTTCCATCGCCAGTGCCGATGGTCATTTACAGACAGGTGGCGATTGGATTAAGCGTGCCTCTGTCTATTCGATGCAGGTTCGTACATCTACTTCCTGGGATCATGACGGATCAGGTTATGTGGAGATGGAGAACTCATTTGGAATGAAAGACACGGGCACATTTGTGAAAACGCTTGCACTCATTCCACATCTTCTTTATATGGGAATTGATACATTATTCCTATTACCAATTTCGCAACATAGTCATAAAAATAAGAAAGGTGAATTCGGATCTCCTTATGCCGTTCAAGATTTCTTCGCCATTGATGAAGAATTAAAGGAAACGTTAACCGGTGATGCGATGACTGTCGAAGAAGAATTTTCAGCATTTGTGGAAGCTTGTCACATGGTAGGGATTCGTGTCGTCATCGATGTCATCCCTCGGACGTGTGCGCGAGACAATCGACTCATCCTTGAAAATCCAGAGTGGTTCTATTGGATTCCGTTAGCCGAAGTCGATTATTACCATCCACCATCTGTGCCGGGTATTGGAGAGAATGTGAAGCCTGAATTTGCTTTCTTGCCAATGGTGTACAACTCGGAAGATGTATGGCAACACTTACGGAGATTCTCGATGGCTCCGAACTTGCTGGATGCTGAAAAATGGGAGCGAGTACGTGCTTACTTGATTGAACATCCAGAAGAGAACGTATTGGCAACGATTGAACGAGAGTTTGGATTGACGACAGCTCCTGCCTTTTCGGACTGTATCAACGATCCACAACCGCCTTGGTCGGACGTGACTTATTTCCGTCTCTTTTTAGACCATCCACTTGCGGCGGCACCTTACGTGAACGATGCGAACATCGCGCCTTATATTCTGTTTGATTCAATCAAGTCCAATCAATTCCGAGGAAATATCATCAATGAGCCGCTCTGGGAAATGCTCGCCGATATCATTCCACATTATCAACGTGAATATGGCATCGATGGGGCCCGTATCGATATGGGGCATGCTCTTCCTGTCGATTTGGCACAGCGAATTTTAGCGAAACCACGCTCCCTTGATTCGAACTTCAGCTTCATCGCGGAAGAATTGATTGAAGCAGGAGCTTGGGCGGCGAAAGATGCCGGTTATAACATGATCATCGGATACGGGTTTTATAAAGAACCTCGATTCCAAACACATGAGACGCATCAATTTTTATACGACTCTCGCTTTTTACCACTTCCGGTATTTGCGGCAGGCGAAACAGCAGATACGCGTCGCCTAGCTACGCGAGAAGGCGGACGACAAGCAAGTCGGTTGTTGACAGTCTTGAACGGCTTTATGCCAAATGGCGTCCCGATGACAAACTCTGGACTCGAACTATACGAGACACAGCCGATGAATACCGGGCTCGATTGCCGTCCGGAAGAAGCGTACCAACTCTTCCCGACAGACCCATACTTCGGAAAACTCGCATTTTTTGATGCGTATCAGTTCCATTGGGACCACCCGGAGCGAGATGAAATGATTGAAGTGATGCATCAAGTGGCGGAAATTCGTCGTCGTTGGCTCGATGTACTCGTCGACCCGAACCATTTTGAACCACTCATCTTAAATGAACCGTTCGCACCGTTTATCGGATTCGCCTGGTTACGTCCGGAGACGAACGATACGTTGCTCGTTGTAGCGAATACGAATATGTGGGAACCGTTGCGAGGAGTCATTTCTCTCGATGGGGTACGTCGTCGAAATTGGAACGCGAGTCGTTTCGCAGAGATGGTGTATTCACCGAATTCGTGGCCGTATGCGGAGCACTCGTTCGATGAACAATGGAATCTTCACATCGACCTGAAACCAGGAGAAGTCAAAGTATATGAGATGAAATAAAAAAACGCCTTGGACCGAAACATCATTCGGTCCAGGGCGTTGTGTGTTTCATGTAATAAATGATGAACTCATCAAGTGGCATCGGTTTTGCATAACGATACCCTTGCATGGAGTCACATCCGATTTTACGGAGGAACGTCTCTTGGTATTCGGTTTCCACACCTTCAGCGACGAGCGCCATGCCAAGTTGTCTTGCCATCGCGACGATGGTCGTCGTGACCATTTGATATTCACGGTTCTCTTCGAGTTGCATCGTGAATTCACGAGGAATTTTCAGTTCGTCGATTGGATAGCGGACGAGATAAGCGAGTGAACTATATCCTGTCCCAAAGTCGTCAATCGAGAGTTTGATGCCGAGTGATTTTAATTCTAAGATCCGATTCAAAACACGGTCTGAATGATGGGCAGCGACCGTTTCGGTCAATTCAAAATTGAGTCGTGACGGATCGATCGGGAATCGTTCGAACAACGTATTCAAGTAATCGATTAAATGTTCATCGAATAACTGACGAACGGACAAGTTGACCGAGAGCTTCGGTAAATGAATGTCTCCTTGCTCAAACACATGAAGCAACTGGAACGTCTCATGAATCATCCAACGACCTAAATCATGAATATGACCAGTTTCTTCAGCAATCGGAATGAATTGACTTGGCGGGATGAACGTCCCGTTATGTTGCCAACGCATGAGGGCCTCTGCTCCGATGACTGCCTTCGTAGACGCATCGACTTGAGGTTGAAGGAAAAGTGAGATTTCTCCTTTTTCAAGTGCGGTATCGAGCCCTTCCATCAACACTTTTCGTTCTTCCTTGTCTTCCCGTAACTCCGGTTCGAACATGACGGTCTCGTCCCGACCATTATCTTTCGCGCGATACATCGCCAAGTCGGCATTCGAGAGCAAGTGTTTTAATTTTTTTCCATGCTCCGGGAAACGGACGATTCCAATCGAGGCATGCACTTCAACGAGCGTTCCGGCCATGTAATAAGGCGGGCGATAGACGAGACGTCGCAAGCGTTCTGTCAGCATTTCATCGTCACCATGTTCAGCGACGACGATGAATTCATCACCACCTAGACGTCCGGCATACTCGTTTGGAAGGAGTGCGGTCCGTAGGCGCTTTCCGATATGTTGCAAAAGCTCGTCTCCCATGTGGTGACCGAACTGGTCGTTGATTTCTTTAAACCCGTCCAAGTCAGAGAACATGAGCGTGAACGTGCGACCTTCCTCAATCAATCGTTCGATTTGTTCTTGTAGCGCATAGCGGTTGTGAAGTCCTGTCAAACTATCGAATTTTGCCTGATACAAGATTTGTTCTTGTTGTTCAATCATCTGCGTGATGTCTTTCGCGATGGCGTAGATCCCTTCGACTTCTCCATCGATAATCATTGGGACGTTGACGAGTTGCCAGACACGTGTCTCGCCTTCTTCGGTCATGATGCGCACATCGATTGTTCTCGGTCGACCGTTCGTTAATTCTTGAAGAATGATTGTATACGGTGCACGGTCTTTTGATTCGATGATATCGAGGATATTTGATCCGAGTAACTTGTCGGTTGTCAATCCGAGAATCGAACTGCCGGCCTCGTTGACCGATAATACTTCGCCATGTAAGTCGAATAAAAAGATTGGTTCTGAGTGGTAGGCGAAGAGTGAACGATATTGCTGCTCACGAATTTCAAGTTCGTGTGCTTTCGTCGATACGGCGACTTCTAAATCTGTGTTGACCGTATGGAGGCGATGACTGATGAGCGCGTTCTGTTTTGAAACGACAAACTGGCGAATGAGCAATAGAAGTACGGCATTCGCAATCATCGAGTCGAATACAGACGTACCAAGAAGACGATCTGAAGCGAGCAAGAATAGCATCACGACCACGCTATACAAAACGTAATCCAAAATGGAATCATAGGCGAGGGCGTCTTCGGAAACATCGTCGACCCAATAACTGATTGAAATCATGAGAATACTACTCACTTGAATGAGATGGATCAGTTCATGTGTGATGCCCGAAAACACGAAGAGCGTGTTCGCGATCGAGGCAATCGTGAAGGCTAAAATTCCGACGAGTACAAGAATTCGGAATTGTTGACCGGCCGAGACGACCCGATTCAAGTATAAGAATGAAAGCATCATGTAGAGACTAATCAGTAGCATTTGTTCTTCAAAACCACTCAACTGAGACACGAGTGATACATCTTGTGTGGCGTAGAACCAAATATGTAGTGCACCGATTGCAATGAAACTAAATAAAGCAAACAGGTCGAACGTGCGTAGTTTCAACGTTCGAATCTCAATCGATTGGGTGATGACAATTAAAGCCATGATTAAGTAAAAGAAATTTTGCAGGAACAACAGCGATTGTGTATTGGCACCTGTCGAATCGTAATGCATCAGTAAATACAGGGCGAAGCATACATTTCCCGCACTGATCAAAACGTGGATAAACCGTCGCATCCCTTTATGTTTAAAAATCGCCACTCCGCTCAGTAGGATTGCAGCTCCTGAAATGACGAGGTGATAGATGAGTAACGTGATGTTTCGCAGATCATGAGGGGTCAAAAATAAAAATAAAAGTCCGGTAGAAAAAGTTCCGATGAGAATCGCCGGAACGTATTGGCGCAACGAGTAAACAGACAACTCATGCACCTCCTTCTTTATATATATGGGTCTCTTATTTATTATCGGAACAGGTGACCGAAGATTACACAAAAAATCGACAACAATACGAGATTGTTGTCGAATATGTTGAAATTATAGTGTATACGAGTGCTCTTTGAAGTTCCCGACGATGGAATCAATTTCTGACACGGTGACAAATGCCTCAGAATCAATTTCAGAAACGATTTGACGAAGGCGTGGAATTTCATTATTTTGGACGACGACGTATAGCATTTTTTTCGAGTCGTTCGAGTATCCGCCTGTCGCATCCATAATCGTGACCCCACGTTTTAAATTCTGTTTAATGACCAAGTTGATTTCATCCGCTTTTTGACAAATGATAAAACATTGTTTTTGAGCTGAGAAGAACTTGTGAATCGTGAGTAACGTTCGTGAACGGACAAAACTTAATACAAGTGCATACATAACAGCTTTAATGTCGAAGACGATGAAGACTAATACATAAACAATGATATCTTGTGTTAAAAAGATTTTCGGTAGTGATAAATTTCGATTATTCATATAGATGACTTTTCCTAAAATATCGAGTCCCCCGGTAGAAGCGCCTGCGAACAGGAGAAGTGCGAGTCCGAGCCCCGAGACGATTCCGCTGAATACCGAAGCGACGAGCGGATCATCAAGTGGAGTCGGTGGAATGAGAACCGGTAAACTATCAATCAAAATGGAAGAGAGCACGACGACGATTCCTGTCATCAAAATAAAACGTCTCCCTAAATATTTCAACCCCAATATAAAGAGTGGGATATTGAGCACGAGTTGCGTCATCCCAATTGGCGTTCCGAATAGCTCGTTCGTAATCAACGTGATTCCGACGATTCCCCCGGAACCAATCTCATTCGGTTTGAGCAGTAAACTGACAAAGACAGACTGAAGGATTGTCCCGGCAATGATGAACAGTACCGTTTCAAGGGCAACCCGTTTTCGAGATTTAGCATACATAGATAATGGCTAGGCCTTACGCCTCCTTTTGGTAAGTCTTCTGCTAGCGTACTGCTACTCGTGTATCATTTCAAGTCACAATTCGTTATGGAATCGGTCGATGTCACTCGCTAATTGTTCATGCACGTAGTCGATGACTTGAGCGTCATCAAAAAGTCCGAGCGGCACGTCATCTGGAATCGCATCGAACGGTGAAACGAAGTACAGAATGGCTGCAACGAGCTCTTCTTGTTTGTCAGGTTGCATTTCAAATTGATCGTTATACAGGGCACGCAACATATTCAACATTTGTTTCATCTGGAAGTAGAGTGTCAGTTCTTCTTCGCGTTCGATGTTGCTGATTTCATTTGATGCCACGTCCACGGTTACTTTTGCGAGCGCGCGCTCACCTTGGACGAGTAAGTCACCGAGTTGTTCTCGATCATGAATGTCTTCTTTCGCTTGTTTTAAAAAGTGTGTGTACGTTGATTTCCAATCTGCCATAGTAAATTCCTCCTTCATTCTTCATCTACTAATATGCCCGTTTTTGCGCATCGGTTGCAACTTTTCCTGAAATTTAAGAAAATAAAGATAACTGAAAAGGAGGAACGATACATATGTCTATGATTTCTATGCCGACAGAGGCAGATTTCGCACGCTATGCAGAGCTAGCTGTGAAAAAGGGTGTCAATATTCAACCGGGGCAACAGCTAGAAGTACGTGCCGATATTAGCCAGGCACCACTTGTCCGTCATGTGGTGAAAGCTGCGTATGCGGCTGGTGCGAAGCAGGTGTTTGTCAATTGGAGCGATGAGGAGACATCGAAAATTCGATATTTTGATGCACCAGCAGACTCATTCAAAGAATTTCCGGATTGGTTGAAAGCTCGTTTTGAGCAATTGGCTGAAGAAAAAACAGCTTTCTTGTCAATCGTCAGTGATGATCCGGATGCCTTGAACGGTGTTGAATCGTCGCGCATCTCGGATGCGAACCGTGCAGCCGGACAAGCGCTAGCGAAGTGGCGTCAATATGTGATGAGTGACAACGTGAGTTGGTCAATCGTCGCAGGTGCGTCAGAGGCGTGGGCTGAAAAAGTATTCCCGGGGCGTGAAGATGCGGTCGCCGCGTTGTGGCAAGCGATTTTCGCAGCTACACGTATGGACCAAGAAGATGTGGTCGCGGCGTGGGATACACATGATCAATCACTTCGTAGCCGTGCGAAGCTGTTGACTGAGAAAAAGTATGCGAAGTTGCACTACAGCGCACCAGGCACTGAACTGACAATCGGACTTCCGAAGAAGCACGTCTTCCTTGGCGGTGGCGGTCCAAACGTCGATGGCATCGACTTTATCGCCAACATGCCGACAGAAGAAGTATTCACGCTCGCAGATAAAGATTCTGTGGAAGGTCACGTGTCGAGCACGAAGCCGCTCAGCTACAGCGGAAACTTGATTGACGAGTTCACGCTTTGGTTTGAAGGTGGGAAAGTCGTCAAAGCGGAAGCGAAAAAAGGACAAGCGGCTCTGGATGAATTGTTGAACATGGATGAGGGGGCTCGCCGTATCGGTGAAGTCGCACTTGTTCCAGATGATTCTCCAATCTCGAACTCAGGTCTTCTCTTCTATAACACGTTATTTGATGAGAATGCATCGTGTCACTTGGCATTAGGTCGTGCATACTCGACATGTCTCGAAGGTGGCCCTGCGATGTCACAAGAGGAACTCGCGGCGAACGGTGCGAATGACTCGATGACACACGTTGACTTCATGATCGGGTCAGCAGAAATGAATATCGATGGCGAACGAGAAGACGGCACGCGTGAAGCAATCATGCGTGACGGGAACTGGGTCATCTAAGTAAAAGAACAAAAGAGCGAATTCCGAAACCGGAATTCGCTCTTTTTCATGTGACGTCGTATAAATAACGAAGGACGTGGGGCAAACGGCGGCGCCAAGCTAACTCGTTATGAACTGCATCCGGCTCGACTTCGTAACGGAAGGCAATGCCTTTTTGCGCAATCACTTCGACGAGTTTGGCATTCGTAAACAAATAATCTTTCGATGTGATTGGTCCGCTCTCTTCATTCGTCCCGATATCCATATACAGTTTCCCTGTGAAGTCCACTTGTTGTAACGCCTGGATTAAAGGATCGAGGTTCGCCCAAGCGGCGGTGGAGAGAGAGCCGACTCTTTTGATGGAAGGGTAGGTCGCCATCATATATAAAGAGATGACCCCTCCCATCGAACTCCCCATGACACCGACATCGTCTGGGTCTGTCGCATACTCCTTGTCGATTCGTGGTTTTAACTCTTTCATGAGCCAATCTGTATACATACGACCTTGGCCACCAAGTGTCGGTCGTGTTTTCGCAAGTTCGGGTCCGATACGGCGATATAACATCTCATCTTCCTCGTACGAATACTCGTCATAGCGGTCCAACCAGTTCGGAGCGCTCGCAATGGCAACGACCATAAGGGGGAGTCGGAGTGTATCGATGCAACGGTCAATCTCCCAGCCTTCTCCATATGTAGCAGTGCTTCCGGAGAATACGTTTTGCCCGTCATGCATATAAAGGACGGGCAGTGGGGTGTCGGTATCGACCCAGTCTGGCCGAAACACGCGGACAATCCGTTTTTGACCACGCATCTTCTCTGTTGGGATGGACACGTTCAATTGTTCAATCATCTTTTTTCACCTCTTTCATCTTGTATTGTGGAGAATCAAGAAAGAAATGACAATCACCAACATTGACTACCTACCGTTCGTTAGGTAAAGTGGTCGGGAGGAGAGTGAGACTGGTGAATACAAAAGATAAGATTATGCAATCTGCGCGAACGCGGTTTGCCCGTGAAGGATATGAAGGATTGTCACTCGCGGCAGTAGCTGAAGATGTAGGGATTCGTAAAGCTTCTTTATACGCCCATATCGATGGGAAAGAGCAATTGTTTAAACAAGTCGTGACCGATATGGCGAATCGTTACGAAGAGGCTTGGCGACAAACGTGCGAGGATACCGTAAATCGATCCCCTTTAGAACGGATTGATTCGATTGTGCGTACACTCACGTCATTCTTTAGCGATCATGAGACGTGGATGTTGACGAAACGAATGCTACTCGTACCACCTCCAGAATTTCGGGATTATATCGAAGAAGTCATTGGGAAAGTGGAGACGGAGCTAAAAGGATTTGAAAAAGAACAGTTCCGTCTCGCGATGGAGCGTGGAGATTTACCGTCACAGCCACTCGATGAACTTTATGCTGCATACTATTGTTTTTTAGACGGCGCTTTGCTGTCTTTGTTTACGTTTGAAGATGACAGGGAGATGCGACAACGAGCCGCCTTCCGAATCTTTAAGAAAGGGGTGGGATGGAATGAATAAGGAAAGAGTCGCTTGGATTTCTCTCTTGTTCGCAGGATTGCTAGAAATCATATGGGCTACGACGATGAAGCTATCGGAAGGATTTACGGTGCTTGTTCCGACGCTATGGACGATTGTTCTGTTGATTGTCAGTTTCGGTTTGTTAGCCAAAGCATTCCGGGTTCTCCCAGCAGGTACCGGCTATGCCGTCTTTACGGGAATCGGAGCGGTCGGTACGGTGATTGTCGGTGCTCTTCTTTTTGATGAGGCGCTCAGTGGTTGGAAGCTCTTGCTTGTGACGACGTTGATCATCGGCATCATCGGATTGAAGCAAGTGACAGGAGGGGAAGAAGCATGAGTTGGGTATTTTTGATTGGTGCAGGCATTGCTGAGATGACGGCCGTCTTCTTTATGGGAAAATCAAAAGGGTATCAAATTCTAAAATGGTCGGTATTGTCGATTTTGTCGTTCGCGCTTAGTTTCTATTGGTTATCGAAATCACTTGAAGATATTCCGTTAAGTCTGGCTTATTCCATTTGGGTCGGGATTGGCGCGGCAGGTGGCGTCATTCTAGGTATGCTCTATTTAAATGAATCAAGAAGTCGTTGGCGCATTTTTTATTTGATGATGATTATTGGCAGTGTGATCGGATTAAAAGTTGTATCGTAAAGGATTGAAACAAGCTGAAAACGGGAATTGAATAATTCAGATTATGAGATGGAAGAAAGGGGCGGAAAACGATGCATCTTGTTGAGTTGCAATCCGAACGTTTGCGGTTTGAACCGTACACAATCTCTGATTTCTATTTTGTTAAGTCGCTTCTCCAAGATCCTCGGGTGATGCGCTTCATCAGTCCGGACGGGAGACCGTATACAGACGAACAAACAATCGAATGGTTCGAACGTCAATTGGCACGGTATGAAACAGGACGCCAGACGGGGCTATTGAAGTTGATGACGTTCGAAAGTGATGAACCGATTGGTCATGCCGGTACACTGCTCCATGATTTAGATGGCAAACTTGAGTTAGAAGTCGGCTATTGGTTGTCACCAAAGCATTGGCACATGGGTTACGGGCGTGAAGCAGCTGCGCGGTTGATGCAGTATGCCTTTACCGAAGGGGAAAAGGAAATCATTTCGCTCATTCATCCAGATAACGTTCCGTCTCAGCGCGTGGCGAAAGCGAACGGTCTTCATTGGGACCGCGACACGTTATACCAGAACATGCTCGTATCTGTTTATGCAGGTGATTTGGAACGCCTCTGCCGGCATATCGATCGCCAACAAATGACGCGTTAAAAAAAGTACAAAAAACTTTTAAAAAGTTGTTGCCAACTTAATAGTTTCTTGATATATTAATAGTGTCCTTAAGAGAGGACACGACCTGATTCTGTAGCTCAGCTGGGAGAGCGCTACCTTGACAGGGTAGAGGTCGCTGGTTCGAGCCCAGTCAGAATCACTTGGGTGCCAAACCCTCGAGAAACCCACCGGAACATGGGTTTCCGCGAAGCCACTTCTTGCGAGAAGTGGCTCTTTTTTTGTATATTGACATGGCGCGAAAGCAATTGGTATATTCCTCTCAATACATAATGAAACGGGGAATGCAAAATGGTGTTAACAGGAACCCTCGTCAATGCCGGACTAATCGTCATCGGGTCATTGTTAGGTCTCTTATTCCACCGCATTCCAGAGCGTATGAAAGAGACGGTGACGGCAGCGATCGGACTTGCGGTCATCTTGCTTGGCATTCAAATGGGGATGAAGAGTGAAAACTTCTTGATTGTCATCGGAAGTCTTGTCGTCGGGTCTGCGCTCGGGGAATGGTGGAAGCTAGATGAAGTATTGAATGAAATCGGCTACCGACTTGAGCGGCGTCTCGGGAGTCAATCGAGTGTAGCGGAAGGATTCGTCACAGCAACGCTCATCTTCGTGATTGGTGCAATGGCCATCATTGGTGCGCTCGATAGTGGGTTACGTGGCGATCATGACGTGTTGTATACGAAAGGGTTGATTGATGGATTTACAGCCCTCGTGTTAAGTTCGACGCTCGGAATCGGGGTCATGTTCTCGGCCGTTCCGGTGTTATTGTATCAAGGTGGAATCGCATTACTCGCCATTCAAATCATGAAATTCATTCCAGAGTCGCTCATGGATAGCTTTATTTTAGAGATGACCGCTACCGGTGGTGTCATGATTGTGGCGATTGGCTTGAATTTGGTCGGAATCACAAAAATTCGTGTGGCGAACTTATTGCCAGGGATTTTAGTAGTGGCACTCATTGTGTCGGTTCTACATATGATGACATAAAAAATGGACGGAAGCGTGGCTTCCGTCCATTTTTTATGGTTTCTCCATGATTTCATGATCTTCTTTGGCACTTTCACGCAAAGCTGAAGCCATCACGTCGGCAAGATCACGTTTGCGAAGTACGCCGACACCACGGTCGGTCGGTCCACCTGGAGCAGCGACGTCAGCAATGAGTTCATTCGTCTCACGTGTTTCATGTGACAGTAACTCTGCAGAGCCTTTCATCGCCTGAGCCACAATTTGACGAGCCGTCGCTTCGTCGTATCCGACATCGGTCAAGACCGGTGTCATCGCCCCGACGATCTCATAGAAGAAAGCTGGGCTACAACCCGCGGCTGCCATGAAGGCAGACATCGTCTTCGCATCCGTGATGGCCGTTCGACCGACACGCTCAAAGAGGGCAGTTGCTTTCGCGCGATCGGCTTCATCTGTTTCAGGACCGAACCATAAGCCTGTCATCCCGCTCCGATATGCGACCGGCGTGTTTGGCATCGCGCATACGGCAGGAAGTCCTGAAGCTTCTTCTAATTGGCTCGGTTCGATATGTGCCGCAACCGATACAAGTAGTGGGGTCTTCCACTCTTTTGATTCCACGTATGGAATGACGCCGTCCGGTTGCATCGCTAGTACGACGATGTCATAGTCGTTCACGTTTTCTTCTTCGACGGTGTGTACGCCGAGTTCATCTTGCAATGCGAGCAATCGCTCACGGTCACTTCGGTTCGTCATGGTAATTTGTGTCGGTTCGATTCCTGAGTCAATCCACCCTCGAACGAGCGCTTCACTCATTGATCCTGCACCGACCATTAGTAATTGTTTCATCATTCGTCACCTCTTCTATTCGATTCGGTCAATAGTTATGTTGACTATCATAACAAACCTGCTGTCGAATATCGCCCATCTTGCTCATTTGTTAAGAGATGGAAAACGATTTGACATATGGAGCGGTGAACATGACAAACGTTTCAAATCGCGCTATGATGGCACTAATTCAACAGAGTGAGGCGAAATCGCGTGAAACGTGTATTAGTAAAAGGGATTCAAGGTTATCAACGTTTTATTTCACCATTAAAGCCGCCGACATGCCGGTTTTATCCGAGTTGTTCACACTACGGAATCGAAGCGATTGAGAAACATGGAGCCGTCAAAGGCAGTTATTTAACCGCTCGCCGGCTCATCCGTTGTCAACCGTTTCATCCGGGCGGGCTCGATTACGTCCCGGATACATTTGATTGGAAAGCGCCCTTACAACGAGAGAAGCCTGAATCACAGCGAGACGATTAAGTTCGTCTCGCTGTTTGTATACAGATGAAAAGATCCGGAGTTGTTTTAGCACAATACTTTTGCATTGTTCTAAGTATTCTGAAAAAATAGAGGTGTACACTATTTTCGGGGAAAGGGGATACTTTGTATGGGGCAATCATTTAGTGAATGGGTGAGTACGGCATCCAATTTCGTATGGGGACCACCGCTTTTAATTTTGCTTGTGGGGACAGGCATTTACTTAACGGTGCGTCTAGGTGGTATTCAAATTACCAAATTACCGTATGCATTGAAATTGGCATTTTCGAAAAATCAGGATCAATCCTCAAAAGGGGATATCAGTCACTTCCAGGCGCTCATGACAGCTCTGGCGGCGACCGTCGGTACGGGGAATATCGTCGGGGTGTCGACAGCGGTTGTATTAGGAGGACCGGGGGCCATCGTCTGGATGTGGGTATCGGGATTCTTTGGGATGGCAACGAAATATGCGGAAGCTGTTCTGGCTGTTAAATATCGGGTGACCGATGAGCGCGGTCAAATGGCTGGTGGACCGATGTACTATCTAGAACGAGGATTGAATCAACGTTGGTTAGCGGTGGCGTTTGCTGCATTCGCCTCGATTGCGGCGTTTGGGATTGGGAACGGGGTTCAGACGAACTCTGTCGCGCTCGCGCTCAAAACGACATTCGATGTACCACTCTACATATCAGGAATTCTCATCATGATTTTTACAGGCGCGGTCATCCTTGGGGGCGTACGTTCTATCGGGAAAGTGGTCAGCTACTTCGTCCCGGTCATGATTGCCTTCTACTTAGGTAGCGGTCTCTTGATCATGATCATGAATTACACGCTTATTCCAGATGCGTTCGCACTCATCTTTAGCAGTACGTTCAGTGCGGAAGCCATCGGTGGGGGAGCCATCGGAGCGGCCATTCGATATGGTGTCGCGCGTGGTGTCTTCTCGAACGAGGCAGGTCTCGGTTCTGCTCCGATTGCAGCGGCTGCTGCGAAGACGGATATGCCGGGTCGTCAAGCACTCGTCTCGATGACGCAAGTCTTCTTAGACACGCTTGTCGTCTGTTCGGTGACCGGTTTGACACTCGTCATGGGTGGTCAAATCGGGACCGGGTTAGAAGGGGTTGAATTGACTTCGGCCACATTTGAATTATTCCTCGGTCCGGCGGGTGGTTACATTGTGACGATCGGACTTGTTTTATTCGCCTATTCGACCGTTCTCGGTTGGTCGTATTATGGAGAACGTTCCATCCATTACTTGTTTGGGCAAAAGTCGATTCTGCCATATCGAATTGCCTTCGTGCTTGTCGCTGGACTAGGTGCCATGACGACCAACTTGAACTTAGTATGGGCGTTATCCGACGTCTTCAACGGTTTGATGGCCATCCCGAACTTGATTGGTCTCTTGTTCTTGTCGGGCGTTGTCATTGCAGAGACGAAGCGATTCAATCAACAACTTGAGATTGAAAATCGAAAAGTGTCCTAAACGGATTGACGCCATCCTCATGAATCAGAGGGTGGCGTCTTTTGTTTTGCTTCTAGTTCATCTAGCCGTGCCTTTTGAAGGTGGTCGAACACTTTAGTAACGAATCCGACCACAATGCCGACGCCCGTGATCACATAGCCAATCGTGAAAATTTTCCCGATATCGGTCTGAGGGGCAAAATCGCCATAGCCGATGGTCGTTAATGTGATGACACTGAAGTAGAGCGCGTCGAGCCATCGCATCGCCTCAAATTGAGCATAAAAAAGTGTTCCGGATAGGATGGTGAGAAAGGCAAGGCTGAATAAGACTTGGAACTCAGGGTCCCGTAGACCGCGCCAGATCCCACGAACAATCCGGCGTAATGTTAGTAAGAACGGTAACATGTCACTCGCTCCTTTCGATATTAGGTTTGTTCGCCAATAACACGGGAACATCCTTTGTAGTTCGAAAAAAGAGAAAGGGTGAGTTGGATGGGGAAAGTCATTCCGAAGCAAGAAGGGCTCGACCACAGTGTCGATTTTTTACGGGAAGGTTATTTATTCGTCGCCAATCGACGTAAAAGTTTTCAGTCAGATCTTTTTGAGACTCGTTTGCTTGGGGAACGCGTGATTTGTCTTGGAGGAGAGGACGCCGCTTCGTTGTTTTATGAGGCGGACAAATTTACACGTCAGGATGCTGCACCGAAGCGTCTTCTCAAAACACTATTCGGAGAAGATGGAGTGCAAACATTAGATGGGACGGCGCATACGCACCGGAAACGTATGTTCATGTCATTGATGACGAAAGAAAACATCGATCGTCTGCTCCGGCTGACGGGTCGCGAGTGGAGACGAATCAAACAGACGGAAGAACTTGTTTTATATGATGTGGCCCAACAGGTGTTGATGAAGGCCGTATGTGAATGGGCGGGAGTCCCGCTTGCACGAGAAGAAGTAGAGAAATGGACCGATGAAATGAGATTGCTATTTGAGTCGGGTACGTCTCTTGGTCCGACGTATTTGCAAGGTAGGAAGGCAAGAAGTTCGGCTGAAGCTTGGATTCGACAGATGGTGAAGGAAGTACGGTCGAATCAATTATTGCCGAATGAACAGACGGCGCTTTATGAATTCTCATGGCATCGAGATGAATCAGGTGAGTTGTTACCTGAAGAAGTGGTGGCTGTCGAAGTGTTAAATATTCTACGCCCGACTGTCGCAATCTCGGTTTATGTTCTGTTCACGGTCCTAGCATTGCACCAATTCCCTGAAGAAGCAGAACAAGTGAAGCAAGGACAGGTCACGAAAACAGCATTCGTTCAAGAAGTGAGACGTTTCTATCCATTCTTCCCCGTAGCGGCAGCTCGAGTCAAAACCGATTTTGAATGGGACGGGTATACGTTTACGGAAGGGACACTGACGCTCCTTGACCTCTATGGAACGAATCACGACTCCTCAATTTGGGCAGCACCTGATCAGTTTGAACCTTCACGATTTATGGACTGGAAGGAGAGTCCGTTCAATTTCATCCCACAAGGAGGTGGGAATGTGGACTTTGGACATCGTTGCGCAGGGGAACATGTGACGATTGCGATTCTCGAGCAAGTGATTGAGTTGTTTATCGAAGAGTTCTCGTATACCGTCCCTCCTCAAGACTTGAGCTATAGCTTTGTCGATATGCCGAGTCTGCCAAAAAGTAAACTGCGATTGACTGATGTAAAATGAGTCTCATAAGCAAACGCCTACTCTTGGTTGAGTAGGCGTTTTGTATGGAATGCAGTTCATTTCGCTTGTAGATTAAGACGTTTTGAAATCGGACGGATTGGGACGGACGGATCAATCATCCGATTATCCCGTTTTGGTTCATCCGTGCATTCAATCTGCCAATCGGCGTCATGAAGCTCTTTTAGTCCGACCGCAATGTCGTATAAGGAATAGTTCGCATTTCCGTTTAGCTGATAAATACCAGGTCCGCGTTTTGTCAAAATCTCGAATAAAGCTTCCGCCGTATCTGGTAAAAACGAGCAAGATGGATACCAATGCTCACTCGCTTGAATGACACCTCGTTGTTTCATCTCGTTCGTAAAATAGTCCATCATATTGTTCGATCCGGCTTCATCCCCAATCTGCCATCCAAGACGAACAATCTGAGCTCCCGGGTTGACGCGAACGATGGCTCTTTCGCAGTCACGTTTATACTTTCCGTAGTCATCTTCAGCATCCGGTGCCGTGTCCGGTGAGATGGGTCCAGTCACGTCATCTGAAAAAATCGACACTGTACTCGTAAACAAGAACGGAATTTTCATTTCCCCACATAAACGAGCGAGTGTCTCGGCCCATTCAACCGGCCCCATGCCGATATGTAAAAAATAGTCCGGTCGGATGCTTTCGATAAATTGTCGCATCTCCTGTTCATCCGTCGTGGACACTTGCTCACGATTCCACGCAATCCCCTCAATGCCATGACGTTGTAACGTTTCGGCAACAACCGGTGCTACCGTACCATTCATTCCAGTAATGATTGCTTTCATTTCGTTTCGCCCCTTTCTCTCTATATGATGCCACAAAACGGGCGTAAACAAACAATCGATGTGCTGTCCTATGCTAGAGTAGGTGATGGAGGGATCAATGATGAATATTCGACAAGCAACGAAGCAGGATTGTACAAAAATCGCGCCACTCATGTATCAGGCCATACATGAAATCGCATATACGTTGACGGGGTCAACAAATACGGATGAAGTGTTGGAACGATTGGCGATGTGGGTGGAAATGCCGAAAAATCGATTAAGCCACGAAAACATATGGGTGGCCGAGATTGAAGGGGAAGTAGCAGGAATGATCATTTCGTATCGAGGAGACGAGGCGGAAGAATTGGATCGACCGATTCGGGAATGGTTGACGGCACATGGGAGTAAAGAAGAATTAGATGTTGAGACAGAAGGATTCGTCCAATACATCGACTCGCTCGCTGTATTAGAGGCATATGGTGGCCGTGGCATTGGGACGAAGTTAATCGAACATATCTGTACCGTCGCGACAGAGCGTGGTATCCCAGCGGTCACCTTGAACGTAGACCAAGCGAATCCAGCAGCCCATCGCTTGTATACGCGACTCGGATTTCAAAAAGAAAAAGAAATCAATATTTCAGGAGCTCGGTTTGACTATATGAAAAAAGAGACATCTTCGACTCCTTTCTCGGTCTAAAAGCGGATGCACAAACGTCCTTTCTCGACTATACTAAGTGCTTGAGGAAAGATATATGCAAAGGAGATACGTTATGGAGTGGAAGAATATTTGGCGAGGGATGGCCATGGGGACGAGTGACTTGATTCCTGGTGTAAGTGGCGGTACCATCGCAGTTATTTTAGGCATCTATGATCAATTGATTGAAGCAATTAGCGGTGTATTCAGCCGATATTGGAAAAAGTATATTGGTTTTTTAATTCCACTAGCAATCGGGATGGGCACAGCCATCATCGCCTTAAGTCGAATAATCGAGTACTTGTTACTTGAGTATTATGCGCCGACACAGTTTTTCTTTATCGGATTGATTTTAGGAATCATTCCTTTACTCTTTGTAGAGTTTAAATCGCGCGCATCGATTCGACCAATCCATGTCATCGCGATGATTGTAGCAACGATTCTCGTGGCGAGTATGGCGTTTCTTAATCCGGTCGATTCATCCATCATCACGGATGTGACCTTTGGGACGGCGCTTCTCTTGTTCTTTTCTGGATGGTTAGGAAGTATGGCGATGCTACTCCCGGGAATCAGCGGATCATTCGTGTTATTGCTGATTGGGGTTTATCCGACGGTTATCAGCGCCATCTCAAATTTCAATTTGCTCATTATTGGAATCGTCGGGGCAGGAGTGGCGGTCGGCTTTATTGTCAGCAGTAAGGTAATTCGCTATTTGCTATCAAATTTCCCAGGAATGACGTTTTCGATCATTATCGGATTGGTAGTTGGTTCACTCGCCGTCGTATTTCCGGGAGTGCCGGCCACTGGTCTCATGTGGGCACTTAGTATCATCGCATTTATCGCGGGGATTGTTGTCGTCCGATTACTTAGTCGTTACTCTGTATAAAACAGCAAGGAGTCCGGGATCCCCGGACTCCTTTATTAATAGATAAACGGAAATAATCGTTTGCGAGACTTTGCCCATGATACATACGATTGACCGAAGTGGCGGGTCAGCATCCCTTCCTCGATCCGAATCCGATATAGTAACGCAAGAGACGTAAGAACGGTGCCAATCAAAGCGACTGCCCAATGAAGAAAATACAAGGAGAAGCCTAACGTGATCAATAATAATCCTGTATATAAAGGATGGCGTAAGAAACGATAAGGCCCGGAGCTGACGAGCTCATCTTGCGGACGAACGACGACGTGTCGAGTAAATTGATGACGGAGATGAAAAATCCCCCAGTACCGTAACGACACACCCGCTATGTAAAACGAAAGGGCAAGCAATCGTTGAGTGATTGATGGGCGCGTCTCGACAAAGATTGAATAAATGATCGACAAAGTGAAAATGACGATCATCGTCGTCGCTACGAAATAAAAGCTTTTCCGCTCGACAGAACCATCCGTTGCCTCTTTACGATTACGAAATTTCCAAGTCTCCACAAGCCAAAAACCGGACACGATGATCAGTAAAAGATCCATCCACTCCATAGCACACATCCTTCCTTTTGATTCATCTTTCCTTACCCGACCTTCGATGAAGAAAAACCAAGGGAGGATGGTGTTGGGAAAAAGTTTGTCAAAGGCGAAGAAACAGGTTATTATCTAATGAGAATGATTATCATTTTTAAAATGTATACATCACGTACATAGAAGGGAAGGATACGACGATGGGTGAGGAACAATTCGACGTGACGATTATCGGTGGAGGTCCGGCAGGGTTATATGCTGCTTTTTATAGCGGGTTGCGAGGCATGAAAACGAAAATAATCGAATTTCAGCCTCACTTGGGTGGAAAACTTCACGTTTATCCAGAAAAAATGGTGTGGGATGTGGGCGGGCTCCTTCCGACGACAGGAGCAAACCTGATTGATCAACTCGTACAACAAGGTCTCACTTTTTCGCCGACGGTCATCCTAGGAGAGAAAGTGGAGTCGATTTTAAAACGTCAGGATGGATTATTTGGTATCGACACGTCGAATGGTCATCACGTATCCAAAACCGTCATCGTCGCGACTGGGAGCGGCATTTTGAAACCTCACAAAATCGAAGTGAGTGGGGCCGAACGCTTTGAATTGTCAAACCTTCACTATACGGTCAAATCACTTGAACGGTTCAAAGGGAAGCGGATCTTGATTTCGGGTGGCGGAAATAGCGCTGTCGATTGGGCCAATGCACTCGAACCGATTGCAGAGAACGTTCTATTGGTTTACCGAAAAGAAGAGCTCGGAGGCCATGAGGCACAAGTCGAAAAAATTAAACAAAGCCGAGTCGATTGTTGTCCGCAGTCGAAAGTCACGGACTTGATTTCTCACGATGGACAATCGATTCAGCAAGTGCTGTTAACGCAGATCGACACGGGAGAAACAAGTGTGGTCGATATCGATGAGGTCGTGATCAATCATGGGTACGAACAAGATGCAGAACTTCTTCGAAACAGTGAATTAAACGTAGAGATGGTTAATGGATTTTACGTGAAAGGAAATGCAGGTAGCGAGTCATCCGTTCCTGGCTTATATGCTGCTGGTGATATTCTGACGCATGAAGGGAAGGTCCATTTGATTGCGGGGGCATTCCAAGATGCGGCGAACGCGGTGAATCGGGCCAAAACGTATATTGACCCGAACGCGACCGCTACAGCGATGGTGTCTTCTCATAACGAGCGATTAAAAGAGAAGAACCGTCAAATCATAGAAGAAACTTTGTTGAAGCAGTAAGGGGACCTCTCTCACTGCTTTTGCATAGGATAATCACAGAGCTCAGTGATGACACCACCTGAATGACGTGGATCCATATAAATCAATCGTCGACCTTTTGCGGTAGTACGCAAGGTATCTTCTAAAAATGTAATGCCATTCTGTTTGTGAGCGGCAATGGCTTGGTCTAAATCGTCGACACGGTATGCAATGTGATGGACGCCTTTCCCTCGAGCTTTCATGAAACGAGCGATTGGACTCGTGTTACTCGTCGGTCGTAATAATTCAATGACATCCTCCCCGATATGAATGACGGCCAGCTCGGTTTCAACCCCGATGGCCGTATTTGTGTAACGGTCAATCAGTTTTCCGCCAAGCACCGTTGTATAAAATGTGATCGCTTCGTCTAAATCGCGGACGGCGATTCCAGTATGATCGATTTGCATGAACATTCCTCCTCAACCTTCAGTTTGCCTAAAGTTGAACAAAATGTCACTTCACAACGTTTCAACCACATCCGATATAATAAGAGAGGGAGGGACAGCGAAATGAACGGAAAAATCACGATGGGATTGGTGGGCACGTTCGCCCTAGTATCATTTGTGTTTGGACTCTCGCTTGCGACGTTTGTCGATTATCGCATCAATGAAGAGCAAGTTGTGCTCGAACGGTTAACCACCCATAAACAGATTGGTCCGACGGAGTTGCTGTCTACTGAGGTCGATTTTCATTTGAATGGATCGAATTATGCGATTCGTTTCAAGGATGAGCCGAACATCACGTATTGGTTCAATGTCGTCGATCGTCAAATCAAATTTGATCGGATTGAATCGCTCGATTTGAGAGACACGGGACTGCGGACAGAACTGTTTAAGGAAATGCCGCCTTTGGCGATGGAATCGACAACTGCTGCAGAATAAAAGACGTCGAATGAACAACTTTTTCCTGCGAGAATGAGTTGATGCAATCGACGTCTTTTTCATTTATGAGTAGAGTGGGGTTGGTAGTACTTGTTGCGTAAGTGTACACGTACCACCGGACGATACTTGAGCGCCTTGCTTTCGAAGTGCAAAATTCAAGTCAGATTGCAGATTAGTCGTAGAAATATGAGCCTCGTCGATATATCTGAACGTATCGAAAAACTTTTGTTGCAGGAAGGAAAGAGCTTCTCGTATCAGCGACTCGTCACAATCCAACTGAATTTCTTGGACGCAAACGTGATACATATGTAATCGAACTTTCATGATTCCAATTGGTCGGTGACACCAGCTTATCGTGTAAAACAATGTTTGATGACGGATTTCTTGCGCAAATTGTTCATCTGTCATCGGAATGGCTCCAGGTAAGACATGGCAGTGTGCATTACGAAATGTAAGCCAATCCGTTCTTCTTGAATAATCCATCAATTCGAGTGTCCAATACGTATGCGATGCTTTCTCGCACGGAATGAATGGCAGGTGATACGTATTTGTTTGATGGAACACTTGAAACCCAGATGCCTCATATATTCGAAGCTTATCTTGATTATGGAAGTCCTCTTCGTGAAGATAGTACGTAATCGGATATGTGGTTTCTCGACTTCGTTCGTACATGATCCGATCGAGTAATCCTCTAAACACATGACGATCGTGATATGTCGCCTTTGAGAGTTGAATGATTTGAAACGCTTCTAAATGCTCGTCATTCGCCACGAAAGCAGCTAACGGATTATTTTTGTTTAAAGCGATGTACACGTGCTGATGAGGAGGTAAGGAAAGGAGCGGGGGTGTCTTTGATAAGGGGTATAACGACTGAATGGAGATGCGTTCCTGCATAGCTAATTGCCTACATTCTACAAAGCGTAGCGCTCGTTTCAAGGAGAATCCTTCTTTCTGAATGAGATAATAAGTACATTTAAATTGTAAGCGCTATCTTACTTAAAGTTGTATGGCATTCTCATGAAACCTGATTGATGAAAATAATCAACAACTTTTATAAAAACATGAAATAAAATAGATTGTAAGCATGCGATTCAGAAAAACTGATTAGTTACGCTGATGGATCTGTGAGTTTCGTCAAATGTCAGACGTGACGTGCGTCGAAGACATGATATACTTAATCACAATGAAACCAATCAATTAGGAGTTTATGATGAAATATATTTATCAACTGATTCTCGTATCTATGTTGTTCATGATCGGTGCGCCCACGACGGTTACGGCCGAAACAGAACCAGTAGTTATTCATGAGAACATCATTGTCGAAGAAGAGGTAGAAATTCACGAAGGATTTCAATCACCCAATGAGATGGTGTATGTCTTTGTATTAATCGTATTATTATCAGTCGTCGGTTTAGGAATTATGAATACGATCGAATAACGTGAAAACGTTCACAAAAATGCAATAAGTCGTTTGGCAACGGTTACAATCGTTACTTTATACTTATATGTGTAGGAAGAAAGTTCTGCACCAACTTTCTGTCCTCCTTTTCAAATGAACACCCCTCGTTCATATCATGTATTGGAGTCAACCGATGTCATCGATTGACTCCCTTTTTTTGTCTAAAATCGAATTCGTTTTTCTTTTGCTAATCGTTTTAATCGCTTTGTCTCATCCGTATGCCCATGACTTTCCAAGAAATCAACATAGACACGAAATGGTTCGGAACGATGTGAAAAGAACGGGATATACTCCGAAAACAGTTTCTGTTCAGCTTCTTGTAAATTCCCTTCTGCGACAAGGAGGCGAAGTTCTAACATTTTAAGGGCTTGATAGTTTTCGAGTGCGGTATCTTCTGTCTGGGATTTCTCTAACATGCGCTCGCAAAGTTTGAAGATGCGTGCGTGAAGAATTTTTCTCGTGTTGGTTTGACTGTGTTCAATCGGCAAGGTAGACAGCAAGTCGATTCGCGTAGAATCAACATCTTTTGGCACGTGAAGGGCAGTGTATAGGGCGCGGTCAATCCAGACGGTATCAATCGGTGCGTCTAGTTGATAGTAGTGGATGAGTTTTTGAAGCATGGTGACTTGTGAGATTTTTAAAAGACGAAACGGATCGCTCGTTGAAAAAAGTGGTTCTTCTCCAGCCGACGTCGACAGAAGATAAAACATTTCTTCATACATCGTACGCGCTTCTGTGTATTCTTCGGCATAGTGGGCTAAATCACGAATGATTTTTTTGGCGTGGATATACCAATTTTTCTGATCACGATCTGACATAACTTGATTGGGCCGGATATATAGATGTTCATATGCCGAATCGACAAAGCGTTCAGCTAACGTAATCGTTTGCGAGAGCGAATGACGCTCTTCTGAATGCTTTTTTTCTTTATAACGCGTGAACTGGCTGATCATAAAATCAAAGTCTTGATCGTCAATCACATCTTTAGGAGTATGACGGTACATTTCGACCAATAAATCACGTAGCGTCGCCTCACCATACTGCTCCAACAACATTCGTAATTTTCCGATGCGCATCAGCTCTCCTCCTTTCATTCATACTTATTGCATGCTTCCTTGATTTGGGCAGACACCAATTATTATTCCTTTCCCGGATTTCATCTGAAACAATCATACGGTCTCATGCTTAAGACGGATTTTCAGTAGAAACGTTGTCAGATCAATGTGGGTTCGGGATAATAGAGAAAAATTGAAAAGTTGAGGATTGAAAATATGAAAGATGATCAACGTTTATCGCGTGTAGAACGTAGAAAGCGCGAACTCGAACCACAAGAGCTTGAAGCGTCTCGCTTGAATGATGAGCAATCATCCAACGAGCGAACAGATATAAATGAAGCATCACGACTGGAAGAGCCGGATGAAGGGGCAGAGCATCCTTTCTTAAACGAGAGATCGCCAGAGACCTCGAAACCAAATCAAGGAACGTCAAAAAAACGGAGAAAACGGATGCTTCGAATGCCGTCATTCTCAAAACCGAAACGCAAGACTTCTCGACCGAAGTCAAGTCATGCGACGCAACAACCGAAACCGTCAAAGCCGGCAAGACGAGAAGTCGACCAATCGCCAAAACCAACAAGTAAACGAAAGCGTAAGTGGAAAGGGAAAGTTGCCCTTCTTCTCATTTTTATGTTGCTTGTCGCGGGGTATGTGGCGACCTCGCCGTTCACGTTCCTCATCATGGGAAGTGACGCAAGGGTTGGAGAATCATTATCAGGTTCTCGGACAGACTCTCTACAATTGATGGAGTTTGTCCCTCGCTCGCGCACGGTGCAAAACGTGTCGATTCCGCGCGATACGTACACGGCGATTCCGTGTGAGCCAGACCGCGAGGGTGATAAAATCACCCATGCCTTCGCTTATGGAGGGGCAGACTGTACAGTCGGTGCCGTGGAAGGGTTGACCGATGCGTCGGTCGATGGACAAGTCGTGATTACGTTCGAGTCGTTTATGGAGTTGATTGATTTGATTGGTGGTGTCAATGTGACGGCAACGCATTCGTTTAGTGAGAAAGGGTTCAACCAAACGTATGAGTATACGGAAGGTGTTTCTTACGCGATGGATGGAGACATGGCGCTTGCCTATGCGCGACACCGTAAGACGGATACGGACGGTGCCCGTTCGAATCGTCAAACCGAAGTCATGACGGCTGTTGCGGAGAAGTTGGCTAGTCCAACGGGATGGACGAAAATTCCGGCAACGTATCGTTTCATGAAAGAAGAAATGGGTCTTGAGATGAACATCTTACAAATGGCCTCTGTCGGGCTCACGATGATTTCTAACCCGGACGTGAATAAGATGCAAGTCGAGGGACAAGATGCCTATATTAACAATGTGTACTACTACGAACCGTTAGAAGAAAGTGTGCAATCCATTCGGGAGGCTCTCGATTTGTCGATGTGGGGCACGGTGAGATAATTTTAAGAAAAGGGTTTGATTCTGACTTGAAAGAGGAATTTTAAACAAATGAACTACTCTTTTGAGGAGGGAAATTTGAATGAAAGTATTAGTCATTGGAGCAACAGGAAAGATTGGGAAACGTGTATTGAAAAGTTTAGCGAAGACCCATCAAGTGACCGCTTTAATTCGTTATCCTGAACTACAAGCAGAGTACGAAAAAATGGGTGCGCATGTATTGACGGTTGATGTCGAGAAAGAACTCGAGAAAAAAGTTCATGAGGCGACAAGTGGACAAGATGCAGTCATCATTGCGGCGACTGCCGGTGCAGACGGATCAAGTACTGAAATCGAACTGCTCGACCGAAACGTCGCGATGAACGCGATCGACGCTGCTAAAAAAGAACGTGTCCGTCATGTCGTCTTGCTCAGTGCATATGGAGCGGATCAACCGAATGCCGCACCGAAGGAACTCTTTAATTTTCTGTCAGCCAACAATGCCGCCGACGAATATATCGAACATAGCGGTTTGAACTATACGATCATTTGCCCAGTGACCATTGTCGATGAACCGAGTAAAGGCTCCATCGAAGCATCTGAAGATTTGAACGATGCGGATGGTGCGACGATTTCCGAGACGGATGTCGCGACTGTCATCTCTGCATCTCTTGATAACCGTGGGTTATACGGTCGCCGAATCGAAATTAAGTCAGGTAGTACACCGATTAATGAAGCGCTTGATTTTGAAGGACGTGGAGAAGTGGCAAATGGAGGTAGAACCACGTTACGCCGACCACAACGATCATAACGAGTTGAGGAGAAGATGATATGGAACGCAAGTTGTATAAAGATGAAAATAATAAAATGATTGCCGGAGTCTGTTCAGGGCTCGGGAACTATCTAGGGGTGGACGTCACGATCATGCGTGTTCTATTTGTGGCGATGGCACTCTTAGGTGGTCCAGGACTTCTTATTTATATCGTCTTGGCAATCATTATGAAAAAACCGCCATCAGAATATGAGGCAGAACAAGAAGATCGTTTCTAACGAACAAAAACAATCCGACGATGATCGTCGGATTGTTTTTTTAGTGTTCGATATATAGAGTATAGCTCGCTTCGAACGTCTCGTTTGGGGAAAGGAGTTGAATTCCTTCTTTGTGCATAAAATCTTTCCGATGCCCTTTATAATCTGCGTGTCCGAACCACGGCTCAAGGCAAACGAATGGAGCGTCTTTATGGGGTGGAGACCAAATTCCAAAATGAGTAAACGAGGGGCTCTCCATCACAATCGCCGTGCCTGAAGGCTGATGACGTAGTGCAGCGTACTCGACATTTTCGAAAATCAATGCATCGTCGTCAAATAGCGATCGGGTGAGCGGAATATATTGGCGTTCACCTAATGGTTGATAGGCTCCTGTCAGGTAAGGACCCTCTAATAAATAGCGGTCCATTGTACGCACCTCTCCGAAGTCGAGTGTATAGTCCTCGAACGCGCCACCCATGAAAGGGATGTTAAAAGCGGGGTGCCCACCGATACTGAATGGTAAAACGGTTTCACCTGGATTATGGACACGATATGTGACAATCACTTCTTCGCCTACGAGTTGATACGATACGTTCAGCACGAACGGGAAGGGATAATGTTGACGTGATTCTGGCGTATCTTTTAAGGTGAAACGGACGGAAGAAGTGGTCGATGATTCAATGTCGAAAATTGCGTCACGAGCAAAGCCGTGTTGACTCATCGTATACGTATTGCCTTCATATATATACTGGTCATCTAATAAGCGTCCGACAATTGGGAAAAGGATTGGGGCTTGTCGTCCCCAATATGTCGGGTCACCTTGCCATAAATATTCCTTGTCGGATACTTTCCAACTGGTCATTTCCGCACCCTGTGCTTTTAATGTAATCTGAATTTTTTCGTTTTGAAGTTGCACGATACATACGCTCCTTTACGGTTTGTGATAAGTTAAGTGTAGAAATCTTAAGTAAAACAAACAAGGGGTAAATGATGCGCTTACAAAGAATCGTAATCGGAACGCTCATCCTTCTATTGATTGCTGGGCTCGCCTATAAAGGATACGAAGAATATATGATGTCGCAAAAGCAAGAAGAAGCGGTTCCTATCGTCCAAAATGAATCAGCCTTAGGAGGACTCGAAGTGGGGCAGCAAGCTCCGGACTTCGCCTTGAATACGTTGGGTGGTGAGGGTCTCACCCTTTCACAGTTCCAAGGAACGCCGGTAGTCATTAATTTTTGGGCTTCATGGTGCCCGCCTTGTCGAGACGAGTTTCCTGAACTTGTGTCATTTGAAAAAGCGACAGGGATCCCTGTCCTTGGGGTGAACGTCACGAAAAATGAACGACGTGGAAAAGCTGATGTCGAGGCTTTTTTAAAGGAGTACCCGGTTGATTTTCCAATTTTGTTAGATGAAGAGGCAGTCGTGGAGCAACAATATCGCGTCGTCGCGTTACCGACGACGTATGTGTTAGATGAACAGGGGATCATTGTGGCGAAGCAGACCGGTCCCGTCGATGAAACGTGGATTCAGCAACAAATCGAAAAGGCATTAGATTAATGTGTCAAAAAAGCTGAACGATTTGCCCTGTTTGGTAGGGCAAATCGTTCAGCTTTTATAGTGTTGTTTGATCAACGCATCAAAGTTCGGGGTCATATCTTCTTCAAGATAATAATGATGATTGTCTCGAATGATTGTATCACCAACACGTGCTTCGGAAGGTAGGAATCGTCTAGGGATGAAACTTGAGCCGTTATTCCATCTCAATACGGCATATTTTCCCTCGATTCGCACCAATGTACCGTACTTAATCATACCTCTTCCTCCTCGACGAGCAGCTTCTGTCTCTTTTTTATCCTTACATCATGTATTCCCACATTCCACAAAAGCTACACATCTTTACACGTGTCTGTCCAAATGGAAGAGACAAGTTGTTTCAAAAAACACAAGATGCTGAATTTAACATATGTGAAGAAAGTTTGAAGAAAACGCTTTCTTTTTTTGAAATGCTCTTCTATAATGAAAGCACGGGGTGATTATGACGAAACTGTGAACAATGGGGGGATGGTCATGTTTTCTTCTGCAATGATTGGGTTACTCGCTCTGACGGGAGTAACGATCTATGGGGTTGACCGTATGTTCACGGTCCGCTCAGAACGCGTCACAAAGAAATAGGTCTACATAGGGGGAAATCGCAACGTCTTGGGGAGACGTTGCGATTTTTTTAGTAATCTTGTTGACGGGACCGGCGATCGGTCTCTTTTTGTTCCACCATTTTTCGATTGCGTTCATGAACACGGTCGAAAAAGGAATGCTCTGGCCACATAGGAGACCAATGACGGTTTTCGGGAAGTGCCAAAATGTATTCTTCACCTGCGCTCAATCGTTCAATCATCTTACTACGATTGTCGCACAGGTCACCATGTCCCGGCACGAACCATTGAATTTCATGTTCATAAATGAGAGATTGTAACGTTTGGAGTGTCTCGAGATAAGCGCTCGGGTCATGCTCGATAAAGGGTGGCTCGATATTCGAACCGTAATCTCCACAAACAAGTAGATTCATCGATTCAATCAGAATGGACAAGTGTGTCGCATCATGACCGGGTGTCGAAATAAATGTAACAGGAACAGCACCGAGTAGAAGTGTCTGGTTCGGTTGAACCACGATATCAATTTCGGGTTTTTGAATCGGGCGATCGATATAGTGCTGCTCATAGAACTCTCGAATCTCATCTAACTGATCAGATGAATCGGCATCAACAAACGCCTGTGAGGCAATCGTCGTCGCATCTTTAAAGCCGTAAGCCCCGATAATGTGATCAAAATGATGGTGAGTGAAGATGACGTAAAGTGGACGATCATTACGGTTTAGCTCGATATCCCGACGAATCGTGGCGATCTCTTCAGGAAGCCACGTCGGATCAATCAAGAGAATGGCGTCTGGTGTATCAATCAAGGTCGATGTGGTTCGCATTAATGCACTTTCGTAAATCGTGAATGATTGCAGTTTCGCTTGAATCAAAAGAGTTCCTCCTCATCTGATTAGGTTCATTCACTCTTTTCCCCAAAATAATCGAAGGAACAACAAAAAAGCAGAAAGTCAGATGACTTTCTGCTTTTGCAAGGTCTCAACCGTGCATTGTATGTGTGCGAGAGGCTCTCGCGTATATGTCGATATTGGAGCGGGTGAAGAGAATCGAACTCTCGTCATCAGCTTGGAAGGCTGAGGTTTTACCATTAAACTACACCCGCATGAAGAAAAGAATATGGAGCGGGTGAAGGGAATCGAACCCTCGTCATCAGCTTGGAAGGCTGAGGTTTTACCATTAAACTACACCCGCGAAACGTCTTAACGTTACTTTGATATAATAGCATATCAGATTCTATTTGCAAACCCTTTTTTAAAAAACTTTTTAGGTTGCAGAATCCTATCCACAACGAAGATAATAGAAAAAAGGGGAGAAATCAAATATGAGTGAAC
Source organism: Exiguobacterium sp. s59 (assembly GCF_018617475.1). Classification (NCBI taxonomy): domain Bacteria; kingdom Bacillati; phylum Bacillota; class Bacilli; order Caryophanales; genus Exiguobacterium; species Exiguobacterium sp. s59. The sequence goes on along the minus strand of NZ_JACSKG010000006.1, from coordinate 115,531 downwards.
GAAAATCATATTTACGACTGATGGGCGAAGGATTTCGAATGTTGAAGCAGTCCAAACAAACAGACACGACAGTGTCTCTCCGAAACTGGACGTTTTCCATTCACCGCGATGAAGAATGGTATGTCGTATTACGCTCGAATCGGGTTAAGTGGATCGGATTGCCGAGTCGTACATTTTCCATTTCACCAGATACGATTCAAATTGGAGATCTTCGAATGATACGTCACCCTGAATCGAACGAAGTACGTTTGACAATCGATGAAGAATGGGGATTGGAAAATAAGGTTGTTTGTGACAACCTAGAATGGGAGACATTCGTCGATGCGCTCAAACAAGTGAAGGGGGAGTAAGCGTGAGTGGAGAGAGGTTGTATCGAATGGAAGCGGAAGCACGAGGAAGTGCTTGGCGTGCACGAGTTCTGACAGGGATTCAGCGATTTCGATTTTACAAAGGGGAATTGCTTGCACCATCGAACCGACCGTACGTCGTATTGAGTATCTCGCAAGATGAGGGAGCCTTACCCGATCTAATTGAAACAGATATGGGCATCCTCTTGATCCATGAGCGGGTAAGTCCAATCTTTATGAATGTCTGTCCGTATGACGTTCAGCTCGTCCGTGTCGAGCTTCATACAAGTACAGGGAAGACCGATCGGTATTGCGCGCTTAATGTACTTCGACGCTTTGAAATCGAATACCTCGAACACTCGAACGAGTATCGCCCGTTAAGTACGGATCGATTCTATTTCCTATCCAATCAAACGGTTCGAATGAATTTATTCGGACATATGATTGCCCAAGATGTAAATAGCCAACGTCTTTACGTGACCGAACGACTAAAATACGCACTACAAGCAAAAATGGTCACGGGACTGGCATTTAAGCAAGTAAAGGAGAAAACAGCATGAAAGAGTATGAAATTGATGGGTGGTTCCGCCTGACGTATCCGGAACATTATGAATACAATGAAGAAGAAGACTACGTGAGCTTCTATTCAACAGAAGAGGATGCGCAAGGAACGCTTCAAATTTCCATCTACGAATCTGAAGATTCACAAGAACCTAAAGAAGCCGTCTTACGCGAACTCAATACGTTCTTAGGAGAGTTTCCGATCGATGTAAAAGTGGCGCCGAGCGTGACGGATGAGACGGGTAACATGACGACAGCTTACGCAAGCGGGATCGAAGACGGGATGCATCTAGATGTATGGTCGTTGACGGACGGAAAACGTCTTTTGTTCATGACGTATGTCGCCGATCAAGTGACGAATGAAAAGATGGAGATCGAATCTATCATCGACTCAGTCGAATGGACATAAAATGAGACACGACGCCAAGTCATAGGCGCGTGTCTCATTTTTTTATTGATATTTTGGAACATCGAAATTGAGTGTATAGGCATCAAGCGATTGATAGACGTCATAGATCTGTCTCGTTTGAATATCTGCCCAAGCAATATTCGTTGCGTATTGATGCGTACCTGGAGAATCAGGGTTATAACGCATCTTATAAAGTGTGTTTTGTTTGTAAGTTGGGTGATTAATGTAGCTAGAACCAATCCAGTAGGCTCCGCCAATCACGGCTGCTTCAGGCGTGAACCATTTCTGTTCAAACGCATATTTGGCTCCACTTCCGAGTGGATTGCTGTCGAAGGCCTGAATGCCATACATATTGTATACAGTAGCAGCTACAGGCCGCTCCGGATAAATGCGGTCACCATTTGAGTTAATCAAGGCGTTTCCATCTTTATCAACGGGTACACCAGACGCTAGTTTTGAGGTACCGTTACCCGTTTCGTGAAGTGCATGCGAAAGCAAATAAACTTCGTTGATATTATACTGACTACCGGCAGTTACGAACGCTTGACCTAAGCCACTAAGTGTACCTTTCGACAGGAGTAGCTTATTGAGTGTTGTCGCTGTCGTTCCGGCACTCTTCGATAAATCTAAGAATTGGTAGAACGAGCGTGAATTCGGATCGATGCCAGTCGGGTCAACATATGTCAACACTTCGTCGACTGATGCACGACGCCAAATGTTGTCAAACACTCGAAGGTTGTGCCCCGATGGCCGTTTGTAAGAAACAGTGTAGTAAGTGCCTGTCTGTCCAGTGATGGTTACTTTTTCGCCTGGGTTGATTTGACCGTATGGATGAGATGTAAGGCTTGGTTGGCTTAAAATGTTGGCCTTACCGACGACGGAACTCAATGTGATATAACCCGTGGCTGTACCGTATTTGACTTTATACCAAGAAGAAGAAGCGCGTTCTACATATTGAACTGTTGCACCTTTCGGAACTGTTGCCACTGTCATAGAAGTTGATGAAGCAGACGATTTTAAAGCAGCACCTACGTTTGAGATGACGGTCATATCCTGATTGACGATTGTACCCACGTTATCAGTGACACTGACCCAAGCTCTTGGCAAATAAGCTTTTTCGTAGCGATGGAAATCTGTCAAGGCGATTTGATTATATTGACGCTCTGCCATGTCGCGAACAGACATCGGATAGTTCGTATAGAAAACGTTCTTGATGACACCGCTTCCTGGTGGCGTTGTCGTGACAGGGATTGCGTAATCCATGTGAATATAGTTTCCGCTATACGTACCGTTCGTCAATAATCCCCAATCTGAACCGATGATCGGTTTCACACTGACAATCGTCCCGGTGTTCAACGTTCCAGCAAGGTTGTCTGACTGGACGGCAGGGGTAGAGCGTACGTTTAACGTACTGCCACCTTCTACATAGATCCGGTACTCGGCTTCTGGACCGTATTGTTCTGTTGGCGTCGTTGTTGGCGGCGTTAATGCAAAGTCACGCGCTGCAACATAACCAGTCGTGTTGTTGTAACGGACTTGATACCATGAACCGGTCGCTCCAAATTTCGCAAATTGATCAACTTTAGCTCCTTTTGGAATAGCCTGTAACACCGTTTTTGAACTAGACATCGAAGAATATAACTTCGTATCTTGTTGAGCGTAATAAGGTGTCACCACTTGTGTGAATTTCTCAGAGAGATCACGCGTCGGGACATATCCTGTCGTAGACTGATAGGTCACTTTAGACCATGATCCAGTCGCGCCATGAGTAGAAAGTTGAGACACCGCTGTACCAGGTGTTAACGTACGAATGGCTTTCTTACTTGACGACATAGAGTTGTAAAGTGTCGTTTGATTGCTAATGTACATCGGTTTAGGTGCAGTCAGCGATTGTAAGTCGCGCATGGCTACATAGCCAGTGATTCCGTTATAAGAAATCTTACCCCACGAATTTGTCGCGCCATATGTGGATTGAAGACTGACTTTCGCTCCTTTAGGGAGAGTCGTCAATACACGAGAAGTCGTTGTGATCGATGCATATACTTTTGTTGAATCAGTTGTCATATGTGTCGGGTTCACTTGAGGCGTCACACTACCACCCTCGTATGCAGAAAAGTATTTTTGAGCGACGTAACCAATTTTCCCGTTATAAGAAACTTTGTACCAAGATCCTGTCGCGCCATGTGTCGAAATATAGTCCACGACTGCATCTTTAGGAACTACCGTTAAAATAGCAGAAGAAGTCGTCATTTCTGCTCTCAAGTTGACGTTCATTTCTGCGACATATTGTTTTGCAGATGCCTGCTCAACAAAATACTTTTGAGCAACATAACCTGTTTTTCCGTTATAAGAAACTTTGTACCACGAACCCGTCGCCCCATGCGTCGATATGTAAGTGATGGTCGCACCTTTCGGAATGGCGCTCACGACCGAGGAAGAAGTCGTCATCGAGGAATACATATTTGTCGCTTCCTTAGCAGTGTAAAGGGCAGTAGTAGTGGAAGTTGAAGATTTAGAAATGGACGTATTGACGGTCAAATATTCAGAAGAGACATATCGTTTTTGACCTTCAAATTCGATTTGTGCCCAATCATTATTCGATGAATAAACGTTTACTGTTGTTCCTTCAGTTAGCTTTCCAACAATCGAAGAAGTCGTAGACGAGTCAGAACGGACATTTAAAATCTCTGTGTTGACGGTTCCTTCATATGTTGCTGCGTATGATGGAGCGGGAGCCAATCCACTAAATAATGAAGTGGAAATAAGAACAGCTGCGCTCAATCGTGTAAAGTTTGATTTCAAAGTCTATTTACTCCTTTCACCAATCGATTGGTCATCGATTGATGTAGATAATTTTCACTATGCGGTCTAAGTATAACGTACTTAAATTTTGATAAGAAGGTTATCTTTTAAAAAAGAGGTGAATCATTGAAGTTATTTGTATGGAATTTGGAAAAAATAAAAACTCCTTCAAAAAGGAGTTTGAACCATTTACTGGATTTTGTTTTGCTTCAGCCACATCAGTATGTCCGACCATACTTGTTCCCGGTCCGCTTCACGCAAAATTTCATGTCTGGCATCGTCATATGTCGCAACGGAAAGTTCGACGTCCGCCTTACGATATTTTTCGATGATCCCGTTCAATCCTTCCCCATCATGTATGACAGGGTCGTCCATCCCAGCGACAAACAACACCGGGAGAGACTTCGGATGTTCATGAATGCGCGCAGAGGTTGTGACATCAAGGGAGGCCCGGGTTACTTCGTGTAAAAAGCCGAGTGAGGGGAGGCCTCCGCAATTCGAATCATCTAAATACGAGTCGACTTCTTCGGGAACACTTGAAAGCCAGTCACTATCCGTTCGAGCAGGTGAAAACTTAAGGTTGTAGCGCCCGAACAAAAGACGTTCAAAGAAACGGGATTGATGTGTAGCGCCTTTTCGTTTCATAGCAGTAGCGATCAAACGATGTCCGACTTCACCCGCAACCCCGGGATGTGGGGGAGGGGCGACGACAATCACACCAGCCAAGGCGTGTCCCATAGTTTGACCGAGTCGACGAACAAGAAGAGAACCGAAACTATGACCTAACACATACGTAGGGCGATCATCCTCATAACGGTTGATCAAGTACTGAGCATCATCGACGAGTTGCTGAAACCCATCGCCAGGAGCGAGGTGCCCGTATGTCTGTTGGTCGTGGGCGCTTGATCCCGCTCCTCGTAAGTCACATATGAATACATCATATCCATTTTCTGTTAGAAAGTGAGCGAATTCAATATATCTTTCATGGTGTTCAAGCATCCCGTGAAAGATGAATATTTTTCCAATGGACTGCTCTGATCGAATTTCCATCACTTCTGTTTGATATCCGTCTGGATACGTCAACTCCGAAAGAACCATGTGTCATCCTCCTATTAGAAAAGTCCGATTGCTTTTCCAGATTCATCAATGCCCATATTGAGAGCGGCTGGATGTTTCGGTAAGCCTGGCATCGTTAAAACGTTTCCTGTGAGAGCAACGAGGAAACCTGCTCCTACTGATGGTTTTAATTCGCGGACCGTGATGGTGAATCCTTGTTGATAACCGAACTTGGAAGGATCGTCTGATAGAGAAAACGGTGTCTTCGCCATACAGATTGGTAAGTCTGCCCAGCCTTTCTGTTGAATCTCAAGCATTTGTTTTTTGGCTTTTGCGGTGAACGTGACATCAGCCGCTCCATATACTTCCCGGGCAATCGTTTTAATTTTTTGTTCGATCGAATCGGTTAACTCGTAAAGTGGCGATAACTTACTTTCGTTTGATTCAACCGCATCAATGACGGCTTCAGCGAGCTGTTGGCCGCCCATTCCACCATTTGCCCACACTTCACTTAACGAAGCGCGAATATCGTGCGCTTTGCACCAGTCAAGTACTGTCGCAATCTCTTCTTCAGTATCTGAATTGAATCGATTTAAGGCCACGACGGTTGGGAGACCTAGCTTTTTCATCGTATCGATATGTTTCGCGAGCAATTTCATTCCCTTACCAACTGCACCGACATTCTCGATGTGAAGTTGATCTTTTGATACGCCGCCATGCATCTTCAGAGCACGAACGGTCGCAACAAGCACAACCGCATCTGGATTTAACTCTCCCACTCGAGACTTGATGTGACAGAACTTTTCAGCTCCGAGGTCGGCGCCGAAGCCTGCTTCCGTCACGACATATTCACCAAGTTTCAAAGCTGTTTTTGTCGCAATGAGCGAGTTACAGCCGTGGGCGATATTCGCAAACGGTCCACCATGGACGAGGGCAGGAGTTTGTTCGATTGTCTGGACTAAGTTCGGCTTGAACGCTTCTTTCAAAAGCAATGTTGCCGCTCCGGCCGCACCGATTTGCTCAGCAGTAATTGGTTCCTGTTGGTGGTCGTAGGCAACGACAATTCTTTTAATCCGATCTTCAAGATCCTTTAAGGAGTCAGCGAGGCAAAGAATTGCCATAATTTCAGATGCAACGGTAATGTCGAAACCTTCTTCGCGCGGTACGCCGTGAGCAGCACCTCCGAGACCGACGGTGACGTGGCGGAGAGCACGGTCGTTCAAATCAAGGACGCGCTTCCAGACGATACGGCGGACATCGATGCCAAGGTCATTTCCTTGGTGAAGATGATTGTCAATCATAGCACTGATTGTATTATGGGCTGACGTAATAGCATGCATGTCTCCCGTGAAATGGAGGTTGATGTCTTCCATCGGGAGGACTTGGCTGAAACCACCGCCAGCAGCTCCACCTTTCAAGCCCATCGTCGGTCCGAGTGACGGTTCGCGAAGACAGACGATTGCCTGCTTATTCAACTGGTTCAAGGCTTGGCCGAGTCCGACCGTAACCGTTGATTTGCCTTCTCCAGCTGGCGTCGGATTGATGGCTGTGACGAGTACAAGTTTTCCATCTTGTTTTGTCTTCACACGATCAAGGACATCGTAAGAAAGTTTGGCTTTGTATTTTCCGTAAAGGTCAAGATCGTCTTCTTGTAGTCCGATTTTTGCTGCGATCTCTTTTATGGGCAATGTTTTAGCTTGTTGCGCGATCGTTAGATCAGATAATGGTTTCGTTGTTGTCATGAGAAAGTACCTCCATTTTCGAACGATGTGTTTTATATATCAATTAATATTCGGATTTGACGTTTTAAAGGACGGAACGAATCGATTGACATACAATCCGTTCGTATTGTCATTGATTTTATCATAACTCATCAGAGCGTGAAATTCATTCATTCCGTTCAATATTTTCCACCCTTTCCGTCAAATGTATCCGTTTTCATAAAAGGTTCTTCACGATACATTGATAGTGGAGGCGATACACATGACAGAAACTTCGAAACGGATGAAACGAAGACGAAATTGGAAGAAGCCAGCGAGTTTCATAGCATTTGTCGGACCAGCTTTTCTAGCGTTCGTCGCTATCGTTCTCATCCCGTTTTTTAACGGAATCTACTATAGCTTCACAGATTGGAACGGTGTGACAGGAGAATTGAATTTTGTCGGATTTGACAACTATCAACGTTTATTTCTTGAAGATGAGCAGTTCCGAGCTTCATTTTGGATTACGACCAAATACACGATTGTATCGGTCTTACTGACAAACATCGTCGGATTCTCATTGGCCTTGTTATTAACGATGAATATTAAGACACGAAATTTCTTACGGACGATATTCTTCATGCCAAACTTGATTGGTGGATTAATCCTCGGGTTTATTTGGCAGTTCATTTATGTGAAAGGTTTCGCCTCAATCGGGGCGTTGACGGGTTGGAGTCTGTTTGAATTACCATGGCTCGGAGATGCGCAAACAGCATTCTGGGGAATCGTCATTGTCGCGATCTGGCAAGGTGGCGGGTATGTCATGGTCATCTACATCGCAGCGTTACAAAATGTGCCGACCGACTTGATGGAGGCGGCGCGGATTGATGGGGCAAATCGCTTCAAAATGCTACGTCACATCACGTTGCCAATGATTATGCCATCGATCACAATATGCTTGTTCTTGACGATTTCCTGGTCATTCAAAGTGTTCGATACGAACTTGTCACTCACGAACGGTGGACCGTTCAAATCAACGGAAATGTTGGCGTTAAATATTTACACGGAATCCTTCGTCAATAACAACTATGGTCTCGGGTCAGCGAAAGCGGTCATCTTCTTCTTGGTCGTAGCTGCGATTACGGTGACGCAAGTGTATGTGACGAAGAAACGGGAGGTGGAAGCATGACCACTGAGAAATTGGAACATGTCGAGAGAGGCGTAGAGAAGACACCGAAGCGCGCCCCGCAGCGTCCACTGCGCTCAGGAATGTATTCTTGGAATCTTGGAGTCATTGAACTTGTCGCCATCTTACTCGGACTTCTCTATTTGGTCCCGTTCTATTACGTCGTCGCCAACTCGTTCAAATCGATGGCTGAAATCTTTACGAATACATCGGCGTTACCGAATGAATGGTTGACGTCGAACTATACAGAAGCGTGGGAAGCGATGAATTATGGGCGTGTGTTTCTAAACTCACTTCTCATTACGGTCGGTGCGAATGCCATCATCGTCATCTTCACATCGATGGCAGCATGGAAACTTGTTCGAACGAAGCACTGGATTTCCACCTTGATCTTCTTCTTATTCGTGGCAGCGATGGTCATTCCATTTCAATCCATCATGATCCCACTCGTGAAAGTCTCGAGCATTCTCGGGTTACTCAATAGTCACTGGGGACTGATGGTCATGTATCTCGGATTTGGTTCTGGAATCTCTGTGTTCCTGTACCATGGATTCATGAAATCGATCCCTGAAGAGATTGAAGAGGCGGCAATCATTGATGGCTGTTCGACATGGGGTGTATTTTGGCGCATCGTCTTCCCATTACTTAAGCCAATCACGGTGACGATTGTCATCTTGAATAGTCTATGGATTTGGAACGACTTCTTATTGCCATCGCTTGTTCTCCGTGACGTCGAATTACGGACGATTCCGCTCGCGACGTTCTATTTCTTTGGACAGTACACGAAGCAATGGGATCTTGCGTTAGCTGGTTTAGTGCTAGGAATCGTTCCACTTTTAGTCTTTTTCTTTGGTATGCAAAAACATATCATCAAGGGGATCACAAGTGGCTCGATTAAATAACCCTCCCAAGGGAATCCTCCGTTCGCTACACGGAGGATTAATTTTTTTTTGAAAAAAGTCGTTGACATTAATCTGAATATTTATAATAATGAACTCAATTCAATTGTGAACGACGTCGAAAGGACGAGTACACGAAGGTAGTGAGTCAAGCGATCCGGGGGTGGTGTGAGCCCGGTCTTAACCCTTCGTCGAAAAACTTCCTGGAGTCGCTACCCGAACGCTTTGCCAGTAGACGTAGCCGGACCGCTCCCCGTTATCGGAGTTACGAGATGATTGTCTCGAAAAAGTGAGTAGATTCGTCTACTAATTTGGGTGGCACCGCGGAACCGAAGTCTTCCGTCCCATGTTCGATGGGAATGGAGGGCTTTTTTTCATGGCTTCATTTTCAAATATTCCACAATTGGAGGAAACGGAAAATGACAACAGCAACAAGCACGATGAAGGAAAGACAGCAGACAATTGCAGCAGTAAAGGCACTCTTCGAGGAGAAAGTCTCACGTGAACTCGGACTCACTCAAGTACAGGCACCGCTATTCGTTGAATCGGCAAGTGGGGTCAACGACCATCTAAACGGAGTGGAGCGAATCATTCAGTTCGATACGATGTATCCGGGACATGAGCTCGAGATTGTACAATCGCTTGCGAAATGGAAACGTGAGGCACTCGGACGTTATGGATTCGGTGTCGGGGAAGGTTTGTATACTCAAATGCGGGCCATTCGCCGTGATGAAGAACTTGATGCGACACATTCGCTCTTCGTCGACCAGTGGGACTGGGAACGAGTCATCGCTCGGGAAGAGCGAACGATGGAGTATTTAAAAGCAACGGTCGAGTCGATTTATGCGGCACTCCGTGAAACAGAGTCGGCAGTGGAAAAAACGTATGGCATTGAAGCAATTCTTCCCGAAGCAATCCATTTCATCACGAGTCAAGAGTTGGAGGACACGTATCCGACGATGACACCGAAAGAGCGTGAGAGTGCAATCTGTAAAGAATATGGCGCTGTCTTTATCTCGCAAATCGGAGATCTTCTCGCTTCTGGCATGAAACACGATGGCCGTGCAGCAGACTATGATGACTGGTCGCTCAACGGTGATATCCTCGTCTGGCATCCGGAACTCGAATCGGCATTTGAATTATCGTCGATGGGAATCCGGGTAGATGAAACGGCTCTTGATGCGCAGTTGAAAAAAGCAGACGCTGATGAGAAGCGGGCATACCCGTTCCACCAAGGTGTTCTCGAAGGGACACTCCCGTTAACAATCGGTGGGGGCATCGGTCAATCCCGCGTGGCGATGTATCTCTTGCGTGCGCGTCATATCGGAGAGGTGCAAACGTCGGTCTGGCCGCAAGAAGTGATTCAGTCGTGCGAAGAAGCTGGCATCAGCTTGTTGTAATATAATAAGAAGAAACACGGAACAGGACTCAACAAGATGAGTCCTGTTTTTTCTGTGCAACATTTTCCACCCTATCCGTCAAATTTGACACCTACATAGTGGAAGCGTTTTCATTTAAAGTTGATTTTGTAAAGAATGGATGAGTTTAAGGGAGGAAATGAGATGAAACGGAAGTGGAAATTGTCAACAGCGGTCATGACGGCTGGAATGGTCCTAACACTTACGGCTTGTGGCGGAGGATCACTCACGGATGAAGGTTCTTCTGAAGGAAATGCGGACAGTGGCGACAAGAAAGACGTCACGTTGAACGTCTTCCAATTCAAAGCGGAGATTGCGAAAGATCTTGAAGCGATGGCAAAAGAGTATGAAGAAGAAACAGGTGTGAAAGTCACCGTTCAAACAGTCGGTGGCGGTGCGGACTATGGTGCGGCCCTCAAATCGCAATTCGCTTCAGGCAACGAACCAGACATTTTCAACAACGGTGGCTTCACAGAAGCGCAGACGTGGAAAGACAAACTCGAAGACTTATCGAGCGAGAAGTGGGTCGGTGATTTGACGGAAGTTGCTAAAGAACCGATGACGATGGATGGTAAATTATACGGAATGCCGATGAACCTCGAAGGGTACGGATTCATCTATAATAAAGAACTATTTGAAAAAGCGGGTATCAAAGAGTTGCCGAAAACGCTCTCTGAACTGACAGATGCTGCTGAAAAACTTGAGAAGGCAGGCATCACACCATTCTCTGTCGGTTATGCAGAGTTCTGGATTTTAGGAATCCACTTGTTGAACATTCCGATGGCGCAACAAGACGATCCGGACGCGTTCATTCAAGCACTTAATGAAAGCAAAGCGAAATTTGAAGACAACGAACAGTTCCAAGAATTTTTGAAGCTATTTGATTTAACAATTAAATACGGGAATAAGAACCCGTTGACGACAGACTACAATACACAAGTCACACAGTTCGCCCAAGGAGAGACAGCGATGCTCCAACAAGGGAACTGGGCGCAACAGATGATTCTCGACGTGAATCCGGATATGGAGATGGGCTTCGTTCCAATCCCGATCAACGACGATGCGGAGAAGATGGACCGCCTTCCGGTCGGTGTCCCGAACAACTGGGTCGTCAACAAAAACTCGAAGTATAAGGAAGAAGCAAAAGATTTCTTAGAGTGGATGGCGACGTCTGATACTGGAAAAGACTATATGGTCAACAAGTTTAAATTTATCCCTGCATTCAAGTCGATTGAAGCGAACGACCTCGGACCGCTCGCAGATGATATCTTGGCGTATTCGAATGAAGGGAAGACCATCTCATGGAACTGGTTCAAGTATCCAGATGGTGCGGTGAATGAATACGGTGCGCTTATGCAGGCATACGTGGGTGGACAAAAAACAGGTGAAGAGATGCTTCAAGACTTCACGAAAGTATGGCAAGACAAAGTGAAATAAGCGAGACACAGACGGTGAAACGACCCCTTCGCCGTCTGTGTTTTTTTTATGAAGAAACTGTCACAAGAATCCCATATAAACCACACACATACCTATGGGGGTTTCAGTAAAATGGGGGATGTAAGCGGTTGAGAGAAGGAGGGGGCATGAAACGATTATTAGTCAGTATTCTGTTTATGTGTTGGATGCCTTATGTGAATGCGGAAGAAACACGGACTCCATTGACTGAACCAATCGTCATCGAATCAAACGAAGTGTTCGATGGGGATGGAGAAATGTATACGAGTTGTGGACATCCTGCGTTCATTCTTCGGGGGACGGGTGCTGTTCTTGAACATGTATCGGTTCAACAGTGTGAGGGCGACGATATCCCAGCCGTTCAAGTATCAGGTCTCGGACATCAACTAATCGATGTATCCATTGAGTCCTCGGGAACTGGACTATTGATTGAGAATAGTTACGGCGTGCGGGTCATTCGAACATCGATTCAAGGGAACGGACAGGCGGATGGAATCGTACTTCTTAACAGCGAAGCATCAGAACTCAAAGGAGTCGTCGCGAAAGAAGTGCGAGATGGGATATACATAGAAAACGGGTCTAGGCACAAGATTGTTCGACCAATCGTTTCGCATTCCCGTTACGGCATTCACTTGATGTTTCCGACCGATGTTGTGATTTCGGTACCTGAACTACATCATAACCTGACAGGTGCGATGATTATGGGGACCGATCGAGTCACTTTTCAAAATGGGAATGTACACGACCAATTTGGCGGAACGGCGACGGGGCTGATGTTATATGAAGCTGTCGACACAATCATCGAGATGACGCATATTTACGGAAATCATATCGGTTTATATGCAGAACAGTCAGAAGGGACAATCCTTGAACGGAATGCAATCAACGGCAACGATATTGGCTTTCAATTGAAGCAAGCAAGCGGGATGATGATTCTTCGAAACAATCTATTGGGGAATCGAGAACCCGTGACGATGTTCAAGTCATCGGAAAACGTGGTGCAAGGAAATGTTTGGGGTGGTACGACACTTGATCTGAATCGTGACGGCTATAGTGAGATTCCATTCCGGACCGATCCATATTTGTTCTTATTGACGGATTCATATGAAGCATTCGAGTTGTTGTACGGGTCACCGGGGCTTCTTCTATTAGAAAACATATTACGAAGCCCGGAAGACGTATCGTTGACGGACGGATCACCACAAACTGATTCGGCGATCTGGCATTGGAACGGGTCAATCTGGAGCGTAGGGAGTATCTTTTTACTCATCATCATTTGGATATTTGGGAGGAAACGACATGAAATCGTATAAACAAGTAGCAGGACTATTATCAGTAGCAGGATTATCTTTAGCGCTTGGTGCATGTTCAAGTGCATCGGCAGAACCGTTTGACATCAAATGGGGAGAAACAGAGTGCGAAGTGTGTAAGATGAAGATCATGGATGAACAGTTTGCGGCGGAAGCGATTATGGAGAATGAAAAAGGATATGCGTTCGATGATATCGGATGTTTGATGCGTGATTGGTATCCTGAACAAAAAGAAGAAGATATTGCTGCCATGTATGTAAAAGACTTCAATACGAAAGATTGGGTCGAATTAGACGAGGCGATGTTCGTTTATGACAAAGAGTCGAAAACACCGATGGCTTACAATATTCTTTCATTCGCAAAAGAAGCAGACGCAGAAGCGTATATGGAAGAAAACGGTGGCGAAATGATGGACTTTGATCAATTGAAAGATCATACATGGGAACGCGGCGAGATGAATATGATGATGGACGGCGAAGGTTCGATGGACGGAATGGACCAAGATAGTGAGATGGACATGGAGATGGATACGGAAGAAGAAGGGCAGTAACTGATGTCTTTATGGAGAATGGAATGGGCACGTAGCCTTCGAAAGCGAGAGAACTATGCCTTTCTCCTGACATGGGTCATCACGCTCGTTCTACTCGGGGGAATCGGACAAGCTCTGCCGATTGCTGCGGACTATACGAATATCAGTGCGACGCTCATCACAGTGCTCGGCCTATTACTTCCGCTCTTTATCTTATTGACGACTGCGCTTCATTGGGGACAAGAGCGGGAGTCGAAGCGATTGAACTTGCTTTCGACATTCACGTATCCGAAATGGAAGTTCATTTTCATTCGCTTCAGTTCGTTTTTGGTCACACAGGTGCTCGTTCTATTACTAGCATTCCTCATCGCGTCGCTCGTTGTCGGGCAATCGTTTACAACATGGATCATTCTGTTCGCATACGCGACCGGATTAACAATTTATGCGACGGCACTCGGTACGTTGCTTGGATTGCTTGGTCGTAAGAGAATCCGGGCGATGTTGCTCGCCTTTTTAACGTGGGTCGTCTTCGTGTTATTGTGGCCGACGATTCTCGTGACAATCATTTCCTGGCTTCCTTACGGCATACAAGTGAATGGGATGATTGCCGCGCTGTTCGTGAATGGATTTGATTTGATGCGAATTTGGGCAAGTACATCAGTGTCGTCTCCCGATATTTTCGGAAGTGTCTACCTTCAGTTATTAACTTGGATGAATCAACCGGTTGGATCTGTCGTAGTCTGGGCTACCTTATTAGCGACGAGTGGTCTCTTGTTATGGCTTGCTTCGAAAATGGCTTGGAGGAAAACATCATGATTCATTGTATAGACGTAGGTAAAAAATATGGCGATACGTGGTCGCTCTATCCGATTCGTGAAGAGATTGCATCGGGGCGAATCGTTGCTTTATGCGGGAGCAACGGAGCTGGGAAGTCGACGCTTTTGAATCTGATGAACGGTACAATCGAACCAAGCACCGGGGTCATTCAGTTGAACGGCTACACGACAACAGAACGAAGGAAATACAATCAAAGCTTTGGGTATATGCCTGACGACTTTTCGTTTGATGACACATGGACGGTTGAAGAGACGTTCGCCTATTATGCGATCCTACAAGAGGCACGACCGACTCCCGAGACTCTAAAGCGGGTCGGGTTGTACGAGCATAAGCAGAAGCGCGTCACCGAACTATCTAAAGGAATGCGACAACGCCTCCTTTTGGCACAAGCACTCGTCAATGCGGCAGATATCCTACTATTAGATGAACCGACGAACGGATTGGACCCCATCTGGATGCGAATGCTTCAAGACTTACTACGCGAAGAGGCGAAACGAGGGGCGACGATTGTGTTTTCAACTCACCAATTAGATGTGGCGGCTATGTTGTCAGATGAAGTCTGGATGATGAGAGCGGGTACCATTTGTGGGAAGGTAAACGTTCATGAACAACAAGCCGCTTACGAACGGCTAAGAGAATTCTTTTTCGAATCGCAAGATGACACTTGTCAAATGCACGTGGCTCGCACAAAATAATAGACAGTTGAAGTGGTGTTCGGAACCTTCCGACGCCACTATTTTTTTGGGGAGATGGAATGTATGAGAAAAAATGTGACGGTTGCCCTCTTGTTGGCGACCTTCTTAGCCGCGATTGAAGGGACCGTCGTATCGGTTGCGACTCCTGTAATCGCCAGTGAGTTGAACGGGGCAACGCTCGTCAGCTGGGTGTTTGCGGCCTTCTTACTATTTACGGCCGTATCGACTCCGATTTATGGGAAAGTTGCGGATTTATTCGGACGAAAACGTGTCCTCTTGTTTGGAATCGGGTTGTTCACGTTATCCTCACTCTTATGTGGGTTAGCCACGTCGATGGAACAGTTGATTGTCTTTCGGGCGTTGCAAGGTCTAGGGGCTGGTGCGGTGCTTCCGATTTCGATGACGATTATCGGTGATCTATACAAATATGAGGAACGTGGAAAGATTCAAGGGATTTTAAGTGCCGTATGGGGCGTATCGGGTGTACTCGGTCCGGTCATCGGCGGCTTTTTGGTCGAAACGTTGTCATGGCGCTACGTCTTCTTGTTGAACGTGCCATTCGCGTTACTTTCGTTCATCATGATCGTCATCTTCTATAAAGAGAAAGTCGCTGAGACGACTGAACGGATTGACTTGAAAGGCGCTCTTTTGTTCGCGGGTGGGACGACCGCATTTCTATATGCGCTCATTACATTCAGTGAGACGAATGAATGGACGACGACCATTGTTGCCAGTGGGCTATTCAGTATCGTTTTATTAGTTGGTTTCTTCGTATCCGAACGAAAAGCGACATCTCCGTTGTTACCGTTTGAATTATTGAAGCAACCGACGATTGCTGCCATCAACGGGTCAGTCTTTTTTGCAGCATGGGTGCTCGTCTCGATGTCCGCATACATCCCGATTTGGGCACAGGCTGTGTTAGGGAAATCAGCGACAGAGGCTGGATTTATGTTGATGCCATTATCGGTCGCGTGGACGTTCACATCGATTATCGGTGGACGTACACTTGGTGTGGCTTCTCCGAGACGGCGCGCCTTGATTGGAATGGGTTTACTGATCATCGGGACACTCACGTTGACACTGTTATCGCAATCGAGTGCGGATGTGTGGGTATACGGTGCAGTGGCGCTGATTGGCATCGGATTCGGATTGTCTCAACCGATGTTTATCGTTGTCCTGCAAACTGTCGTCTCGTATCAACAGCGTGGAACAGCGACGGCGACCAACTCATTTTTGAGTACGGTTGGTCAAACGCTTGGCGTTGCCGTGTTTGGGGCCGTCTTTAACTTTGTCGTACTCAATGACTTTAAGAACAGCGAGGCGCTATCTCAAGTTTCATTAGAAGATTTCTTCAATCAGAGCGTCACGGAGACGTTGAACGCATCTGTTCGACTGCAAGGAGAACAAATCATCGCGACCGGATTGAACAGCATCTTTATCGGGGCGATGGTCGCGGCCATCATCGCGTTCGTCATCTCGTCTCGCTTGCCAGCCCGCCCACCGGAACCTTCACAACGCTCGTGAAACAAGGGTATGATGAGGAAAAGGGAGGCGAACCGACATGAAACGTCAAATCGGGATTGTGACATTGTTGTTTCTGATGGGATGTACGCCAGAACAAACGAACGAAGGAACAGAACCACCAGTTTCAGAAGAGTCGACACGTAATGAGTCAGAGACTGATCGTGAGACGGGCACGACGAAAGAATCGGGACTCGAAATTGGTGAGGTGACGACAGTTGCCGAGAACTTGGCCATCCCGTGGTCACTCGTTCGGACAGAGGACGGATGGCTCGTATCAGAACGTGGTGGTACCATCACCGTCATTGACGGTTCGGATGGCGTAACCCGACAAGACGTGAACTTCGAGGAAAGCGTGTTCGAGATTGGTGAAGGAGGACTCCTTGGTCTTGCGTTAAGCGAAGATTTTGAATCGAGCGGTAAACTTTACGCGTATCACACGTACGGATCGTCAGGAAGAAACGTTCAAAATCGTGTCGTCGAGTTGACGTGGGATGGAGAACGCTTTGAAGAGACGAATGTCTTACTTGATGAGATTCCTGGTGCGCGTTTCCACAACGGGGGTCGCCTATTGCTGGACGGTGAGAACCTTTGGGTGACGACGGGAGATGCGCTCGTGCCTGAACTCGCACAAGACGAATCATCGTTAGCCGGAAAGATTATACGAATCCCATTATCGGGTGAAGGTGAACCGACCGACTGGATTTATTCCCTAGGTCATCGGAATCCCCAAGGTCTGAGTCGGATTGACGACATGCTTTATGCGAGTGAGCATGGGGCGAGCGGGCATGACGAGGTCAATATGATTGAAGAAGGAAATAATTACGGATGGCCAATCATTGAGGCAAATCAAGAACAAGAGGGCCTTGTCACACCATGGTTTGAAGTAGGTGACACGTCGTGGGCACCTTCTGGTATTGCGACAGATGAGCAATACGTCTATATGGCAACGCTTCGGAACGAGCGTCTCGTCGCCATCGACCGAGAAACGAAACAAGTGACGACGATTGTCGAAGATGTGGGGCGGATTCGTGATGTGTGGTTAGAAGACGACACATTGTACTTTATTTCGAATAATACGGACGGACGAGGCACCCCGCAGCCGCAAGATGA
The DNA here is from genome assembly GCF_018617475.1 of Exiguobacterium sp. s59. Classification (NCBI taxonomy): domain Bacteria; kingdom Bacillati; phylum Bacillota; class Bacilli; order Caryophanales; genus Exiguobacterium; species Exiguobacterium sp. s59. The sequence continues at coordinate 97,693 of NZ_JACSKG010000006.1, read as the reverse complement.
TCAACTCTATCAAGTAACGATTCGCTAGAAACTGACGACTTTGTCAGTTTCTATTTTTTTTCGTTGTTTCTTCTGGAAGTAACGGTATAATTAAACATGTATTTTGGAAAAAGAAGGAGAATTTAGATGAATCATTCAAACTTGGTACATAAACGAGAAAAATTATACTTCTCACTTTTAGTTGCAGCAAGCGTACTCGTGTTGATCCTCGGGGTCGTGTTGACGGTAGCCTCATTTGGTCTATTTTTATGGATCATCGGTACAATCGTATCGCTCTCGCTCTTTACGCACTGGATTCAAATCGGGTACATTCGGACGAACGGTGTCAAAGTGACGGCTCGTCAGTTCACAGAACTCCATGACATGGTCCAACGTGTCGGGGCAGATATGGGCATCCGCTTGTTACCGGATGTGTATATTTTACAAGCGGGCGGTGTGCTAAACGCTTTTGCCACTCGTTTCTTCCAAAAGAATATGGTCATTTTGTATTCGGATGTTGTGGAATTGACACGGACGGGTCAGACGAAAGAAGTGGAGTTCGTCATCGCGCACGAGCTGGCGCACATTCGCCGAAACCATGTCCAAAAACAGTGGGTCGTCTTGCTAGGAAGTATCATTCCTTTCTTAGGTTCTGCCTATTCACGCGCTTGTGAATATACGTGTGACCGGATGGCTGCCCATTACATTCAAGATTTCGGGACGGCGAAACGTGCATTAACGGTTCTCGCGATCGGGGGGCCGCTCGCGAAAGAAGTGAATGAGTTTGACTATTTATATGAAGCAAGTCGGGAAAACGGATTTATTGCGAAGTATAGTGAATTGTTGTCGACACATCCAACGTTGCCGAAGCGAATCGCATCGATTGCAACATCTGCCGGTGAAGAAAACGTTCCGGTATTCAAGACGGCTGGATATGTGAAAGCTTCAATCATTTCGATGGTGTTGTTGACGGTGATCGGGAACGGAGCCATCATCGCCTTACTCGTGATGAGTGATGATTTGACCGAAATCGTATCAGCAGGCATGACCGAAGACTTTGGAGATGACTGGGCACTTGAATGGGAAGAACCGATTCAAGAATTGACGTATAACAATGCGAGCTATGAAGAGATTGAAGCGGAACTATTAAACGGTGCTGACGTGAACGTCCAAGACGAGTACGGCGAAACACCCCTTCACAACTTGTTCTACAATGATGAGGTTGATGAAGAAACGGTTCAACTCTTGCTAGATAACGGAGCTGACGTCACACTCGAAAACGACAGCGGGATGACACCGATTGACACGGCACGTGATTGGGGTCATGGTCCTGAACTCATTGAGTTGATGGAATCCTATGAATAACGGAAATCTCCTTGTCTCAAAAGAGACGAGGAGGTTTTTTAGGATTTTTTTGCAAACGTTTGCATAACGCGTGATATACTGTTGGAGTAGGAGGGAGATCGGTGAATAGCATTCGGACAAAGTTAACGGGAATGATTGCGTTGACGATTATCGTGCCAGTCATTTTAGCGACGATTGTTTCATTTTGGTATGTAAAAGATCGGGAGCGTGAACGTGGTCTCGAGATGACCGAATGGTCGCTCGAACGAGGCACACGTCAGATGGAGCGCTACATCTCTGATTTGAGTCGGCTTCCCACGAGTCTATATGCCGACCGCGATGTATTGGATATTTTAGAGTACGGACCGGGTCTTTCATTAAGAGAAACGGAGATTGAAGTGCGACGTGCTCTACTTGCGATGTATTTGTCCCGTGAAGACGTGGCGCAAATTCAGCTGTTGATGCTCGAAGATATGGATTCGTTCGCAGCGTACAAGATGAAAGTATCCCCGCGCTCGAAAAAAGAACCAAGTGTCGTCCAGCAACAGCTTTTAGAGAATCCAAAAAGTCGTGTTCTATTGGAAGCTTCCCATCCACTCATTCCTTATCATGATTTTGGACCGATTATGACGCAAGAGGACGTCGTGACGCTTCATTTTAGACTCGATAAAATTGAAACGGATGAACCGCTTGCTATTCTATCGCTTGATATCCCTGAAAATTTATTTATCGGACAGTTGGCCTCTCTGCAGAATAATCCGGAAGAAAGTTTATGGTTTGTCGGTGAGGATAACCGCGTGTTCGCCCACCTCGGTGAAGGGGAGATCCCGACTTCGTTTCAACCGCGGTCGATTTCGACAGACGGAAAACACCATCAGATCACGAAAACCTTCGAGTTCGACCATCAACAGTTTTATGTCGGTAAATCGATCCCGGATGAACTCTTGACCGAACCGGCCTCACGAACGTCGTTCATCATCTTGCTTGTCGGGATTGTCTCGCTCATCTTGGCATTGATCGGAGCGACGTATGCCTCGATGAAGTTGACGACTCCAATCAAGACATTGACCTCGAACATTTGGCGAATCGAGCAAGGAGACATGACCGTCTCATTTGATTCCCTCGGAAATGATGAGTTTGGCGTACTTGGGAGACAGTTCAAGCGAATGATTGAACGGATCGATGATTTGATTCAACGAGAGTATAAGCTCGCCTTAGAGAATCGAACGAACGAGCTGCGCACACTTCAGGCGCAAACCAACCCGCATTTCTTATTCAATGCGTTGCAGTCGATTGGAACGTTGGCGTTAAAAGGAGAGGGCAAAACGGTTTATCGATTGATTACGCAACTCTCTTCGATGATGCGCTATACGATGCATCCAGAAGAGTCGATGGTTACGCTAAAGCGAGAAATCGAGCATTTGAACTCATACATTCGTCTTCAAGACGTACGGTTTCCAAATCAGTTTCAAGTGATTGTATCGATTCCTGAGGAACTACATGAACTGATTGTTCCAAAGATGATTTTACAGCCGTTGGCAGAGAACTTCTTTAAACACGGGTTCGAACGGGACGGGTCTGCATTAGCAAATCGATTTGAGGTGACGGCCTGGATGGATCATACGTCACTTGTGATTCGCTGTGAGAATAGCGGTCGTTCGCTGACGGCCGAGGAATGGGAACGGGTCATGTCACGAATCGAGCAAAGCGATTCGACATTTTATGACACAGAAGGCACAGGATTACGAAACATTCGTGATCGACTCATGTTAAACTATAATCGGGAGGCAGAATTTATGTTGGCTACACCTGAAACAGGCGGTTTTCGAATTGTGATGCGTTTCCCCGCTTCTTCTGAGGGGGTGGCGTCATGACGAAAGTGTTGATTGTAGATGATGAATCTCCGGTAAGGGAAGCGGTGAAATTACTCGGTGAATGGGAACGATTCGGTGTGACGATCGTACTTGAAGCAAGGGATGGGCGTGAAGCACAGACGCTCATCGAGCAGGAACGTCCAGCGCTCATTTTATCCGATATTCAAATGCCCCATTGTGATGGCATCGAACTGATGGAGTGGGTACACGACCATGCTTCATTTGCTAAGCTTGTCGTACTGACAGGATACGATGAATATTCGTATATGCGACGGGCCATCCAATATGGAAGCTTTGATTATTTGTTGAAACCGATTGACCCCGATGTATTGAATGATACGTTGGCACGCGCATTAGGGGACGTGGTCAATGAATCGAGTGGTGACCCGATTTCTCAGATTGGAATGTTCATTGAACAACATTTTTCGGAAGAGCTGAGTTTGCAAGGTATGAGTGAACGATTTTACTTAAGTCGAGAGTACATCTCGCGACGTTTTAAACAACAATATGGCGTGAACTTGTCTGAATATGTGTTGACGATTCGGATGAACGAAGCGAAGCGCCTGTTAGAGACGAGTAGACAGCGTATCTATGAAGTCGCCCAAGCAGTGGGCTTTTCGGACGATAAGTATTTCCGGAAGGTTTTTAAAAAACAAGTCGGTGTTACTCCGAACGAATTTCGGGAAAAGGTTCAACGACAAGCTTAAAGGAGGAATTCAAACATGAGTGTACACATTGGAGCTCAAGAAGGACAAATTGCAGAAACGGTATTACTTCCAGGGGACCCGCTTCGCGCCAAATACATTGCGGAGACGTTTTTAGAAGACGTCGAATTATATAATGAAGTTCGTGGGATGTACGGCTTCACGGGTACGTATAAAGGTAAGCGCATCTCAGTTCAAGGAACAGGGATGGGTGTACCTTCGATGTCGATCTATGTGAATGAACTCATTATGTCGTACGGCGCAAAAAACTTGATTCGTGTCGGAACAGCTGGCGGGATTCAAGAAGATGTCAAAGTGCGTGATGTTGTCATCGCCATGAGCGCATCAAGTGAGATGGGTCAAAACCGTGTCCGCTTCAACGGAATGGACTATGCGCCAACAGCGACGTTCGACCTCCTACATCGTGCATATATGAATGCAGAGAAAGCGGGCATCCCGGTGAAAGTCGGACAAATCTTCACAGCGGACCAATTCTATCAAGATGATTTCCACCACTTCAAGAAGTGGGCTGACTTCGGTTGCCTCGCTATTGAGATGGAAGCAGCGGGCCTATACACGCTTGCAGCGAAGCATAAAGTGAATGCATTGACAATCCTCACAATCTCTGACCACTTGTTGACAGGTGAAGAGACGACATCAGAAGAGCGTCAAACGACATTTGATGAAATGATTCGTGTCGCACTCGATACAGCCGTTGAAGTAACGAACTAAACGATTTTCCCTACAGTCCATGGCTGTAGGGATTTTTTGTGTCCAAACCGATTCATCCCTATGAAACGTATGGAGCTCCAGCTAGACTAAGGATAAGATCACGAGAAAGAGGATTTGTCCAAATGAAAACTCCATCACGTTTTATATTATATGGCATCGTATTTTTTGCTTTTTTTGATTTGTTCGCTCAACTCCCGATCATGAGTACGTTTGCGGTATCTGTTGGCGCATCTTCGTTCATCGCTGGTTTCTCCATCGCTGTCTATTCGTTGACGAACACGTTTGGAAATGTGCTTTCTGGTATATGGACCGATCGGAATGGTCCCTATCGCGTTTTGGTGCTCGGCTTATTCTTGACGAGCTTAAGTTTACTCGCTTATCAATTTGTTGACTCGCCCTCCATGTTGCTGTTTGTCCGATGTGTCCACGGATTTGTGGCTGGGCTTATCGTACCGGCTGCATTTACGTTATCAGCGAATGTCACCGCAACGAACCGTCAAGGGAAGAAAGTCGCGATTACCGGAAGTTTCGTCGGATTGGCGGCCATCATTGGTCCTGCCTTTAGTGGAATCATCGCCAGTGTCACGTCCCCATCGACGGTCTTTTTATTCGTTTCTTTGTTCGGATGGGTGATGTTGTCCGTGACAGTCGTGACGATGCGACGAACTCAAAAGATCGAGGAAAAGAAAGAGTCCGATCTGGAACTGACAAAACCGGATCCGAAAGTGATTCGGGCCTATTGGGGGGCATTCTTCCTCATGTTTTCCCAAGGAGCACTCGCCTTTTTATTACCGCTTCACGTGCAGGAACTTGGATTTGATTCACGATTGAGCGGTACGTTGCTCAGCATGTTCGGCGTGGTCGCCGTCTTGTTCTTTGTATTACCGACGAACCGAGTGTTCGATCGGTTTTCACCGACTAAATTGACCGCACTTGGAGTCGCAATCATTGGGACGTGTCAGATATTGATTGGACAAGCAAGTGTACAAACCAGTCTTTATGGGGTACTTGCCTTATATGGAGTGGGATTTGCGATTTTATTCCCGGCCATCAATACGCAATTGATTCAATCGACATCTCCGCAAAACCGAGGGAAAGCATACGGGGCGTTCTATGCATTTTTCTCTCTCGGAACGGTAGCGGGGTCATCGTTTTTAAGCGCTCTTCCGCTTTCCATCGTTCAGCAGTTCATGCTGACCGGCCTGATTTTATGGGGGGCAAGCCTCCTCTTTCTTATCAGTGGAATGAAGAGCGGGCGTATGTTTTGACACGATGAAAATAATCGATTAATCTATGATTAAATGTTTAAACATTTAAACGTATAATATAACCCACATCGATGAAAGCGTTTTTTTGATTCGCTTTTCTCACGATGATAAAATGAAATCAATGTGATGAATCATAAGGAGGAAAGTTCATGCTGGCACCGATTGAACAGTTGACGATTGACGAGCTTGTCCAGAAACAACGTCGCTTCTTTAAAACGCAGGCGACAAAATCGATGGCATTCCGTTTGAGTATGCTGACATTTTTGAAGGAATCGATTAAGCATCATGAAGCGGACTTGCTAGAAGCCCTTCGCGAAGACTTGAATAAGTCGGAGATGGATGCGTATACGACAGAAATCGGATTCATTTACGATGAGATTTCACGTACGACACGTGAACTGAAGCGATGGATGCGTCCGAAACGTGTTCGTGGAACCGCCATCCATTTAGGAATGAAGAGTGAGGTTCAATATGAGCCGTACGGTACGGTATTGATTATCGCTCCGTGGAATTATCCGTTCCAACTCGCGGTCGCGCCACTCATCGGTGCCATCGCAGCGGGGAATACAGCGGTTGTCAAACCTTCAGAACTGACTCCGAATGTCGCACGTGTCCTGACGCAGGTGTTAGAGCGTGCCTTTACCGATCGATATGTGGCCAGTGTCGAAGGAGATAAAGACACGGCGCAAGAACTATTGAATCAAAAATGGGATTATATTTTCTTCACAGGCTCGACGCAAGTCGGACGGATCGTCAATAAGGCGGCAGCAGAACATTTGACACCGGTCACACTCGAACTCGGTGGTAAATCACCTGTGATCGTTCACGGAGATGCGAACGTCTCGATTGCGGCAAAACGTATCGCCTGGGGGAAATGGATGAACGCGGGTCAAACATGCGTCGCGCCAGACTATGTGCTCGTACATGAATCTCAACAAGAAGCACTTTTAGAAGCGATCAAACAGGAGGCGTTTGCGATGTTTGGGAACGGTGTCGGTACGAAACGATACACGCGCATCGTCAACGAATCGCATTTCGACCGTTTATCTCACTATTTGACAGAAGGTGAGCTTGCTTTCGGCGGTGAGACGAACCGGGATGAACTAAAAATTGCACCGACCGTTATGACGAATCTCCACGAAGATGCCGATGTGATGAAAGATGAAATTTTTGGCCCGATTTTACCGGTCATTCCATATCGTCAGCTAGATGAAGTGATCGAGTTCATCTCTGACCGACCGCATCCACTTGCTCTGTATCTATTTACGGAATCGAAAGACGTGGAACAAACGGTCATGAAACATCTCTCCTTTGGGGGAGGGTGTGTGAACGATGTCATCATGCATTTGACGAACCCGAATCTCCCGTTTGGTGGAGTGGGTGAAAGCGGCATGGGGGCCTATCATGGGCGGACGAGCTTTGAGACGTTTAGTCACGCCAAATCAATTTTAAAGAACACGACGAAATTCGATTTACCGGTCCGGTATCCGAACTTTAAGCCGGCCGAACAATTGATTCGATTGATTCAACGATAAATACTGTAGAGAGATTCGGTATGAACGCCGAATCTCTTTTTTTGAAAAAGATTGTTTGAAATGTCACATACTTTTTCGATACTCCCTGTCACACTCCTGTATAATAAAGTCATAATTGGAACGTACGAATGAAACGTGGAGGGAGCACCGACCTATGTCAATGCAATGTGGAACGACCCAACCGAACAGTTTTGTATTCTCAGATGAAACGAAACAATTGCTACTAGAAATGATGACGATTCAACATCATCCGAAAGCGAGTATCGTGTGTTGGGAAGGTGAGAAGTGTGATAAGTTCTTTTACTTGAAGAGTGGTTCTGTCAAATTCACGAAAATCACGAAAAAGGGAAATCCACTCGTCATGTTCATGTATGGTTCGGATGATTTCTTTGGTGAGTTTGATATCGTGGAAACTTTCCCTAGTTCATACAGCATCGAAACGACTGAAGAAAGTACGATTGGTACCATTTCAAAACGAGAATTGGAATCGCTCATGCAACGCGATATTCGATTTGCCGGAGAAATTTTACGATGGACGTCGATGATGCGCAAGCATTCAGAAATGAAGGTACGTGACTTATTATTGTACGGAAAGCCAGGGGCGTTGGCTTCAACGTTGCTCCGTATGGCAGCTATGCACGGTGTCGAGGAAGAGGGGACAATCGTCATTCCACGTCATCCTTCAGACGGTGAACTCGGGCAATTGATCGGAGCGCCACGCGAGACGGTGAACCGATTGATTAGTCAGTGGCGAAAAGAAGGGGTCATTAGCACGACGGCCAAATCGATTGTCATTCATGATGTTGATTTTTTGAAAGAGCTTTGTCACTGCGAAGGTTGCCCTGCAGGTATATGTCGTTTATAAACCGTCTCATCAGGAGACGGTTTTTTTGTGGGCTTCTTTTATCGAAATGTGAATTTTGTGTGTTGAAACTACGCAAAATCGATGTGATTGTCACTTTTGGAGTGATAAATATCACATATTATCACCTAGACGATTGCATACAATGAAGATGGAAAAACAAGCGAAAGGGGTCTTACACGTGGAACATAAAGATGGGCAAGAACCGAACCTAAAAGGAACGTTTACATCGGTCATGATCGTTGCGGGTGTCATCATTGCCATGTGGTCATCAGTCTTTTACTTATTCGTCACTCGATAAACATGTAGGGAGGAGAGTCTCATCGTGCATATTCATAAACTAGAAAAATATTGGCTTACATTTGGTATTATCCTACTCGCGGTCTTCTTGACGGTCCTCGGGGTATCGGCATTCGCAGCAGGGAATCAGCCAGCATCAGATGCGGACTTGATTGATCCAGCAAAAGTGAATCAGACGGCTCCGTTCGACAAACCTGGGCTACATCAAATTGGCGACAATGAATACGAACTCGTCATGATCGCGCAAGCATTTACGTTCACGCCAGGGAATGTTGAGATTCCAAAAGGTGCAAAAGTGACGTTCCTTGTGACGTCACCAGACGTCGTCCACGGATTCCAGTTAACGGGTACACCGGTCAACATGATGGTTGTCCCAGGACATATCAACTCATTGACGTACACGTTCGAGGAAGCTGGCGAATTTTTGATTCTTTGTAACGAGTATTGTGGAACAGGGCATCACATGATGTCGACTAAAATCAAGGTGGTGGAATAAATGAACGACGTATCATCTAAACTGAAACAATGGGAGATGGAACGCGGGGTTCCTGTTCCGAGTATCGGAGCGAAAGAGGCGCGTCTTGCTTACGGTCACGTTCTCGTATCGATTCTCGCCGTCTTGATCGGAGCGTTGGCTGGTTTGACACAGACGTTGATTCGGACCGGGGTCATCCCTGAAATCTTTGGATATTATCAATTGCTAACGGCTCACGGTATCATGCTCGGGATCGTCTTCACGACGATGTTCATCATTGGTCTCTTATATGCGTTACTGGCGAAGTCGTTCGGTCGCTTTGAATCATTCCCGACACGTGTCGCGTGGCTCGGCTTTTGGACGATGATTATCGGTGCCGTCATGGTAACGGTCATGATTTTGGCCAACAAAGGGACGGTCTTGTATACGTTTTATGCACCGCTCATGGCAGATCCGCTCTTCTATGTCGGACTCGTCTTGTTCGTAGTCGGAACGTGGTTGTCGTCGTTCGCGATGTTCCGTATGTATGCGGATTATAAACGTGACAATCCAGGCGTTCATCCACCGCTCCCGGCTTATATGAGTATTATGACAATGCTTCTATGGGACATTGCAACACTCGGTGTCGCAGCAACGATTTTATTCCAACTCCTTCCGCTCTCATTAGGATGGACGGATACAGTCGGAATCGAGTTGTCACGTACATTGTTCTGGTACTTCGGTCACCCGCTCGTTTATTTCTGGCTCATGCCAGCATACATTGTATGGTATACGGTCGTACCGAAAGTCATCGGTGGGAAGATCTTCTCAGATGCGTTGGCACGGATGGCATTCTTGTTATTCCTACTCTTCTCATTCCCGGTCGGCTTCCACCATCAATTGACAGAACCGGGCATTGAACCGTTCTGGAAGTTCGTACAGGTCATCTTGACGTTCTTGGTCGTTATCCCGTCATTCATGACAGCATTCTCGCTCTTTGCGACGTTCGAACTTCGTGGACGTGCGCTCGGCGCGAAAGGGTTGTTCGGATGGGTGAAGAAAATGCCGTATGGCGATGTTCGTTTCCTTGCACCATTCGTCGGGATGTTATTCTTCATTCCAGCCGGTGCAGGTGGAATCATCAACGCTTCGCACCAATTGAACGCGATGGTCCACAATACGCTTTGGGTCACGGGGCACTTCCACATTACAGTCGGGACGGCTGTCGCCTTGACGTTCTTCGGAACGGCCTACTGGCTTGTGCCGGTACTTCGTGGTCGTACGTTGACGAAGGCAATGAACAAACTTGGATTGATTCAAGCAGGGACTTGGGCGTTCGGTATGGCCATCATGTCGTATGCGATGCATATTTCAGGATTGAACGGGAACCCGCGTCGTACAGGTCCAGCGACTTACTTCTCGGATGCGTTGACACGGGAATGGATCCCATACCACGTCATGATGGCGATTGGGGGAACAATCTTGTTCATCTCGGTTCTCATCTTCGTGTATTCGATGTTCAACCTGTCGTTCCTCGCACCGAAAGGCGAAGAGGAATTCCCGCTCGCCGAGACGGAAGAAGCAGCGATGGACACACCGCGCTATTTCGAGAATTGGAAACTGTGGATCACCGTGACGTTTGTTTTGATCGCATTTGCATATACGGTTCCAATCTGGCACTTGATTGAAAGCGCGCCTCCAGGAGCGCGTGGTTGGGTACTCTGGTAAACTAAAGTCAGCTCATTCGTGAGCTGACTTTTTGTGTGGGGAGGAACGACATGAACGTATTGGATGTGATATGTTCTGCACGAGCGACGCACGCGGGGAATCGTCCGTTTGTCGTAGCAATTGATGGGTTGAGCGGAGCGGGCAAGACGACGCTCGTCTCACATTTGAATGGGGAGTCCGATTTACTTGTGCTTCATATCGATGATTATATCGTCGAACGTGCAAAACGCTATGAGACCGGACAATCTGAACCGACCGAGTATTATGCACTCCAATGGGACGTGTCGCGTCTTGAGCGTGAACTGTTTCGTCCCTTAACTGAAGGGGTTACGAAGTTAGTATTACCGCGATATGATCAGGAACGAGACGTCATTACAGAACAGGTCGTGGACGTATCATCTGCTCATACGGTTGTCGTGGAAGGAATCTTTCTACAACGCCCGGAATGGCAGCCTTATTTTGACTATGTGATTTATCTCGATTGTCCACGCGAGGTTCGGTACGAACGGGTATTGAATCGTGATACATATCTCGGCAATCCGGCGGAACGGCTTGCGAAATACAAGCGTCGCTATTGGCCGGGCGAAGACCTTTATCTTGAACGAATAGACCCGAAAAACACTGCACACATCGTGCTATAACTGAATGTCTCAGCATCTGACACGTTCGTCAGATGTTTTTTATTTGGAGAAAAATTGAAAAAATGATTGACGTAGAAGTGTATTACACTAATAATACAGTTAGAAAGTGTATTAACCATGTCATACACTTAGAAAGGTGATGAACATGCAATTCAATACGAGGGCACCGGTGTATCTACAGGTCGTCGACTACTTTAAAAAGAAGATGGCGCTCGGTGAATTAAAAGCTGGAGATGAGATGCCATCTCGGCGAGAGCTTGCGAATGATTTGAAGATTAATCCGAACACGGTTCAAAAAGCGTTTAAGGAAATGGAGGATCAACAATTGATTACGACCGAACGAAATCGACCGAGTCGCGTGACGACAGATGTAACGATATTGGCACAAATCCGCTCCGAGATTGTAGATGACGCGGTCGCGGTATTTGTGGAATCAATTCAAGAGCTTGACGTCTCGGTAGACGAACTTGTCGAGAAAATCAAACGACAGTACAAGGAGGGAATGTACGATGATCGAAGTGTTGGGAGTTAAGAAGCGCTATCGCCGAAAACAAGTCATTGAAGACGTTTCGTTCACAGCGAATAAAGGGGAAATCACATGTCTCATCGGACTGAACGGTACAGGGAAATCGACGTTATTGAAAGGCATCATGGGGTTGACGCCTTTTGATAAAGGGTCGGTATTGATTGATGGAAAACCAATCGATTTGAATCGTGTCGCTTTCGTCGCCGACCATGCGATGTTCCCGATTCACTTTACAATCGAGCAATGTGAGGCGTTCATGAAAGACTTTTATCCTTCATTTGATTCGACATTATTCGCCCGTCTTGTTGAAGACTTTAAATTGTTCCCGGAAGACAAGTTGAGCGAGTTATCGAAAGGGACGCTCGCAAAAGCGAACCTCGCACTCGGTATTGCGCAAGACCCGGACTATTTATTACTCGATGAACCGTTCTCGGGTATCGATGTCTTCTCGAAAGAACAGATTGTCGAACTGTTTTCGAGTGAGGTCATGGAGAATCGTGGCGTGCTCATTACGACACACGAGATTGAAGATATCGAGTACTTGATCGACAAGGCGGTCATGTTGAATAACGGAAGAATCGTCCGTGAGTTTGATGTCGAAGATGTCCGTTTTATTCATGGAAAGTCCATCGTCGATGTGATGAGAGAGGAGTACGGGGCATGAATCTATTGAAACTATTGAGTTGGGAAGTCGAGCGTGTCACAAAACCGTTCTTGATGTTAGTCACCGGTCTCATCGTCGTTCAGTTTGGATGGCTTGGATACTTTTTATGGGATGAGACGAACTTTTATGAACAGTTGAGACGTACAGGAGATGCAGACTATCAAATGTCATTTTCAGACTATCTTGGAGGTACACCATATCTCTTGTCACTCGGGATTGCGGTCGCAGCGATGTTGTTATACAGCGCCTGGATCTGGTATCGCGATTTTCAAGGACGAGGGACGTTCATGTTGCGACTACTCACGATGCCGCAAAAGCGGATGACTTTGTTTTTCGCCAAACTCGCTACAATTTTGATGATGACGTTGGGGTTATTGGCCATCGAATGGATTGCCCTCAAATTACAATACATAGCGTTCACAAGTTGGTTTGATGGGAAGATGATACCGATAAACGGATCATTTGATCAAGCTCTATCTATTAACGGAATATTGGCCATGATGTATCCTACTTCAGTCGTCAACTTTGTCATCCATCAATTGTTTATTGTCATCGTCGTATTATTTATTTTCACATTTGTGTTGTTTGAACGAAGTTTCTGGCAACGGACGATGTGGTCACCCGTACTTAGCTTATCTACCTTGATGGTCATACTGACTATTCCGATATTGGGCTATGCCCTTTTGTCGAATCGATTGATTTATGATGAGACAATCGTATATGTGGGTGTTGTGTTAATCGTATGGGCAAGTGTGACAATTTGGCTCAGTCGAAGATTTTTACAAAGCAAATTGAATGTGTGAGGTGAGAAGATGAAGCGAATGTGGAATGTGGTCGCACTTGGTGCGGTCATTGTGATAGGGCTTGGAACATTTGCCGTTGACGCAATGGAACCAAAAGCGAAGTGGTCGTTAAACATCAGTTCGAATCCATCTGTTTGGAAAGACGCGGTCGTTGAATTTGGTTATAACGCAGAGAATGATGTTGCTCAAAGGTTTGAAGTCACTTCTGAGGAGAGTCGAGTCACCTCGAATTTGAATTATATCGCTGAAGGAATTCGTTATCGAGAACGTTTAAACAAAGAAGAGCGCTCGATGCACCGACAAATGAACGGATTGACGTTTGCACAATCAATTCAAACGGAAAATGGATTCATAGGAATTGGCCAAAATAGAAATGAAGAGCTCATAATCTTTAACCAGTTAGACGGAAAAGAGATAACCACTTATGAGTTCGATGCAAAAGATCGTCAAATTTACGAGATCTTGACAGGTGTGTGGGCAGGTTTGTTCATAAATGATGGTCAACTAAATTTGATTTATCGAGAAGGCTATGATGGTGATGAAACGACGATGCTTGCGACATTCAATCAAACGATGGATGACGTCACTGTCAAAGAAATAAAGTTGGATAATGGATTTATCACGCACGTAAGTGGAACAAGTCGTTTTTATGGAACAAGTGGATCACCATCAATGTCCGAAACACGCTATGTCCCAGTCGGTGTCAATGCCTATGAGACAATTAGAGAAGGGGAAGAAACGTATTATAGTGGAATTACGATGCCGGGCCAATTCGCTTATGATACGGAAACAGGACAAGTTGTTCAGTTGGCAGGAAATCAAGACTTTTGGGACTATACAGTGTTCGAAAATAAACTGTTCACACTAAATACGGATGGCGAAGAAACTGTCATTGATTTAAAAACAGGTGAGCAGATGACCCGGAACGTTCTCGACTCGGTGGATCACGCCTTCTATGCAAACGGTCGTCTGTACCAAACGCGCCAAGCGAAAGATGGTGTCGTCATCGATGTATACGAGGATGGGGAACAAATCTCAAGTGCGGCAATCACGCCTGAAAATGAAGAAGCGCGTGACATACTTAAACAGATTGACGTGTACGTTAGACAAAAATAAGCAAAGGGCCGCGGCCCTTTGCTTATTTTGATGGTTTCGGTATGATGACGCCTTCTTCTAAATCCAGCAACAAGTCGATCAGTTCCGCACAGAACTCCGGGAACTGCTCCAAAAAGGCACCGGGGCCGACTTCATCCGTAAAGTCGATATAAAGATCGGACACGTTTCCAGACATTTTCGCAGGTAAGGCGAGAAACGCCGAGCCGAAGCGCCAACTGCCTCGGATATCGAGTAACTTCCCGAGGACGAGGTCACCAGTCTCACGTTCTTCCGGTAACTGGACAGCGTACGTCTCTTTCGACTCCCAGTCTTTCAACTGACCGTCTTCCGTCACTTCAAAGATGCTGCAACGCGGGACGGCAAGTCCACGAAGTGCGTGATAGAGGGCAGGTGACATATCGCTTTTATGGTCGGCCAAGTAGCGACCATGTGGCGTCATCCCCTCCTCGTCCGTCTCAAAGAAGACGGCCCAATCGATGAAGAGGTCGCGGAAGAGCTCGGCATCTTTTAAATGCCATGTCCCTTCCGATGCAATCTCTTGAATATAATTTGTCCATTGCGTGCTTCGCGCGAGAGCCGCTTGCTCATACAACTTTTTCAGTTCGGCAAGCAATTCGGACTCTTCGACGAGCAAAGGGAAGGGAATTACTTTCCGGTCTTTTTTCATCGGCGCGGTCCTCGCTTGTTCGCAGGACGTTTGACGACAGGAGGCTTCTCCTCGATTCGTTTCTCAATCACATCGCCACGATAAATCTCGAGTTCTTTCAACTCGACACCGAGTTGACGTGCGAATGATTTCAAGTGTGGCAAATCGTCTGTCGTCACGAGGGAGAGGACCGTTCCGCCTGCATTACCGCGAGCCGTACGGCCTGAACGGTGGATGAAGTCATCGATGGATTCTGGTAAGTCGAAATGGACGACATGTGTCACATCTTCGATATCGAGACCGCGCGCCGCGAGACCTGTCGTGATGAGGAGCGGGTATTCGCCTTTACGGAATTCACGGAGTGTCTCGACGCGTTCGCGTTTTCCTTTCAAGCTGTCAAGCATGCGATAGTTCACTTTCAACTTCTGAAGCTCTCCACGAAGTGGTGGTAAGAACGAGCGGTTATTGATGAACGCGAGTGCTTTCACGCCATCGACGTGCGAAAGACGGCGTAAGAGTTCTGGTTTGTACCGACGCGTCGTCAACATATAGCCGTATGTCACTTGATCGCTGACAGCACGCTCGATTTTGATGTGTGCTGGTTCGTCCATGAATGGTGCCGACCATTCTTTAAGTGAATCGGTGAGTGTTGCCGAGACGAGCGCAAGCTGACGTTCGTGCGAAGTATGCTTGATGATACGTTCCGCTGCCTCTGTCAAACCGCTGTCGATGATTTGATCGGCTTCGTCTAAAATGACGGTATGCGTCTCATGGAGTTTCAGTTTTTTCTTGTCGATCAATTCAACGAGACGTCCCGGTGTCCCGACAATCAAATGAGGCTTTTTCTTGATTCGGTCGATTTGGCGTTTCAATTCGACGCCACCGATGAATGAACCGATACGGACATCACCTTTTTCAGTGAAGCGCTGTGCGACTTGTTGAATCTGCATGACAAGTTCACGAGTCGGGGCGACGATGACGACTTGGATCCGTTCGTTCGATGGGTCAATCTTTTCAATCGCTGGAAGCAGGTAGGCGAGCGTTTTACCCGTCCCGGTCGGTGCTTCGATTGTCACATCTTTTCCATCTAATAGTAGGGGGAACGCTTCTTTTTGGACCGGCATCGGCTCGTTAAAGCCCATCCGTTCCCACGTTTCGTTAATAAAAGGTTTTGTAAAATTCATAATAGGTCTCCTTATCTTTAGGCAAAAACAAAGGAAGCGAAAGCGCTCCCTCGTCAAATATAGCGAACATGCTCCTGACCATCTTCCATTGAAGAACGTAACGTCTGTGTGAACGTCTGACCGTCTTCGATGAGTTTGATGTGGGCGTCTGCACCTTCTGCTGTCAATTCAACTTTCTCAATCGTGAATCCTTGGTAGACGCGATACTGTAACTCGGACGTCATTTGCTCGAACGGTTTCAGTTCCGGATGTACCGTGATGACATGGATTGGACGCGACAAAAGTACGGCAAGTAACTGGTCGCGGTAATCGATAAAATCTTCATTCTCGATGTCATCGTCAAAGCGAATCCAAAACCCTCCGTCTTCAAATTCTGTGATAAATCCGTCACGCTTTTCACCAGCTTCGTCAACTTTCAGTGAGATGCGATCGCCGACTTGAAAGGCGTGGCTTGTTGTTAATGGTTCATACGTCATGAGTAGAACCCCTTCCTCTTATGCAATGTTCTGCCTTCATTGTGTCTGATACGACACAAAAATTCAAGTTCTAACCGAATGATGTGAGATTTATCACCCTAAAAACTGTATAGTTCGTCACAGAACAATCAAATTAGTACAGATGATCGTTTAACCCTATTCAAATGGGAATCAGCTGTTTCAAAATAGATAAACTAGTAGATGTAACAGTTTGTAAAACGCTTTCAAAAACGGCTGTTTCATCACGTTCATAAGATTGTTACAAGTTTCACAAGAATGTAAAACATATTGTTCACGTTTTCACGTACACTCACAGTATAGATAACACGCAGTTACTTTCGAGAATGAGGAGTGAATCAACATGGCAACTGAAATCAAATCCGCATGGTCAGGTTTTGTGCCTGGTCAGTGGACGAATGAAGTAAATGTCAGTGAGTTTATCCGTTTGAACCGTCATGAATACACAGGGAACGATACGTTCTTGGCAGGTCCGACAGAAGCGACAAACGTTCTTTGGAACCGTGTGATGGAACTGACAAAAGAAGAGCGTGAGCGCGGCGGCGTTTGGGACGTCGATCAACACACACCGTCGACAATCGT
Source organism: Exiguobacterium sp. s59 (assembly GCF_018617475.1). Classification (NCBI taxonomy): domain Bacteria; kingdom Bacillati; phylum Bacillota; class Bacilli; order Caryophanales; genus Exiguobacterium; species Exiguobacterium sp. s59. The sequence continues at coordinate 80,257 of NZ_JACSKG010000006.1, read as the reverse complement.
GTCGCATGGACCAGGTTACTTAAACAAAGAGTTAGAAAAAGTCGTTGGCGTTCAGACGGATGAGCCGTTCAAACGTTCGATTCACCCGAATGGCGGTATTCGCATGGTCGATGCAGCACTCGAATCATATGGTTTCGAACCAGATGAAGAAATTACAAAAATTTACTCAGAGATTCGTAAAACACATAACCAAGGTGTCTTTGATGCCTATACGCCGGAAATGCGGGCAGCTCGTAAATCAGGAATCATCACAGGTCTTCCCGATGCTTACGGTCGTGGACGCATCATCGGTGACTATCGTCGCGTCGCCCTCTACGGAATTGACTTCTTGATGGCAGAACGCAAAAAAGATTTGGCGAAACGCGGTGGGTTCTTATCCGAGTCGGATATTCGCGATCGCGAAGAACTGAATGAACAACTTCGTGCCCTCCAAGAACTTAAACAACTCGGGGACGCTTATGGATTTGACCTCGGTCGTCCTGCGGAAAACACGCAAGAAGCGTATCAATGGGTGTACTTGGCATACCTTGCTGCGATTAAAGAACAAAACGGTGCTGCGATGTCACTTGGACGCGTCTCAACATTCCTTGATGTGTACGCTGAACGTGACCTTGAAGCTGGTCGTTTAACAGAGTCAGACGTTCAGGAAATCGTCGATCACTTCATTATGAAGCTTCGAATCGTCAAATTCTTACGGACACCGGACTATAACGAATTGTTCTCAGGTGACCCGACTTGGGTAACGGAGTCAATCGGTGGGATGAGTGAAGATGGTCGCTCGAACGTCACGAAGAGCTCGTTCCGATTCTTGCATTCACTCACGAACCTCGGTCCTGCTCCAGAGCCGAACTTGACGGTTCTCTGGTCGACGAAGCTTCCAGAAGGCTTCAAACAATACTGTGCGAAAATGTCGATTGAAACTTCAGCGATTCAATATGAGAACGATGACTTGATGATGCCGCAATTCGGTGACGACTACGGGATCGCATGTTGTGTGTCACCGATGAAGATCGGGAAACAGATGCAGTTCTTCGGTGCGCGCGCCAACATGGCAAAAGCCCTTCTTTATAGCATGAACGGTGGACGAGATGAGAAGAGTGGCGCTCAAATCGCTCCGTCTTGGGAAATGAACACAGAGGATGTGCTCACGTACGAAAAAGTATATGCCGACTTTGACCGTACACTCGACTGGTTGGCAGAGCTATACGTCAACACACTCAACGTCATTCACTTCATGCATGACAAATATGCGTACGAACGAATCGAAATGGCGCTTCACGATCCAGAAATCTTGCGGACGATGGCTTGTGGGATTGCGGGTCTCTCGGTAACGGCTGATAGTCTCTCAGCAATCAAATACGCAAACGTCAAACCGATCCGAAACGAAGAAGGCATCATTGTCGACTTCGAAACGGAAGGCGACTTCCCGAAATTCGGAAACAATGATGATCGTGTCGACGCAATCGCCGTCGAACTCGTCGAATCGTTTATGGAAAAAGTACGGAAGCATAAAACATACCGTGACGCGCTTCATACGCAATCGGTCCTCACGATCACATCAAACGTCGTTTACGGGAAGAAAACAGGGAACACGCCAGACGGTCGCCGTGCCGGTGAACCATTCGCTCCAGGTGCAAACCCGATGCATGGACGGGATACGAAAGGTGCGGCTGCATCGCTCTCATCTGTTGCGAAACTTCCATTTGAACACGCGCAAGATGGAATCTCATACACGTTCTCAATCGTACCGAAAGCACTCGGAAAAGAAGAAATCGCACGCGAACTTAACTTGGCGGCACTTCTCGATGGGTATATGAGCGGAGAACACAAAGGACATCACTTGAACGTCAACGTCTTTAACCGCGAGACGCTTCTAGATGCAATGGAACATCCAGAAGAGTATCCACAACTCACAATCCGCGTATCAGGATATGCGGTCAACTTCATCAAGTTGACACGTGAGCAACAGATCGACGTCATCAACCGTACGTTCCACGGTTCGTTGTAAGTAAAGGCTTAGCGGCCTTCCACGGAGGGCCGCTCATTCGTTAGGAGGTCATTTCGATGACAATGGGATATGTACATTCGGTCGAATCATTCGGAACAGTTGACGGCCCTGGTATTCGCTTCATCGTCTTTTTACAAGGTTGTGCATTACGTTGCCTCTATTGCCATAACGCGGACACGTGGGATTTCAAAAAGAATAATCACCGTTCGGCTGAAGACGTTATTCAAGAGGCCCTCAGCTACCGTCCGTTCATGGAAGCATCCAATGGCGGCATCACCATTTCAGGTGGTGACCCACTTGCCCAGCCAGAATTTCTAGAGGCGCTATTACGCGAAGCGAAAAAGCACGGGCTTCACACGACGCTTGATACGTCCGGTGCACTCCGTCCTCCTAATTTAGATGCCATTTTAGATCACACTGATCTCGTCTTACTCGATATCAAACATATCGACGATGACATGTGTAAAAAATTGACGGGACGTAGCAATGCCAACACGCTCGCGCTTGCTGAACACCTTTCCGAGCGCGGAACGAAAATGTGGATTCGCCACGTCCTTGTACCTGGATGGACGCTTGAAGAAGGCGCGCTTCGTCGTACTGCGGCGTTCATTCAAAAGCTAGACCATGTCGAGAAAGTCGAGATTTTACCGTACCATGAGATGGGCGTCTACAAATGGGAGGCGCTCGGACTGGATTATCCGCTCAAAGGTACGATGCCCCCGACATCCGATGAAGTCGAATGGGCGGAAGGGATTTTGCAGGGAACCGTATAAAAACAAGCGCAGGCCGATGTGGCCTGCGCTTGTTTTTATAGATTCAGAGATTAGATAAAGGTTTGGACAATCAAAAATAGATTTAATGCGATGACAATCGCTGTGATGCCCCATCCAATCCATGTCGTAAAGCGATGATTCACGAGCCCACCCATTAACTCTTTATTGCTCGTAAAGAGAAGCAGAGGAATGAGGGCGAATGAAATACCGAAAGAAAGAACAACTTGACTCCAAACGAGAGCGTTTGACAAGTTGACACCGGACAGGATGAGTAAGAGTGGCGGGGCCATCGTAATTACACGACGTACATAAATCGGAATATGCTTTTGAATATACCCTTGCATGACGACATCTCCGGCCAATGTCCCGACGGATGCACTTGATAATCCGGCAACCATTAAGCCGATGCCAAATAGAATGGCAATTGGTGAGCCTAAAAAAGAGTCAAACTGCTGGTGAGCAATTTCTAAATCGTTTACGATCATCCCATTCTTATAAAAGACGGCGGCTGCGATAATCAACATACTGGCATTGATTGCGCCAGCGAGGACCATTGCGATTGTCACATCAATTCGTTCAAATTTCATGATACGCTTTCGTGCTACCACATCTTTTCCCTTGATTCGTCGTTGTGTCAAAGCGGAGTGCAAATAAATAGCGTGCGGCATGACCGTTGCACCTAAGATCCCGGCAGCTAGTAAAATACTTTCTGTCCCGTCAAAACGAGGAATGAGGAGACCTGATAAAAGGGGCATCACTTCGGGTTGGGCACTAAACGTTTGAATGGCAAACGCGAGAGCAACGACGAGTAGCATCCCGGTCACAAGCGTTTCAAGTGGGCGATAGCCACGTCTTTGTACTTCTAAAATGGCAAAAGAACCGGCCGCGGCAAGAAGTGCTGCTTGAATGAGCGTCACATCAAACACGAGGTAGATCCCGAGTGCTGCACCAACAAATTCTGCCAAATCAGTAGCCATAATCATCAATTCGGCTTGAATCCATAAAAAGATAGCGGTCTTCTTAGAGAAACGGTCACGACAAATTTCAGGTAAATTTTTTCCTGTCGCAATTCCGATTTTAGCAGACAGCGTTTGAATTAATCCGGCCATCAAGTTTGCGATTAAAATGACCCATAAGAGTAAATAACCAAATTGAGAACCTGCTGCAATATTAGTTGCATAGTTTCCGGGATCGATGTATGCGACCGAAGCGACAAAAGCTGGACCTAGAAAAGGGAGAAGTGTTTTAAGTTTTTGAGTCATCGAGCGATGTGTCCGAATTGATTCGACTTCATTCAACATGACAGATCCTTCTTTCTTGCCTAATGGTTAATTTGTTTACCTAGGTAAACATTTTAAGTATATGGCAAGTTTACGCCTGCCTAGAGAAACTGTCAAATTACAATAAAAAGGACTGCGAGCAACTTCGCTCACAGTCCAACGAACTATATTCGTCGTTTTTTCTTTTCTAAGACGCGGGCATGTTCTGCCTGTTTCTTCTCCATATAGAGAAGTTCCCGCTCAAGTTTGACGTAACTCGCATAGCGTTTCGCATCTAGCGTACCGTTCGTGAGCGCCTCTTGGACGGCACATCCCGGTTCTTTCTTATGAGAACAGTCGCGGAAACGGCATGTCTCGGCAAGTGCTTCGATATCGCGGAACGTCTCATCGAGGTGCTCGCTTCCTTCCCATAGGCCAAACTCGCGCATACCCGGTGTGTCGATGACATATAAGTCATCGATTCGGAACAATTCGCGGTGTGTCGTCGTATGCTTTCCGCGTTCGTCCTGTGCCCGGACGGTTTGTGTGACGGCAAGTGTCTCGTGGGCAAGGGCGTTCGTCAGTGTAGATTTTCCGACTCCGGACGAACCGACGAAAGCGATTGTGCTCTCACTCGGTAACGCATGACGAAGTTCAACCATACCTTCTCCAGTCACGGCACTGACCGGGAAAACGTCAATACCTGGTGCATTCAGCTGAATGTCTTCAAGCAATGTGTCGACGGAGTCGACTTGATCGGTCTTCGTCAAAACGATGATAGGGATTGCCCCGGTGTCCCAGGCGGCTAGCGTGTAGCGCTCTAGACGACGGATGTTGAAATCGTGTCCACACGCCATTGTGATCAAGACGTAGTCGACGTTCGCGCAGATCAGTTGTTCACGTGTCTCGTTGCCGGCGGCCGCTCGTGAAAGAACGGTCCGACGCTCAAGGAGATGGTGAATCGTACCTTGACCATGCTCGCGAACTTGAATCGTGACATAGTCGCCGATGACCGGATAGTCCCGTTCGCTCGTCGCTTCATGTCGAAATTTTCCGGAAACCCCGCACATATACGCATTTTCTCCGACAGATACCGTATAAAGATGTTGGAACTGTGCTGTGACACGTCCCGTTTCAGTTTGTTGAAACAAAATAGAATCCTCCTTTTAATGATGGAGGACGTTAGCCCTCCGATTCGCTGATACTAGTTGGCGTGCATTCATCATGTTGCTCATAAAACATCATCCTTTCATTGTTCGATAGCATAAGTGTACCACAGGAATTGAAAACGATAACATCTCAGTCTATAGACCGAGGCAAAACAAGCCTTCCGCTCGTCGACCTATACAAAATAACGTATTATGATAAGAGTGTACTTAACAAGGAGGGATGACAGATGAATCACCAAGTGAAAAAGGTGTTGTTCATCGTAGCCGCGATCGCTCTAGTGCTCGTGTTGATCGGTTCTTTACCGAATATGATTTTATTCGGATTAGGAGCGCTCTTGACGCTTTGGGCTGGAGTCCGTTTTCAGGCTGTGACACACATCGGTGCTAAAGTTGGTTTCGGGATCCTTGCCGTTATCGGGATTGGGACGATGCTCTCAAACATTTGGGCACTCGTCGGAATCATTGTCGCGTGGTTGTTGTTTAAAGGGTATATGATGTATACAGGTGAAAAACGCGACCCAGAAGTCGAAATTTTAAATGCCGACGGAACGCGTGCTAGCCGTAGTAGCTTCCAACAGTTCGATCAAGTGTGGCAAAAATTTGTTAATCGTCGTTAAGATTTCATAAGGAGGATTCACCATGAAGACACCGTTTGATCAGTTTCGTGAATTAGCGAATGAATTGACGAAAGAGATTTCGAAAGAAGTGAAGAAATATCAAGATAAAGAAATGCCACGTTCAAGTGGAGAAGCGGAATTGAACCGTCATATCCGCGGAGCAGAGAAGGAAGCATTATCGGTTGAGCGTCTCGTTGAGCGTCAACGTACACTGCTTGCAGAATTGGCTGGGAAACGTGATGAGGCCAAGAAGATGGCAGATAAACGATATGAACAGACAGAACTGGCGAAACAAGCCGGTGAAGAGAAGCTAGCAGAACGTGCAGCGCTTGAATCGAAACACTACGGAGAACAATATCGTTACTTCGAAGGGTTGATTGATGAGGGAGAGCGTGAATTAGATGCGTTGGAGCGTCGTGCGCTCGAGATGAAACTGAAACTCGATGAGATGCAAAATAAACGATATGAATTTGCGATGCGTGAAAACCTTGATCTCTTAAAAGGAGCACTTGACCAAATCTTTGGTCAAAACACGTCGCAGTCTCATCCGTTTACAGAGGAAGAAGAGAAAGAACAACCTGCTGAAGAGAAGCAAGATACGCAAGAAGACGAAGATGATTTTGAAGCAAAACTAAAAGAACTGGAGCGTCGCTTTAAACAAGAGTGAGGTGACGGTTCGGCGATGACCTGCATAAGGTCATCGCTTTCTTTGCTTCATACATATGATTAGAAAGGGGGAATGGACATGGAACGTTGGAACACACGTCAAATTATTGGATTCATGATTATCTTATTTTCAGTGGGACTCTTTATCGATATCGTGACGGGTGGGAATAGCGTCTTATTCAGCATGATCCTTCCATTGCTTCTTCTTTATATTGGACGTCGTTTCAGTCGTCGAGGCAAGCAGTCGGCTAGCTACATCTTTTACGCAATCGGGGGCATTCTCTTGATTGGTTTGATTTTCTCATCAGCCGCGTTCGGATTTGTGCTCTCTGGACTGTTATTGTTATTCGGATACCGACTCTATAAAAATCGACCGGTCGAAGCAAAAATTCGAACACCCCTTCGCCAGGAGCAAGCCTTCTCGTTCGGTATGAAAGAAGCGGGTCACTATGTGTTACGGGATACGAATGAATTCTTTTTACTGCGTGATATCGAGATGGATTTATCGCAAGCCATCATTCCTGAAGGAGAGACATTTTTACTCCTGAACGGACTTGCGGGAGACATTCGTATCCTCATTCCGGCAGGTTATGATTATTCGATTGATGCATCTATCGGGTTTGGGAAAGTTCAAGTCGATGATTCGAACTATTCACCGGTGTTCAACCGTCGCTTCTATACGGCGTCCGATGATTATGTCCAGGCTACGCGGAAAGTACGGATTCATATCGTGCTCATGAGCGGAAGTGTCGAGGTGATGACGGTATGAAAAAAGATTCATATCCACGAACGGTCGTCTGGCATCAATTGTTCAGTAGCCTCTTGACGGCTCTCTTGATTACAGTAGCGTTTCTCATAGGTGACTCGACTTCACTGAGCGACTTATTTTCGCGTGAAGAAGGGTTGCCTTTCGGTGTGTCCATTTTAGTGATTGCCGTCTTAATCGGTAGTATCTTCGGAGTCGCTTCCTATTTTTATTTGCGTCGAGACTTTCGAGAGGTCGCGAACGCCCTATGGAAACTAGAGAACCAAAAAGAGATCACGTTCCGACCGTTGTCTCCTTACCGAGATACGCTCGAACGAATCGTTCGCGTGTCGAAACAGCGCCAAGAGATGATCGAGATGGCGAAGCGGGTCGGTGAGCGTCCGGTCAGTGTCGAAGAGGCGCGTAGTGAAGCCGTTGTCGAAGAAAGACGCCGTGTCGCGCGGGAACTTCATGACTCGGTAAGTCAACAGCTTTACGCCATTTCGATGATGACGACTGCGGTCAAGCAGACGATGCAGACGAAACCGGAATTAGCGAGTAAACAAATGGAGCAAGTCGAGTTGATGGCTCAAACGGCACAGGCAGAGATGCGTTCGTTGCTCTTGCAACTCAGACCAGTGGAATTAGAAGGTATGACGTTAAAGACTGGGATCGAGCGTCTATTAGAAGAATTATCGCGTAAACAGTCGACCGAGCTCGTCTGGCGTTTAGAAGAAGTGAAGTTATCGCGCCATACCGAAAATGAGCTGTTCCGTATCGTCCAGGAGGCCATCAGTAATACGTTGCGACATGCCAAGGCGACTCGTCTAGAAATTGAAATGCGAACGGTACAACAGACGGTCATTTTAAAGATTAATGATGATGGAATCGGATTTAACGTGGACGATACACAAGTCGCCTCATATGGATTACAATCGATAAGAGAGCGCACGGCGGAAGTCGGTGGAACGTTACGATTGGTCAGTGTGCCGAATGTCGGAACACAAATTGAAGTACGTGTGAAACAACAAGTGGAGGGGTAATGATGATTCGAGTTGTATTAATTGATGATCATGAAATGGTCCGAGCGGGCGTGTCTGCCTTTTTATCGACACAACCGGACATCGAAGTCGTCGGTGAGGCATCGGATGGCGCAACGGGAGCGGAGCTCGCGATCGCAGAAAAACCAGACGTTGTCCTCATGGACTTAGTGATGGAGCCTGTTGACGGTGTTGAATCGACGAAACGAATCAAAGCAAGCTGGAAAGAGGCTAAGATTTTAGTCGTGACGAGTTTCTTGGATGATGAGAAAGTATATCCCGTCATCGAAGCCGGTGCGATGAGTTATGTCCTCAAGACGGCAAACGCTAATGAAATTGCGGACGCGATTCGTCAGACGGCTGCCGGCAACCCTGTCATGGCTGCTCAAGTGACTGGGAAGATGCTCGAACGGTTGCGTCATCCAGAAATGACCCTCCACGAAAGCTTGACTGCGCGGGAACGAGAAATTTTGCAACTGATGGCAGAAGGGAAGTCAAATCAGGTCATCGCGGATGAACTGTTCATCTCACTGAAAACGGTGAAGACACATGTTTCGAACATCTTGACGAAACTTGACGTCTACGACCGGACACAGGCGGTCGTCTATGCATTCCAACACAACTTGGTCAGTAAAGGATGAACGGGCTCCCGGTAATTGAGACAGACCGCCTTCGACTGCGTCCTCTCCAAATGGAGGACAGTCCACACGTATTCGCCATTTTCTCAAATGAACAAGTGCTCCATCACTATGGAATGGAGCCGCATCAAACATTAGAAGAAACGGAACAGATGCTTACGCATATGCTCGATCAAATCGAAACCGGAGCAATCATCCGATTTGCAATTGAGCATCGTGAATCAAAAGCGTTGATCGGAACGATTGGGTTTCACAATCGGGCGCCGTCACACCGGCGTGCCGAAGTCGGCTATGAACTCAGACCGGAATATTGGCGTTCGGGTTATGCGACCGAGGCCCTTTATGCAGCCCTCCAATTTGCCAAGACGCGTGAGATTGAACGTGTCGGTGCGATTGTCTATGTCGAGAATGTCGCATCACAACGCATGTTGGAGAAGAACGGATTTATTCAAGAAGGTCGACTACATAATTACATGCGGCAGCGGGGACAAGCCCATGACGTCTATGTATATAGCTATATGACAACCGAACTGACTCATCCGTCGATTTGAGCACACCCGCATTACGCGTGGTGTGCTTTTTCGTTTGTGAGATAAACAAAATGGGAACCGAGTAAAGGTGAGTCATTCACTAAAAGGAGGACGATGAAATGAAAGCAGCATATATCGAACAGTATGGTGGATCGGATCAATTCAAAGTAGGTGAACTGCAGCAACCGACAATCGGTGCAGATGACGTATTGATTGAGGTTCATGCCGCAAGCGTCAATCCGGTCGACTGGAAACTTCGAGAAGGATACTTAAAAGAGATGCTCCATTACGAGATGCCGCTCGTCATCGGGTGGGATGTATCGGGTGTCATTCAAGAAGTCGGGGCGAACGTAACCGAGCTTGAGGTCGGAGATGAAGTGTTCAGCCGTCCCGATATTGCGCGACAAGGCACGTATGCTGAATATGTTGCGGTCGATGCCCATCTTGTCGTCAAGAAACCAGCTTCATTGAGTTTCGAGGAGGCAGCGTCACTTCCACTCGTCGCACATACGGCATGGCAAGTCATGTTCGAAGTGATGGATGCCAAACCAGGTGACCGAATCTTCATCGGTGCCGGTTCAGGTGGTGTCGGAACAGTAGCCATTCAACTCGCAAAAGCACACGGATTGTATGTCGTCACGTCGACAAGTACGCCAAACGTGGATTGGGTCAGTAAACTTGGAGCCGACGAAGTCATCGACTATAAACAGCAAAATCCGGCAGAAATCGTCCGCGATCTTGACTTCGTGTTTGACACGATGGGAGGCGACGGACAGAGCAAACTATATCAAATGCTCAAAGAAAACGGGATGCTCGTCTCCATCTCAACAGCACCGAATGAAGAGGAAGCCGAACAGGCGAATGCTCGTGCCGAGTACGTCTTCATGCAACCGACAGGGGAGCGTTTGAAAAAAATTGCGGAAGCTGTTGAAAAAGGTGACCTGAAACCAGTCATCGACCGCGTCTTTGATTTGGAAGACACGAAACTGGCCCATGATTATGGAGAAGAAGGGCACGCAAAAGGGAAAATCGTCATTAAAGTGAAGTGATGTAAAAGAGGTGGATTTCCGAAACGAGCACCGGAAATCCACCTCTGTTTTATTTTATTTGAAAGGCTTAGGTTAGCCTTTTTTCTGTGCTTGAATTTGTTCGTCGATTTCAGATAGGTACGTCCAGCGTTCCATCTTCGCATCGAGTGTCTCTTTCAGTGATGCAATCGTTGCATACAATTCATTGACTTTACCGAGGTCGCTGCCCGCTGTCGCAAGCGTTGCTTCTTGCGCTTCAATCTGTTCTTCAAGCGCGGCGATGTCTTCCTCGATTGTGTCCCACTCCTTTTGTTCTTTGAAGGTGAATTTGACGACTTCGGACTTCGCACGTTCTTTCTTTTCTTTCGGTTCTTTCTCTTTCTTCACTTGACGAGCCTCTTCTTGACGCATCGTCAAGTAGTCGCTGTATTCTGCGTGATACACCTGGATCGTCCCGTCTTCAAATGCAATCAACTGCCCGGCGATACGGTCTAAGAAATAACGATCGTGGCTGACAGCGATGACCGTACCTGGGAACGATTCAAGATAATCCTCTAACACGGACAACGTTTCCGTATCCAAATCGTTTGTCGGTTCATCTAGGAATAAGACGTTCGGCTCGTCCATAAGAATGCGCAGAAGGACGAGACGTCGTTTTTCTCCACCAGATAGCTTCGCAATCGGTTTGTATTGCGCATCCGGCGAGAAAAGGAAACGTTCGAGCATTTGACCGGCCGTGATTGTCTCGCCGTCCGGCGTATAAATCACTTTCGCAATCCGCTCGATTTCGTCAATGACGCGTCGGGATTCGTCTTCAAACTCAACTTGCTGGCCGTAATAGCCTAGATGGACTGTTTCTCCGTGAACAATCGTGCCGCTCGTCGGTTCCAAACGTTTGGCAAGCAAGTTCATGAGCGTTGATTTCCCACTCCCGTTCGGTCCAACAATGCCGTAGCGTTCACGGCGACCGAAAATCCAATTGAACTGCTGAATCAGAAGCGAGTCGTCGTATCCGAAAGATAAATCCTCGACCTCAATGACTTTTTTACCAAGACGGCGAGACCCAACAGAGACGTCGAGTGATTCCTCTTCGGCTAAACTCTCTTGGTGCTTTAAGTCTTCAACGCGTTGAATGCGTGCTTTTTGTTTCGTTGTTCGTGCTTTTGCACCTCGACGCAACCAGGCGAGTTCGCGTCGTAAAATATTTTGCCGCTTTTGTTCCATCGATTGTGCCCGTGCTTTTCGTTCGGCACGCTTCTCAAGAAACAGCTCATAGTTTCCGTTATAGAAGTAACTCGTCCCGTCTGCAATCTCTAAGATGTGGTTTGTGACGCGATTTAAGAAATAACGGTCATGGGTGATGAGAAGGATAGCTCCCCGATAATCGGCAAGCATCGTCTCGAGCCATGCGATCGTGTCGGCATCCAGTTCGTTCGTCGGCTCATCTAAGAGCAATAAGTCTGCTTCGTCGAGTAACGCTGCAGCGAGAGCGACCCGCTTTTGTTGCCCTCCAGATAAGGCGTTCACATCGACGGACACATCAGGTAGGCCGAGACGGTTCAAAATCGACTTCAGTTTGGCTTCCGTTTCCCAAGCATCTGCGGCATCGACAGCCTGTTGAGCTTTCATGAAACGTTCGAGTAATTGCTCACTCGTTGGATCCGCTTCGAGCGCTTGGCGGGCACGTTCGAATTGTTTAAGAGCTTGAACGGATGGTGTATCACTCGTGAACAAGGCATCAAGAATTGTTTGCCCTTCGTCGAACTGGACCGTTTGGGTCAAATAACGAATGCGGTAATCGTTTGGATGTTGCATCGTTCCTCGGTCTGCCGTCTCGGTGCCGGCGATGATTTTCATGAATGTCGATTTTCCAGAACCGTTCACACCGATGATCCCGATGCGGTCTCCTGGATGGATCGTCATCGTCACGTCATCAAATAATACTTTGTCGGCAAACTCTTTATGAATGCCTTCAATCATTAATAAACTCATGCGTTATCTCCTTCAATCTGTTGACGAATGGCCGCTTCGACTGTTGCAGCGATTTCCTTATTCGGTAAGTCAGCCGGATCGATTGCTGGTAAGAAAGTGACGTCAACCGTTGCCGGGGTAATTCGGTTTTTAGCCTCTAACAGTTTGTAGCTTCCTTGAATGGCAACGGGAACAATCTTCGCACCGCTTGACGTCGCGAGCGTCAGACTTCCAGCTTTAAATTCTTTCATAGGACCACCTTTTGAACGTGTTCCTTCCGGGAATACAATCATCGACTGACCAGACTGAATCGTCTCGACACCAGAGCGAATCGCTTTGATTGATTGACGACGATCGCTACGATCGATGAAGATACAGCCCATCATTTCCATCCAACGCGGGATGATCGGGAATTTTTGTACCTCAATTTTTGAGATGAATGCTTTCGGTCGTTTCGTAGCCGTCAACATGATAGGAACATCGAAGTTCCCTTGGTGGTTCGATACGTAGACGACCGGTTCATCCGGAATCTGCTCTTGTCCATGGACACGAATGTCAGCACCGGCAACCTTCAATAAAAATTGAGCCCATTTATAGGCGATGTCTTGTACATAGCGATAGCGCTGTGGCGTCTCAATTTTTTTCGCCTTCTGTAAAAATGGGACGGTAATCGGTAGCACCGCAAAAAACGAGAAAAACCATACTGCTGTTCGAATCATTTTATTTTCTCCTCTCATAATGACAACAAGAAAGAGTCTTCTTCTCTTGACGAGAATCCGACCCTTCGGCATGAATCCTTATTCCCAAAAGCGAGAATCGCTCTCTTCTTCCTCTTCCTCAAGTTCGAACGTAATGCGTTTATTCACAGGATCGACGACGAAATAAGCGCCGTCTTGTTCAATACTCTTAATTTGCATGGCTTGATCGTTCCCGATTTCAAGGGTGAGACGGATGCGATTGTCATCATCGACGAGCAAGATCCCATCTTCCTTCAACCAAAGCTCCATGACGGGTGAATAACGAAGTAGCCATTCATTCGATAACGGAATTTCATTCATACGATTGTGTGCCTCCTGCGATTATAAATCCAATGTACGTTGTCTGTTCCTTCATAGGATACCAAATGTGGAGTGGGAAGACGAGCGTTATGTAGAGCGCTTCCGAGTCGTGGAGTGCATTCTGGCCACGACACGTTTGATTCGTTTCTGGTTCCGTCTTTCCACAAAGAACTCGCTCGCTTGCATGAAGAGTTGCTTAAAGGAAGACAGGCCCATCGCAATCAAGACAGCAAATAGAAATGTTCCGATTGGATCTTTGTACAGTTCAGACTGGAACAAAAAGGCGAGGCCTGCAGTTGATAAGATGGTCGTAAGAAAATAGAAAATCATAGCGGAGTCTCCTTTTCTTAAGTGGTTAGGAAAGAAAAAGGCAAGGTCTTTTAATCGTATTCGACCTTTTGTAGGAAATTCCTGTTTGTGTTTGACAAAGAAAAAAACGCCTCCAGTTGGACGGAAGACGTTTACTCTTGAGTCATATAAGTCGATGATGACGATACGTTCGTATCCACACCGTTTGAGAAAATGAAGCTGAGTGAGGCAAGTAATGCGAAAAAGGCGACGAGTAGCCCTTTTGTAAATCGTTTTGCAAACGAACGAGACTGTATATCAAACATTTATTATCCCCCGATCAATCCTAAATGAAACCTTATTTCTACTGGACACTTCCTATATAATAACGTTTTCAAAAATAGGATACTAGAAGAAAAAAAGACGTTCACAAAATTGTCACAAAATTTTAATAAATCAACTCGTTTCCATTTGTTGTGACGTTTTTCCCTTTCTGCGCCGCGTTCACATTTTCGTCACATTTATGCAAAATGTTGAAAGAGAACATGATATGATTAGGAACGTGTGTAGATAGGTATACTGACAGTAATAGCTTAGAAAAGGATGTGGGTGTAATGGCATTGCGCGCAGGAGAAGTAGTAGACTTGGTCGCGGAACGTTCTGCTGATTTTGGAGTATTCATTAGTAACGGTCGCGAAGAGGTGCTCCTTCATCGAAAGGAACAAACGGAAGAAGTGACAGTCGGTCAAACGGTTCGTGTCTTTTTATATCATGACTCAGAAGGGCGTCTCGCATCAACGATGACGATTCCAACGGTCTCTTTCGATGAGTATGAATGGTGTGAAGTAACAGGCGTTCGATACAACACAGGTGTTTTCGTCAATATCGGGATTCAAAAAGATGTGCTCGTCTCAATGGACGATTTACCAGAGAATCGGTCGTATTGGCCACAAACGGGAGATCAATTGTGCATTCGTTTGAAGTATGACCAAAAAGGGCGCTTACTCGGAGACCCGGCGCCTTACGCGTATTTGAACTTGTTGGCACGTCCGTCAAAGGAAGAGTGGAACAATCAAGATGTTCAAGCGACTGTCGTCAATAAACGTGAAGTCGGCGTCAACGTATGGGTCGAAGGAGAATCACTCGGCTTCTTACATGAAGCAGAAATGACACGTTGGCCGCGACTTGGTGAACAATTGACGGTCCGTGTGACACAAGTGAAACAAGACGGAACGGTTCTTGTTTCGATGAAACCTCGTGCCTATGAGGCGATTGACGGCGATGCGGCGAGCGTCCTCTCTTATATCGAGGAACGTGGAGGGCAAATGCCGTACGGTGACAAAACAGCCCCTGACGTGATCGACCGTGAGTTCGGGATGAGCAAAGCCGCGTTTAAACGGGCGCTCGGAAAACTACTAAAAGAAAAGCAAGTTGAAAAGCTCGACAACGGCTACAAATTGAAATAAGATAACTCATGTTCGGGTGACATGAAAAAGTTTGAAAATGTATTTCTTTCATTTTAGGAATAAATACGTTATAGTTAATAAAGTTGACTATGAGGAAACATTGAGAAAACGTCTGTAGATCTGTCAAACTGAACTCAGACGTTTTTTGTATGAACAAAGGAGAATATAATTTGACAAAATTTCAAGACTTACAATTAAGTGAAGCGTTAGTAAAAGGTGTACACAAAATGGGCTTCGAGGAAGCTACACCGATCCAAGCTGAGACAATTCCTGTCGCACTCACAGGAGTGGACGTATTAGGACAAGCACAAACAGGTACAGGGAAAACAGCAGCTTTCGGTATTCCGACAATTGAGCGAATCGATTCAAAGGCGCGTCAAGTCCAAGCACTCGTTCTTGCACCGACACGTGAACTTGCGATTCAAGTTGCAGAAGAATTAAACAAAATCGGAGAAACAAAGCGCGTTTACGCACTTCCTGTTTATGGTGGTCAGCAAATCGACCGTCAAATCCGTGGTTTGAAAAAGAACCCACAAATCGTTGTTGCAACACCAGGACGTCTCATGGACCACATGAAGCGTAAAACAATCAAACTTGATGACATTCAAACAGTCATCTTGGATGAAGCAGACGAAATGCTCAACATGGGCTTCGTTGAAGATATCGAAACGATCTTGGCAGGTCTTCCTGAAGCACGCCAAACGCTTCTTTTCTCGGCAACGATGCCACCACAAATCAAAAAGATTGCAGAGCGTTTCATGAAATCGCCGACAATCATCAAAGTAAAAGCGAAAGAGATGACTGTTGAAAACATCAACCAGCAATTCCTCGAATTGCGTGAAGGTCAAAAATTCGATACGCTTTGCCGTTTGATTGACATCGATTCACCTGAACTCAGCATCATCTTCGCTCGTACGAAGAAACGTGTTGATGAAGTGACAGAAGCACTCATCAAACGTGGATACACTGCAGACGGTCTTCACGGAGACTTGACGCAATCAAAACGTGACCAAGTCATTCGTCGTTTCAAAAACGGAACGATCGATATCTTGGTAGCGACTGACGTTGCTGCACGTGGACTTGATATTTCAGGTGTTACGCACGTTTACAACTTCGATGTACCACAAGACCCAGAGAGCTACGTACACCGTATCGGTCGTACAGGTCGTGCTGGTAAGACAGGTACAGCCCTCACGTTCATCACGCCACGTGAATTCGGACAAGTGAAGGCAATCGAACGCGTAACGAACAAAAAGATGAACCGTCGTCACGTACCGACAATCGCAGAAGTACTTGAAGGAAACCAAAAGCAAGCAGCTGAAGAGTTGATCGAACGCGTTCAAGCGGGCGACTTCAAAGCTTACACGCAACTTGCGACAGAACTTCTTGAAGAGTACGAAGCAGTTGAAATTCTCGCTGCTGCCCTTCGCGGATTGACGAAAGAGCCAGATTCAACACCAGTTGAAATCTCATACGCTGAACCGGTTCGTGTGAAACGCCAAGGTGGTCGTGGTGGTGATCGCGGTGGATACCGTGGTCGTAACGACCGTCGCGGTGGTGGCGGTGGCCGTGGAGGCGATCGTCGTGGTGGACGCGGTGGCGAACGTCGTGATGGACGTAGCGGAGACCGTAAAGGATCATTCCGTGGTGACGATCGTCGTCGCTCGGATGACCGTGGTCCACGCCGTCCACGTGACTAATCATCGTGAAATGCCGCATTTCCTTAAGTGGATTTGCGGCTTTTTTTATTGTGTCGTGCTACACTAGTTGAGTAGAGATAGAAGGATGAGGTGTCAACGGATGGTGGAATTAAGTTTCGGTCTCCTTGTGCTGCTTGGTTGTGTGCTTGCACTTAAACCAATCGTGTCGAAGACAGACCGTCCTAACTTTCGTTATATCCCCGTGGCGACATTGTTATTTGGAGCGATGATTTTTTTAGTGTTAGCCATTGGAGTAGGCGGAAAGATGGGCATTGCATATGGCGTAATGAGTATCGCCTATTTTATTGCTTGTTTCGGTGCCTATATGTATGTACACACGCGAACGAGCTGATTGTAGCTCGTTTTCGCATTTAACGAAGAGGTGATGAGTTATGGATGCGGTAGAAGTGATGGTCCATCCCGAGGAAGTGATGGTGACGTATGAACCAATCCTTGGAGCGGCGACGTTTCAAGTAGAAGGATATATGGTACATGGGCGATTCCGAGGCGAATCGTTGACACCGTTTTTTTATGATGAAGACGTTCCACTCGAGTATCAGTTAGACATCGCCCAACGAATGGAGCAATTGGCAGCAGAACAACTTCGGGATGTTAAATCATTCGTCACGTTCAGATGTCGATCCGAATGGATTCTCGAAGAAGGGGGAGAGGCTTTTTTGACCCCGCTTCGCGAATTGAACTTCCCGTTACATCGCATTTATGTGACGCTTCAAGGGACGGACCTAGTGGATGTTCCTCGCCTATCGCGTGTCATTCAGTACTATCGATCGTATGGGCTGAAAATCGCGCTAGACTTTGCGGAATCGACAAGTATCGAGGACATTATGACGCTCGCGCCAGAATTATTGCTCGTCGATCTTGGAACGATGGTCGAGAAGAAGACGTTGTCGGTCACATATCCGAACATGCTTCAGACGATGGAATATATTGCGTCGAAGCTTGGCGCGCCGCTTCTTTATAAATCAATTAACCACATCGGACAGCTTCGGTACGCTTGGCAACACGGCGGTCGTTATTATATGGGTGGTCTACTTGGGTTGGAAGACGAGCTTCCACAACGAGAAATCAAAGGGATGGGTGTTTTAGCGCAAGAAGTGCCTTCATTCTTTTTGCATGACCAGAAGCGATTGAACCGTCTGTATGAACTTGAATTTGAGTTACATCGTCGAATCGGAGAACTCGTTCAATCTGGGAAATGGTCGAAAGACAAGAAAGATGAATGGATTCAATACATCGCGCCAAAGCTCGAGGAAGTGTTTGTCCGTTATTATTTGACGGATAAGACAGGTTTTCAGACGAGTGCGAACGTCTACTGTGTGAACGGAGAATGGCGTGTTGATAACACGTATCGAGGCTATAACTGGAGTTTCCGACCATATTTCATTCAGACGATGGCGGCGATGGATGTTCGGGGACGTGGCTATTTATCGGGTGACTACCGTGATTTCAGTTCAAACGAAGTGACGCGGACGTTCAGTTATCCACTACCCGACGGCATGTTCTTATTCGCCGACATATCCGAAGAATATTTATACCAGAATCGATTACTAGACTGAAAGGAAGAATGATGATGTTAGATTATGATTACGATGCGCTACGCGAAATCGGTCGAATCGTCGCACTTGCACGAGACGAGATGGCGAAAGCCGTCAAACCGGGCATGACGACAAAGGAATTAGATGCGATTGGGCAACGTATTTTAGAAGAGGAAGGTGCGGCTTCTGCACCCATCACGATGTACGAATTTCCAGGATACACATGTATTTCGCTCAATGACGTCGCTGCCCACGGGATTCCTGGGGACGAGGTCATTCAAGAGGGAGATATCGTAAACGTCGACGTCTCTGCTGTGAAGGATGGCTACTATGCGGACACGGGTCGTACGGTCATTGCTGGGACAGCGAAATCACCTCAGCACGAACGTTTGGTGGAGGTATCGTTGACATCACTAGAAGCCGGACTCGGCAAAGTGAAAGCGGGCGTGAAAGTCAACCAGATCGGGAAAGCCATTTATTCGGACGCGAGAAAGAATGGATTCACGGTCATCCGTAACTTGGCCGGACACGGACTCGGTCGGACGTTACACGGAGAGCCAGAGACGATTTCAAACTACTACAGCCGCGAAGAGAATCAACTCTTAAAAGCTGGACAAGTGATTGCGGTCGAAACATTCATCTCGACGAAAGACGAAATCGTCTATCAGTCTGAAGAGGATGGCTGGACACTCTTCACACCGAACAAGAGCCTCGTCTCACAGTTCGAGCATACGGTTATCGTCACAGAAGATGGATATGAAGTGTTAACGGGGTCATTCCGTTGAGAAAAAGGTGTGGTTCTTGTGAACCGCACCTTTTCTGTATTCATTGTTGTTCGAGAGCTTTGCGCACGGCTGCTGTCGCGTGAATATACGTTGTATCAAAGAGTGGGATGGAAACATGTTGTTGCTGGATCAACAGAGGGATTTCTGTACATCCGAGAATGACACCTTCTGCGCCAGCAACCTGCAACGATTCAATGATACGTGTGTAGATTAGGCGGCTTTCATCTGTTGTGATTCCAAAAATCAGCTCATCATAAATGATGTCGTGTATGCGTTGTCGATCTTCTTCATTTGGAATCATTAATTCAATCTCATACCGTTCTTTCAACAAATCGCGATAGAATGAACTTTCCATCGTGAATCGTGTACCGAGTAGTGCGACCCTCTTAAGACTTTCCTGTTTGATAGCATGTCCCGTGACGTCTGCGATATGCAGGACGGGCAGAGAAGTAGCGGCTTCAATGGAATCCGCCACAAGATGCATCGTGTTCGTACAAATCACAATGAGTTCAGCGCCTGCCCTTTTCAGGTTGAGGGCTTCATGAATCATGACACGCGTCAATTCATCCCAATTTCCTTCATGCTGTAATCGTTCAATCCTGTGAAAATCAAACGAGTGCAGTAGACAATTTGCAGAGTGAGTCCCACCTAATATGGATTTTACTTCTTCGTTCATGATGCGGTAATACTCGAGTGAAGACTCCCAACTCATACCGCCCAACATCCCGATTTTTTTCATAACGACTCCTTTACATAACACCTAAGTTAGCGAGATGTTTGTTTCTCTCAGTTGTTCAATCACACGCCAATCCGGCTGTACCGTATCTGGGAGGGTCAATTTCCCGTTCTCGACTTCAAGCGGCGTATCGAGCAAATCTTGCTCGAAATAAGCGCTCGTGCCCGACATATCCGCCGGGAAGCTCGCACCGCTTAGCGAGGCGAATAAGAGCGTATGATACCTTCCAATCCCTGACTCATACATCCCACCGACCCAGTATGGGGTCCCGTGTTCTCGAATCGTTAACGCTTCACTTAAGCCACCGACACGTGCAGGTTTAATGTTGACGATTTTACCCGCACCGAGTTGCGTCATCGTCTCCACATCGTTGTGAGACGTAATCGACTCGTCGAGACAAATCGGTGTTGTCAGCTTTCGTTGGAGAGCTGCTGATTTGACGAACTGACCGCTCGGGTATGGCTGTTCAATCATCAATAACCGATGAGAATCAATTTGTTCGAACCATTCTATGGATTGAGTGGTGGCACTTCCGTTTAAGTCAATCATGAGTGGTGCGTCCGGGAAGATGGCACGAATCTCGCGTAGTGCAGGTAACAGTTCGTGTGGGGAAGCTTTCAATTTAATTCGTTCGAAACCGTCGGCTAGCGCTGCTTCAATCGAGTTCATCGTCTGATGGAGTAATCCAATCCCAATCGTTCTACCGCAGGAAACGGTGTCTCCCGCTTTTATATAGTTTTTTAGTGACATGTTCGCGCGGGCTGCTTCAATCTCCCATAAGGCACTTTCCCACATCGCTTTCGCCATCCGTTGACCGATAATCGAGGAGACGAGTGTTGGGAATACGTCCGTCGTGACCGTCATCCCTTTTAATAAATTGAGAATTAGTTTTGACGTATCGATCATAGATTGGGTCGTTTCTTCCGTGTACCAAGGTGTCTCGAAGGCGACACCTTCGCCGTAACCGATGACCCCGTCTATGGTCTCTAGGCGAAGGATGAGTGTTCTTCTTACGGATAACACGGCATGTGCCGTTACGATTGGGTGTTTAAATGTCAAAGGGACGATGGAAAGGTCAGCACGTTTGATCATGGCAGTAGCTCCTTTAAGCGATGGCGCATTAGTTTTCCGTTCGCATTTCGGGGGAGGTCGGGAACATGAAAAATTGCAATCGGATGTTTGTATTTGGCTAGCTGAGAATCGAGAATCCCCTGCATCTCAGTTGGATCATATGAACCGACGACAAAGGCGAGCGGGACTTCTCCCCAAGTCGGGTGTGCTTGTTTCGTGACACCGACATCTTGAACACCTGCACATCGCAACATGGCCGCCTCAATTTCAGCGGGGTATACATTTTCGCCACCGGAAATAATGAGGTCGCTTCTGCGGTCGTGTACATACAAATACCCGTCCCGCATCGTTCCGAGATCACCTGTTTTCCAATAACCGTCGGGTGTCCAGTTGTCTGATTCAGGTTGTTCGAAATATCCACTCGTCACAGTCGGCCCTTTTACCTCAATTTCCCCGTCCTGACTGATTCGGATCACGGTCGGAGCGATGGCTCGACCACTCGAACCGATATGCGAGAGCGCCTCGCTCGGAAGCAATGTGGCAACTTGAGAGCACGTCTCGGTCATCCCGTATGTTTGAGCAATCGGTAACTGTCGTCGCTCTGCTTCTTCTAATAACGGGCGGGGGACCGGTCCGCCTCCGACGAGTAACGTACGAAGGTGATGTTTTTCAAGTCCGGCATCAAGTAGTCGCTGAAGCATGATGGAGACGAGTGACAGCTGTGTAATGCCTTCTGTTTCAATTAAATGAAGAGTTCGTTCGACATCGAAACGGGGCTCGACGTAAAGCGTCGAACCGATGATTGCACTCCGATACACTTGAGAAAGCCCGCTCATATGGAAGAGAGGCGTCACCGTGAGCATGCGGTCGGATGAGCGATAGTCCAAATGTGCTTCAGCGGCACGTGCGCTTGCGAGATGATTTCCATATGTTTGTTGTACGGCTTTGGCCCGCCCCGTTGTACCGGATGTGAACATGAGGGACATGGTTTCATTTTCTTTCCACTCATGTGTCCCGGTAAAACATGAACTAGCCCGACATGTCATCAGAAGTTGTGTGATGGGCAAATCGATCTTGTGATCGATGAGAAGCAAGTCGACTTTTGCTGTCTTCAACTGAATGCGTACTTCTTCTTCGGTCAAGCGTGTGTTGAACGGAACGAGCACTTTGCCGAGTAGATGCACTGCATGGACGGCGATGACATAGTCTTTACTGTTTTTAGCGAATATGCCAATCCGTTCGGCAGTAGAATCCTGTTCGTGAATATATTGGGCAAGTTTCAGACTCTCTGTACGCAATACTCCCCATGTTAGTTTTGCCTCGTTTGTCACGAGTGCGATTTGTGATGCCGGGTGTTTAGTAATCCATTCAAGCATGTCATCAACCTCCAAAAAAAGAGTAGCGGATTCGCTACTCTCTCAAAAAAATTAAGGGAAACGTGGGAATTGACCGAAGTCAGGGTCACGTTTTTCTTTGAACGCGTCGCGTCCTTCTTTCGCTTCATCTGTCGTGTAGTAGAGAAGCGTTGCGTCTCCAGCGAGTTGCTGAAGTCCAGCAAGACCGTCTGTATCCGCGTTCATCGCTGCTTTCAAGAAACGAAGCGCAGTCGGTGAATGTTGTAAGATTTCTTGGCACCACTTGACTGTTTCTGCTTCGAGTTGTTCGAGTGGTACGACCGTGTTGACGAGTCCCATCTCGAGTGCTTCTTGTGCATCGTACTGACGGCAAAGGTACCAGATTTCACGAGCTTTCTTATGACCGATGATGCGAGCTAAGTAACCAGAACCATATCCTGCATCGAACGAACCGACTTTAGGACCTGTTTGTCCAAAGCGAGCGTTGTCCGCTGCGATCGTCAAGTCACATACGACGTGAAGGACATGTCCACCGCCGATTGCAAATCCTGCGACCATTGCGATGACCGGTTTTGGAATGACGCGAATGAGGCGTTGAAGGTCGAGGACGTTCAAGCGTGGGATTTCATCTTCTCCAACGTATCCGCCATGACCACGAACTTTTTGGTCTCCGCCTGAACAGAATGCCTTTTCGCCTTCACCCGTCAAGATGATGACGCCGACTTCTTTATCATCGCGTGCACGAGCGAATGCATCGATCAATTCATTAACCGTCAACGGACGGAACGCGTTGCGTACCTCTGGGCGGTTGATGGTGATTTTAGCAATCCCATTCCATGTTTCATATTTAATGTCTTCATACGTACGGACCGATGTCCAGTTCGCTACTGATTCCATTTTAAATACCCCCTAAAATCAATTTCTTTATTATTGTACCAAACTCTGGTGCATTCTCGATATGAGGAGCATGCCCAGCATCTGAAATTTCATAGATTTTAATATCGGACCGTTCTTGCTGCATGTCTTTTGCAATTGCTTTGAACTTAGAATCTTCTGCTCCGACAATCAAGTCGATGCGAGGGAGGTGGTGCAGTGCGCCCCATAGCGAAGGCATGTGACCTGTTCCAATCGCCCGCAAACTGTTCGCAAGCGCAGTGGGGTGTTGTGCAAGTCGATCCTCCCTGAGTGAACGCTTCATGTCCTCCGTCTGTCGCCAAAGCGGAAGGTTCTCCCATCTCTTGACGAATGTGGCGAGTCCTTCGGTTTCGATGAATCGGGCAAGTTCTTCGTCTTGACGTCGACGAGTTGCCCGCTCTCTTGAAAAGCGAAGACCAGGTGTCGTGCTGATTCCGATGACATGTTCGACGCGCTTGTCACATGCGGCGAGTGTCAATCCAATTCGCCCGCCGAGTGAATAACCGACGACCGTCCAAGGGCGTTCGTCCAAATCGAGTAAGCATGACAAATCTTTGATTTGTTGACTCATCGTCGACCGATTGACGGTAGGATGTTCAGTTGCGGCGTGTTGAAGAAGGGAAGGTGACACGTGTCGGACTGGCATCGCGGGTAGCGAATCAATCCAATGGGCATTTCCCGTGAACCCGTGTAAGAACAACACCGGTCTTCCTGCCCCTCGAACGCTCACCTCATACTGGATCCCTCGCAAGCCGATGTTCATGCTTCATTCTCCGTGATGAGGCGAGCGCAGACAGACTGCGTCCACTCTCGGTGGATCGCCACGTTTTGCTCACGATTCGATGGGAACTCAATCAAGTGAATGCCATCTTCAATCGCTTTTTGAATCTCATCCGGTCGTTCAATCAAACGATAGGACAACCCGTATGTCTCAGCAAATCCACGAATGTTTAAATCGAGCGGTGTTCCGAACAAGTCTTCGAATAGTTGGGCATCGATGGAAGCTTGAGGTAAGAATGAGAAAATCCCTCCGCCGTTATTATTCGAAATCACGACTGAAAACTTTTCAGGGTGTCCCTTCAACAGTTGTAAGGCGTTGCTATCGTGGTAGAATGCCAAATCGCCAATCAATAGAGCGGCGTGAGACGTATCGTAACAGCTGCCGAGTGCGCTCGATAGGACGCCGTCAATCCCGTTTGCGCCTCGATTGGCGAGAACTTGTACGGCTGTTCCGGCTGATAATGACGTATCGACATCACGAATCGGCATACTGTTGCTAACGAAAAGACGTTCGATTGACGTATCGAGTAGTCGTTTCGTCAATTCGGCTTCGCCTTGAAGTGAAGGTTTTGCCGACTCTGCGACATCTTCGAAGAAGCGTAGTCGTTCGACGTAGCGCGGTTCATTGATCGATTCAATGAGTGGTAAAAAGTCGAGTGCGTCTCCGTAACAGATGGTCGCGCGGCTACTCGGATCGCGATAAGAGCCTGGCTCTTCAATCACGAGTTGTTCCGTCGTCGATATCCATTGATTGAACCGTTTTGAGACGGGTGCGGCACCGAAGCGGATGAACACCTCAGGTAACCAGTCAGTGCGGTACTCGCTTGCGAGCCACGTGTCATAGTTCGTTAACACGCCGTCGAAGCGACGCATCCCACTGAGTGGATCGGCAAATATCGGAATATTGCGTTCGATCGCAAATTCGTAAATGGTGTTCTGCCATGTAACCGGAGTGTAAGGTCCGACAACGAAAGCGAGTTGTTTGTGATTCGTTCGTTCCGAAAAGAGTTCTCGGTCGGCACGTGTTGGGCGAATGCTCTGTCTTTCCGGTTTAGTCGGTTCACCTTTCAGAAGTCGCTTTAACTGTTCAAGGTCTGGAAGTAACGGTTCTCGGAATGGAACATTCAAGTGAACCGGTCCAATCGGGGCCTGCATGGCGAGGTTCGTGAACCGAGTCACCGTCTGTTGCATGAATGAAAGCGTTGCTTCTTCGGGTACGGGCAAGTCGAGACTCATCTTTACTTGTTCACCGTATAACCGGACTTGATTAATCGCTTGAGGTGCCCCGACATTCCGGAGTTCATGTGGGCGATCGGTCGTTAAGACGATGAGTGGCAACTGCGAAATGAATGCTTCTGTCACGGCAGAATAATAGTTTGTCGCAGCCGTCCCGCTCGTGCAGATGAGTGCGACAGGACGAATGGTGTCCGTCGAACGCGTCAAACCGAGGGCGTAAAATGCGGCGGAGCGCTCGTCGACAATGATGTGGTGACGAATTTGCGGATGCAAATAAGCCGCCATCGCGAGTGGGGTCGAACGAGAACCTGGACTGATAACCACGTCTGTCACGCCAGATTCAACAAGTCGATTCACCATGGATGCTACCCAGTCGGTCAACATCTTATTCATGTGGGGTGCCTCCTTAATCGTGCGAATCAAACTGCAAAGCTTGTTTGATTGGACTCATTTTCATTTCGGTTTCTTCGAGTTCTTGCTCGAGTGCAGAGTCTTTGACGATGCCACATCCTGCATAGAGTGCAACGAATTGATGTTGAACGAGTGCCGAGCGAATGGCGACGACAAACTCGCCATCACCTTCGTTGTCGACCCAACCAAATGGAGAACCGTACCATCCGCGGTCGAAACGCTCGATTTCACGAAGCAATCGGACCGATGTCCGCTTCGGTGAGCCGCCGAGTGCTGGTGTTGGGTGTAAGGACTCCGCTAACGACATCAAGGAAGCGTTCGTTTCGAGTGTCGCTTGGATAGGCGTATGCAGATGGAATACCGAACGATTCGCTAAAATTTGTGGTGTCTCGCTCGTATGAATCGGTGCAGTGTATGGTGTCAAAGCTTGCTTAATGTCTTTTACAACAATTTGATGCTCTTCACGATTTTTCGTATCATTCAGTAGCTGTTCTTTCGCGAGTTCTGCTTCAATCTCAGTTTTAGGACGTTTGGTCGTTCCGGCGATGGCAGCCGTGTTCAGCTGCATGCCTTCTTTTTGAATCAGTCGCTCAGGCGTCGCTCCAAAGAATCCGACGTCACGTTTTGGTTGATATAAGTAGATATAACTCGACTCTTGATGGTCCGCCAAATGCTTTAAGCTTTTCGCGAAAGGGAATGCGTCGTCGGAACGTTGATAAATTTCTTCTCGTGCGATGACGATTTTTTCGACGCGCTCTTCCTCAATTAACTGCTTCGCCTGTTGGAAACTCGATTTAAAGTGGTCCACGCCATCTTTTACTTTCGAATAGGTCGGTGTCGATTCTTCTGTAGGGTGAAGTGAGCTGAATTGAGCCAATTGGTCAGCCAATTGAATCAAATACTGTTCCACCGATTGTTTTGAAGAGACGAGCGTCGCGACTGTCAGTGTATGTCGGTCTTTATAACGACGGTATAAAAATTTTGGGACGACGAGTGATGCCTCCCCAAAGGCATCCCACATACTCTTTTGTGGTCGCATGAAAGTATCGAACGAAAAGCCGGCAAACGCATGAATGGTTGCATCGACATCTCGCCGGTGGAGGCTCCAGTCATACTGGAGCCGCTGAAATCGTTCTGTTCCAGAAGCACTCAAAACGAGCGCATCTCCGCAACCGAGCATTTCAAGCGTCCGGTCTGGTGTCATGAAATAATAGTGGGACGTATCCGTGTTTTGAATGATTTGAAACGCATCGAACGCAGAAATTTCCCATGTATATGATGCGAGGACAGGCCGTTGCCAAGCTCGCGCCCGTTTATGGGCTTGCTCGATTCGTTGTTTTATATGTGTTTGAGTATCTGGCATAAAAGAAAAGCCTCCTCAATCCGATAGAATTCTCACTCTTTAGTGTATCATGAGTTCGCAATCCACCTGCCTATGAAATGCTCGAGAAATTGTAAGGGATGTGAGATGGACGGCTGGCGTTGACAGATTTTTTCATCGAGACGTAAACTAACGAAGGGAGGGAACGAAATGAAACAGAAATCAAAAGGGGCATATTGGCGAATGATTCGCCCGCATACCCTGACAGCAAGCTTTATTCCGGTCTTGCTCGGGACGTTCATCGTCCTCGATCAAACCGAACTGAAATGGGGGCTCTTTCTTGCGATGCTGGTCGCGTCAGTCCTCATTCAAATCGCGACGAACTTATTTAACGAGTATTATGATTATAAGCGTGGGCTAGACCATGAAGGGTCGATTGGGATTGGTGGGTCAATCGTGCGTGACGGATTTACGCCGAAACAGATCCTTTCAATCGCCCTAGGCATGTATGCTGTCTCAGCAATGCTTGGACTTTACATCGCAGCGTCTACGAGTTGGCATTTGCTTTGGGTCGGTGCACTATCTATGCTCGTTGGATACTTATATACCGGAGGACCGTTACCGATTGCGTATACGCCGTTTGGTGAAATTGTCGCCGGTCTATTCATGGGGTATGTCATCATTGGAATTGCTGGCTACATCCAAATCAATACGGTGACGACGGAGCTATTGCTCGTATCGTTCCCAATGGCGTTGCTAATTGGAGCGATTTTACTTGCGAACAATATTCGTGACCTTGATAACGATAAAGAGAACGGCCGAAAAACGATTGCTTGCCTAGTCGGACATCGACGTGCGGTGTATGTGCTCGCAGCATTCTTTGTCGCCGCATTAGTCGGCATCATCGTCGCCGTGATGTATTATGGAGTCACACCATGGGTCTTGTTATCGCTCCTCACCGTGCCAGTGATGGTTCAGGCGATTCAACGGTTTTGGCAAAAAGCAGAACCGGCCGCATTGATGTCTGCGATGGCGATGACGGCAAAAGTGAATACGTTGTTCGGGGCATGGATGGTCGTCGGACTAATTGTTTCAAGATTTGTGATGTGAGAAAAGGGGAGGCGTTAACGTGTCAGTCGTAAAAGAAATGCTTGAATTCAATAAACGTTTCGTAGAGGAAAAACAGTACGAACCGTTCGTATCTGATAAATTTCCAGATAAGAAAATTGTGATTTTAACGTGTATGGACACACGTTTGACGGAACTGTTACCTCAAGCGCTAGGACTTAAAAACGGAGACGCTAAAATCATCAAAAATGCGGGTGCCGTCTTGTCGCATCCATTCGGTTCAGCCATGCGTTCGATTTTAGTGGCGCTTTATGCATTAGGCGCGGAAGAAGTTGTCGTGGTCGGTCATTACGATTGTGGGATGGCGGCGATTGAACCGTCCGTCGTGATTGAAGAGATGGAAAGACGGGGGATTGATCCTCAGACATTGAAGACATTGAAGTCGTCAGGGATGGATTTGGAGCAATGGCTTCATGGTTTTGATTCGGTCGAAGAGAACGTCGTTCATTCGATTAACCTGATTAACAATCATCCATTGTTACCACCAGGCACGAACGTGCATGGATTCGTGATTGACCCGGCGACGGGGCGTCTTGACCCGGTAGAAGCATAAGAAAGGAGCGCGTTCAACTTGAACGCGCTCCTTTTAACATTACCCATACGTATTCGTCGGGATGTCTTTATAGTCATCCTCTTCTTGTTTTTGTTTCGCTTTCTTTTTGTTCTTCTTAAAATCACGTTCATATTCTTGTTCGCTTGGCGTTTTAAAGAAACGCATCCACGTCGCGTTAATTTCAGATCCGATTAAAATGATCATTCCGGTCAGTTGTAACCAGAGCAACGTGACGATGATCCCACCGAGCGATCCATAAGTAGAATCGTAACTTCCGAAGTTCGAGACGTATAGACTGAACCCGAAGGAAACAAGCTGCCATCCAATCACACCGAAGATGGCTCCGGGAATCGTACTTTTCCAGAATACATGTTGTTGTGGTGATACTTTATAAAAAATCGAAAGCGTCAAAATCAGCACGACTGTTGTCAGAACGTAACGGAAGACGTTGATCATCATCTCCTCGGCCCCGGTAATATTTACGGGTAGATATTCGGTGACGAATGAGATGATTTGCGCCCCGAACACGTTTGAGATAATGAGGAGTAACATCCCGATTCCGAGTAAAATCGTCATTCCAAGCGCCAATCCTTTTTTGACAAAGAAATTACGTTCATTGTCCTCGCCATACGCGTGTAGGGAAGTCGTGATGAGGCGGTCGACCCCTTTTGCGGCGGACCAAATGGCTAAAATCGCACCGAGTGATAAGAGACCGCCCCGTGGCTCCCCGATTGCGTCAAAAATACTCGTCAAAAATTCGGAAGCGGCGGATCCTGGTGCCAAATCATTTAATTGATTTTGGAATGAATCTTGTGAGATATCAAAAAATGATAAGAGTGCCAAAATGAAGATGATGCCGGGGAAAATCGATAAAAACCAAAAAAATGCGAGTGTGGCCCCGTAATCTTGTACGTCATGCTCTTTAAAACGACGGAATAACTCTTTTCCAAACCCGAACCAATTCTTTTTTTCCTTTACTTCTGTCATTGCCATCATGAAACCCTCCTGACTCGATCGTTAGAAAAACATTTCCCGAATTCGGTCGAGGATACACATGATTAATCCTCGGCTAACGTCAAATCGTAAAAGCGAGTCTCATTTGAGGCAAGTTTTTCAGCGAGTGATGGGGGGCGGACCGGAAGATGAGGTAACGCCGATCGCTTGATCCACATCGGGGTATACGATCCGTTTGTCTGTTCTTCTTGAAACTCTTCGCCCGTTCCGGTACCGAATTTGCCGCCTGTCATCTTCGCCCAATAGTAAGGGTTCAACTCATTATTAAAGGCGACGTAGGCAGCAACTCCTTCTAGCTCGACGTGAACGCCGAGTTCTTCATACGCTTCACGGACGGCCGTTTCTTCAGTCGTATGGCCGTATTCGACTCCGCCCCCGGGGAATACATAATACAAGACGTCTTCTTTTTCGCGACGAATCAAAGCGACTTCGTCTTTGTCATTCATTAGAATGATCGCACTTCTTAATTTCGTTCGAACCACTGAAATCGTTCCTTTCACTCCTATAATTTTGCACAAAACGCATCGACGATTCGCCGATGCGTTCCAACTCATTTTTGCGTAGGTTGTTCTAAAGAATCATACATGTCTTGCGTCAACCCATTTTCGTGTGACGCGATGACTTTTCCTGCGACACGCATTCCAAGACGGAGTGCATCCTCGATTGGATGCTGCTTCATCAGTTCCGAGATGACAGCGGAGAAGAATGAGTCACCGGCTCCAGTGGAGTCGGCTACTTTCACTTTCGTTGTCGGGACATGACCTTGTTCATTCGTACGAAGGTCGACATAAACCGCACCGAGCTCGCTCATCGTGACGATGGTGAGCGGAGCACCTTTCATGGCGAGTACTTCGGCGACACGTAGCGCGTCGTCTACCGTGACGATTGACATATCGGACAAGATCTCCGCTTCTTCCCGGCTACAGATGAATCCGGTGAAGCCTTGGAGGAGATGACGGTTCCGTTCAATGACTGAAAGGTGGCCGCACACGCCGTATAGTGGTAAGTCCATCTCACGGCACAGTTCAATCGTTTCATTCAAGACGTTCACCGATAAGTCTAAGTCGATTGCGACAGCGTCGCTCTCTTTAAAGACCGTGTCGATTTGACGTAGAATGGCTTCTTCCATTCGTGCTTCGTCAGGTTGTTTTGAAATCGAAGTCTGTAGATCGCCATTGTTATCCATGACGGCGAGCCACATGCCCATCCCGTTGTCTTCTAGCATATCGACACCATCGACGTTGACTTGTAAACCACGTAACTCTTCGAGAACACCGACACCGATCTGGTCGTTCGTAACAGTTGAGACGAAGCGAACGTCATTACCGAGTACACCTAAGTTTTGAGCAACGTTTCGACCTGTTCCGCCATTGGAAAAAGTGATGTCGCCAACATTTTTCGCATCTTTATGAAGCGGTGCGAAAGACGTTCCTTTAATATCGACAAACACTTTGCCGATGACTGCAATCGTATTCATATCTTGTACCACCTTTAGCCAATCTTTCGATTTGTTTCAGTCAATTAGACACATTGTTTCAATTATAACGAAATCGACATATCGTTTCAATCATCGATTCCATTTTGTCGAATGAGTCATTCCCATGAAGAGGTGAGAAGGCGAAGTCCATTCAAAATGACCAGGATAGTAGAACCTTCGTGCCCGACAACTGCGAACGGCATGATCAGCAACTCGAAAATGTTTGTGGCGATGAGGACGAGAATGACACCGAGCGCAAAGACGACGTTTTGTAGAACGATTCGGTTCAGCTTGCGTGATTGGCGAATGGCGTCGCTCAAGCGCATGAGGTCGTTTTTCATCAAGACGACATCGGCTGTTTCAAGAGCCGCATCGGTTCCTTCGCCCATGGCGATTCCAACGTCAGCGGTCGCGAGTGCTGGGGCGTCGTTAATACCGTCACCAATCATCCCGATTGAACCGTACTCTTCACGTAATGCCTTGATTTGTGAGACTTTCTCTTCTGGTAAACATTCGGCAATATAGCGCGTCAATCCAGCCTCATTTGCGATGGCACGGGCAGTCGCCTCATTGTCTCCGGTAATCATGATTGTCGCGATCCCAAGGTCATTTAGACGTTGGATTGCACCTTTTGCCTCGGAGCGCAACGTGTCACGGAGGGCATATGCCCCGATTGTACGAGAGTCATCACTAATAAAGACGAGCGTGTGGCCGGCTTCTTTCAATCGTTCCACATCTTCTTTAAAGAAGTCACCACTTCGGTCAGCGAACTTCTGCTTACCGACGCGATACGTCGTTCCGTCAATCGTTGCCTCGATACCGGAACCAGTGATGTCTTTAAAGTGCGTCATCTCTCCGGTATGTTTTCCTGTATAAGAGACGAGGGCCTCTGCGAGAGGGTGCATTGAATGTTCTTCAATCAAACTGACGATTCGATTGACGTCGACTTCTTGTAAAACAGGGGTGATGAGCGCTTCTTGAACGATCGGCTTCCCGATGGTGAGCGTTCCTGTTTTATCAAAGGCGATTGCTTTCAGGCGCCCCATGTTCTCGATGTGCGCACCGCCTTTAAAAAGGATTCCGTGTTTTGCGGATGAGGCAATTGCTGCTAGTGCGGCAGGGGTGATCGCGGCAACGAGGGCACAAGGAGATGCGACGACAAGAAGGATCATTCCTCGATAGATGCTCGTTTCAAGAGACCATGACGTGAAAAACGGTCCCAGTAAGATGATGGCCGTGACGGATAGGAGTACAATTTGAACGTATCGTCCTTCATAACGATCGATAAATTGTGCAGAAGGTGATTTTTCTTCTTGTGCTTGCTGAACCATTTGAATAATTTTTTGGAACAACGTCTCGGTTGCGAGCTTTGTCACTTCAAGCGTCAACACACCGTTTAAGTTGACGCTTGAGCCGAACACGTCATCTCCAATTTGTCGGTCGACCGGCACAGATTCTCCTGTGATTGCAGCCTCTTCCACAGATGCGCTACCTTTCAAAATGCGTCCGTCAACCGGGATGCGTTCGCCAGGGCGGACGTAGATACGATCCCCGACTTTCAAGTCGTCAATGTGGACGACTTCAAGTTCGTCAGAAGCAGTGAGGCGAGTTGCCTGTTCAGGTTGTAGTTCCATCAAAGATTCGAGTGCACGCTCATTTTTATTCATCGTATACGTCTCGAGTGCACCGGATAAGGCGAAGATGAAAATTAAAATGGCGCCTTCCATCCAATAGCCAATCGATGCGGCACCGATGGCGGCAATAATCATGAGTAGTTCCACGTTCAGAGATTTTGTTTCAATCGTGTCCGTGATTCCTTCTTTCGCTTTTGCGTATCCGCCGATGAGAAAGGCGGTTAAGTAAAGCGTGACGTGAATCCAAGGAGTTCCGCCTTGTGTTTCGGCGATATAAGCGAGTACAATCAATACACCGCTAATGAGCGCCATAATCAATTCGATATGTTCGTACCAGCTAGCCCGTTTGAATACGTGGCTTTTTTCGTGTGTAACCGATTGGACGTTCATAGAATCCCTTCTTTCTAATTGAGAATAAGTCTCGATTAAATGATAATGATTGATGATGATTATCATCTTCAATTGGCTTAAAATATGGATTTAACCTTTAGATGATGCGTTTTGTTTATTTATAATAATTATTATCTAGGTTTATTTTAACACGCTCATCTTCGACTCACAAATAAAAAGATTAAGGAGTTTTTGTGTCATGCAAAATATATTCCAGCGCCCATGGACAGTGGCGTTTTTGGCGATTTTTAATACGTTGTTATGGGGGAGTGCGTTCCCGTTCATCAAACTGAGCTATGAAAAGTTGGACATCCAGTCGAACGAATATGGTCAACAGCTACTGTTCGCAGGCGAACGTTTCTTACTCGCCGGAGTTCTTCTACTGATTATCAGTCAGACAGTGTTGAAGCGATCGATTCGATTGACGCCTAAGAAGTTTAAGGCGTATGCGCATCTCGGTTCTTTTTTAACGTTCCTTCAATACTTGTTCTTTTATATCGGGCTCTCGATTTCGACTGGCGTACAAGGATCGATTATCGCCGGATCGACATCGTTCTTCCAAATGGCACTCGCCCACATCCGTTATGAAGATGATAAGTTGAATCGTTTGAAGGGGCTTGCCTTAACGTTTGGGTTTTCTGGAATTGTCATCGCAAACTGGCCAGCAACCGGTTCGGAGTTTGGTTTTGGGTTAGGTGAGATTTTACTAATCTTAGCGATGGTGTCGGGTGCGTTCGGGAACTTGATTGCGAAGGATTATTCGAAAGAATATGACGTTGCTCCAATGACAGCTTGGGCGATGGTTACAGGTTCGATTGGATTACTCGTCATCGGTTACTTGTTAGACCCAAGTGGAGTCTCGATGCCGTACACCGGCCAAACGATTGCGTTCCTCTTCTATTTGGCAATGCTGTCGGCGATTGGGTTTACACTGTGGAACACGTTGATGAAATACAATCCCGTCAGTCGGATTTCACTCTATATTTTCTTAGTTCCCTTATTTGGTGTCATGTTGTCAGGTATTTTACTCGGCGAAACGATTCCGTGGAACGCGATTGTCGGACTCATGTTCGTTATCGTAGGGATTTATTTATCGACTTACTTTCAAGGAAAGCGTGCTAAAAAACAACGCATAAGTCATTGAAAAAGAGACGCGGTTGACGGAATTGAAATCCCATGACAAAATATATTAAAAATTCTGAATTTTAAAGTTCGAAAAATCGGTCTTCGTTTGCAAAGACTTGCGTACGCAATCATTCAAAGGAAGGAGGAAAAGCAATGACTAGAAATCGAATCGTCCGTAATATCCTCATCTCGCGTCAACCGAAAGATGAGTACGTCAAGTACGTGATGAAGTGCGTGAGTCAAAGTTTAAAAGAACGTCACGGTCCGGTGGCGACCCGCGCAACGAGACAAGGGGATGACATTCAGACGAGATGGCAGTTCGAAGATCGTGTCGTAGAGGTGACGTTGAAATCAGAAGTGCTCGCCTCCCTGGACACGGAGCCGTTCGCACTAGATGAGGTGTTCATCCAAGCTTTACAGTTGAACGATGATGAAATGGATCGAGTTGTAGAGTAAAAAGGGCAGATGGTTCATGGGAACCATCTGCCTCTTTATATATCGATTGGCTTCGACGTTGATGTGAAGAGCCGTAATGCGAGAATGCCTAAGATTAACGTGTACATGAGGAAGTAAACCTCTTTCGGAAGCGATAACCAGTATGCGCCGATCATCGGTCCAGAAATCGAACCGATACTGAAAGAGATGCTATACAGCATATTTCCGGTCGGGAGCAAGGCTCGAGGGAGTACCTCTGTCATGTGCGCTAATCCGAGTGAATACGTCGACCCTAGCCCCGCGCCGGCTAGCGCGAATAGAAGGAGCAGTCCGACATAGTGATCGACGACAACATTTGCCAAAGCGAACACGAGTGTTCCGAATGTCAGGACGATTTGCAAAATTCGTTTCTTCCCATACAAGTCAGCGAGTCGACCAAGAGGGAGTTGAACGACGATTGACATGACGATAAATGTCGTAATCAATGTACTCGTCTCTGTTAGACTCATTCCGTTCCGTGACGTGAAGATCGGAAAGTTGGCATTTAAGCTCGCTTCAAGAAAGCCGTATGTAAATGCGGGGAGAAGCGTGTATCCTGCGCCGACTAGGATCAACCGAATGCGTCCCTTCGAGTCCGTCTTCACTTTCTCGACTTCGGGGAACTCATTCTCGACTTTAAAGACGAGCATCAGTGAAGCGAGGCAGAAGAAGACGATGATTAGAAACGGTAACCAGAACCATACATCAACAAGTGGTGCGAGTAACGGACCGACGGCGAAACCGAGACTGAACGACATCCCGTAATACGCCATCGCTCGACCGAGACTACGTTTGTCGGTAGAGGAGGTTACCCACACTTGTGAACCGTAGTGGAGGGCGGAGTCTCCAAATCCGATAAAGAAACGCATCATCGCCCAAACGAGTAGTGATGGCCAAATCGGCAAAGCGAAGGTCGCAAAGGCGGTTAATAAAATTCCGAGGACAATCGTCGGTCGGAATCCGTATTTTCGGACGAACCGCTCAAGGAGTGGAGCAGAGACGATGACTCCAACATAGAGCATCGTCGCATTCAAGCCGTTCACCCAGGCCGGAGCCCCGTCACGCTCAATGAGCGTGGATAAAAGTGGAATGAGCGCGCCTTGAATCAAGCCAGAAATAAAGACGATCAATAATAAAATCATAAAACGAAAGCGGAGCATGGATTCACCTCATGAAGTCAAAGTAAAAAGCCGAGAAGGTTCTCAGCTTTTCGTGTCGTCAATCGGTTGTGGAGAGTGATTTAAGTGTAGCAACTCATCGTCCCAACTGCCTTGACTAAACATTTCATCATGCTCTACTTTGTCTGAAACGAATGCGGCTGTCAATAAGATGCTAAGCACGCCACCGAAAATGATGATGGCCATTACAGTGATCATGAATACATAAATCGCTGTCATCTATACACACCTCGATTCAGTTAATATACAGAACATTTCCCGAATCGAAATAATTAAAACGAGGTCGCTTTGCGAGATTGGAAATCAACCGTCGGATAATACGCTTGTTTGACGAGTGCGTTCGGTCCGAGACATTTGACGGCTGGGCAATGGCAAGAAAGAGTGGCGTTCAATTGACTGTTCGACCACGTATCGTACGCTTCTTGGAATGACGTATCGTAGACGGTACCAAGCGTACCGAGTTCGTCGCCAAAGTCGGTCACGATAATCTGACCGTCGAAGATGTTTGTGTTGAGGCGCGAACGGCCATCCGGGTCGTTGCGGACCGTCACGTTTTTCGATTCATGAAGTCGTTTCAATAAAGCGCGATCTTCTGGTAGGTCAGAACATGCATAGAACGGTAATGTGCCGAACAACATCCAGACGTTTTCGTCTCGGACATCGAGCAAATCGTGGATCGCTTGTCGCGTATCAGCGAGTGACGCCGATTCGAGGGCGCTAGCGAAGTCTGCTGGGTACATCTGATGTAAGGGATCTTGCGACTCTGAAAAGGCACTTTTAGCAAACCCTGAATCATACATAGGGTGGATTTCGTGCCTTGTACAGCCCATTTCCTCTACAACTTGCTTATGGATTTTGGCAAGGTGGGGAATGGTTCTCTTGTTCAGCATAGTCTCAGCAGATACCATTACTCCCATTTCAGATAATGTTTTAGAGTTGCTTATCATTCTATGGAACAATGCCTCTCGCTGTTCTCTAGATGGCTTTCTGTCCATTACAGCAAAACCAACATCAACAAACTCATCAACAGTTGTCCAGTTGTGTGAAATATGTAGTACATCAAGATATGGAGCAATCATCTTGTATCTTTCAATGTCTAATGTAAGGTTACTGTTGATCTGAGTGTAGATGCCTCTTTCATGTGCATACTTCAATAGAGGGAGTACATAGTTTCTAACCAGTTTCATGTTCAGCATTGGTTCTCCACCTGTGATACTGATTGTTCTCAGAGTCTCAACCTCATCTAGCTTTTTCAACATGAACTCTAAAGGGATAGGGTCAGGGTCTTTAAGGGCAAGATTGTACCCTACAGCACAGTGAGCGCATCTCATGTTACAGAGGTTAGTAGTAGTGAACTCGATACTGGATAAGACAGGCTTTCCATACTTTACAACATCAATGTAGGACTCCCAAGCATCTGTCTTTGGTGTTTGTTTTTGTTTAACTGATGACATTTTTATTACTCCTTTATTTTAGATACTCAACAATTATGGGTATTTGCATATTCTAATGTCAACAAAGGATAGTAAAGATAATTTTAGTAATAATAAAATGCTAGAATATTGTTGATTGATCTGCTCTCCTTTACTCAGTTGAATATAATATGAATAGTTAACTTTTTAGGGAGGTTTAACTTATGACAGTGTACAAATATTATGCATTGATTGAAAAAGAGAAACTTGACCAATCAGGAGATTTCATTGTGGATTTTCCTGACTTGGAAAATGTATTTACTGATTCAGAAAGCTTGTTAGGAGCGGTACAAAATGCTCATGATGTTTTAATTGGCATGTTGAGAGTCATGGAAGAGGATGGGGATGTAATCCCACCTGCAAGCCCTGTGAACAAAATTAAAGTTCCTGAGGGAGCTAGTTTAGTGTTGGTAGAGGTTGATACTTAATCTCTTAATAAGACTGTACTAAGTGTTCAGTTGTTTATCAAAAATATTTTCAAATCTCTACTCATTATGAATAAGATGTAGATAAGGAGTGGGTCTGCATCATGTAGGCTCACTGATTTTTAATTATTTGCTTTTTACTAGTGGTAATAGAAAATCAGTTATTCTATTTTTTAAGGGGAATCTGAGTAATTCCTAAGTATAAAAGAGCAGAGGATTTCTCCTCTACCCTAAAGTTATTTGTCTTGTTCTAATAAGTCGATGAAGTTTTTAACTTTCTCAAATAGTTCATCAAAGGTCATCAAAACAACACTTCCTAATTCTTTTCTATAAAACTCAAATGAATGCTTCTGAGGGACTGTTGTAAGTGAGTCTAATCTTCCTGCTATAACAACACAGCAAGGACTGATTGAATCGAATTTTACATCCTTCCCTTGTTCTCGCATATCATCTCTAATATCTCTATAAGTTCTTTGTAACTTATGTTTGTATTGCAAGACCTGTGACACTGCACCTGCTATGTGTGGATTGATTGGGTAAATATTATTTCTGTACTCTTTACTAGATAAAAGTTTTTCTTGAGGAGTTTTGATCTCTATTAGAACAGAATCATCAGAGAAAGGGTTTGCTAGTAAGAAATCCACTACTTTCCCACCTTTGTTATCAAACCCTTTTCCACCTACATATACCTCAGAGTCAATCATCACTGTAGGAGTAGAGAATATCTGAGTGAGTATCCAAGAGTGTTCCTTCAAGACATCCTGCCAAAACTTCTCTAACTGATCTTCATCTTTGTTTTCTTCCCAAATGGTGTATACTTTTTTCAATTTCGCCAGTCCTACTACACTATTGATTCTGTCCAGATCAGTAACATTGAGACTATCTAACTTTCCTACCACTTGTTCAATGTCATCTTTTCCAGAAATCCACTTCAATACCTTTTCAATCAGCCCACTCTTCTCGATTTCAAGTAAGTCATCTATCAAGTATTCATTATCAGAAAACATTGTAAGTAGTTGTTCAACTTTTTCTCTATGTCCAAAGAAACTATATCTTGAGCTCTCTACCCCAAAGTCATTTAGAACTATATTGCATTGTTGTATCCCATCAATAAGTTTTTTAGTTTCAGAAGTACTTAATTTCATCTGAGTCCACTCGCCAGCTCTCAGACTATTACTATTCAATTCAGTGTATCTTTCCCAATCTTCATTAGGCTTTTTTCTGAGGCAGACAATTCTTCCATTGACTCCATAGTCACCTGTAACTTTGTCATCAATTAATTTTGGAAGAAAGACTAATTTAAATTTGCTGTTTTCTCGCAGGACTATCTCGCTTCCATCAGCAATAGATAAGGATTTCTGAGTAAATTCAATAGTGTCCATTAGATACCTCCATAAGGTTGTTTGACTGAGTGACTGAATGATTAAGTTATTGACTGAGAATTACAAGTATTTCCTTATGGAATACAGTTTAACAGCTAAATTGTCAAAAGTTCAGCAGAATACAGAAATATTTTTTGAGAGCTGCAAAGATCAGTGGAAACCTCAAAGTATTTTTTGTTGTAGAAATTTTTTGTACATCTCTCTCCCCACTCTCCTACCCCCTGTTCCCCCATGGGGAGGGAGGGTCTGTCTCAAAATCACCCGAAAAAGAGACAACAGAATCTAGTCTGAGTGCAGACACAACAATCAGTGTTCAAGCAGTCTCAAAATCTTGTCTCTTTAAATAAACAGAACACAAAAAGAAAAACAGACAGAGTGCTGAGACTCTGCCTGTGATTATTCTTTATTCAATTCAGCAAGCAGATCAGTAAGTGATTTGTCCTCAACAGTCTGATTAACTTCTTGAACATCTTTAAGTCTGCCTTGGTTCTTCAACACTAACTCAATAGCTTTTAGTTTGTTCCCAGCATTTACTTTGTTGCTGTTGATAACCTTGTTATTTCTAAGGCTGTTTACAGTAAAGTGCAAAGTAGAAACCAATTCACTCAGGGGCTATGAAGTGAGGCGAGGTTTGGAACTGACTTAACCTGCATCTGTTTAAAATGATGTCCCCAGTAACTACTCTTGCATCAACCAATATAGGGTAATTCAATAATTTTTATATTGTACATACTCCTGATTTCTTGGGATTTTCGAACTATTTCCACATAATCAAACTCTTAATTTTTGGCTATATAAAGCCATTTACCAGCACTTTACTTCAATAAAGCAAAACACAGAAAATCCAAGTCCTACTTTGATTATTGTCTTTTTCAGATAGGTTCAGTTTAAATTCTTATCTAATTTACAACAGTCAGGCAGGTGAATAACTATAGTTTATTACAACTTCCCAGGGCATCTCACACATTCTTAAACCTTCTATAATTCAATGTTATACATCTATGTATCATCTCCATTTGGACAGCCTTATATCGCCTTCTACAGCCTTATAACTTGGTATGGTGATAGCCCTCTTTAGACACAAAAAAAGCCCTCCTCTAT
Organism: Exiguobacterium sp. s59; assembly: GCF_018617475.1. Taxonomy (NCBI): domain Bacteria; kingdom Bacillati; phylum Bacillota; class Bacilli; order Caryophanales; genus Exiguobacterium; species Exiguobacterium sp. s59. Next base: position 39,782 of record NZ_JACSKG010000006.1, on the reverse strand, counting down.
CCAGCAAAGGATAAAGAAGGGGGAGACAGATAAAGTACTTTGAGAGCGGTCTATAAGAGTATTTAATTTAGTTTGAGCATTAATCTGCTCACAATTATGTATAACTATATCGAGAGTAATTAATTGTCTAGATCATAGCATTGCTGTATTCCATCTATACAGGCTTTACACATGATTTGAAAAAGAATCTGACATGACTTAGCTAGTCTGTGAATGCTTCTCGAACCCTTTTTAACCTGAAAACCCCCTCCTTTATCCCGATGTACAAAACAGGACAAGGAAGGGGTGGGCAGAACAAACTAGACTTGGAGAGAACTGACTGTCTAATAAAAGTTAGTTGTAAGGGCATCTATATTAAATTGTTTAAGCAGTTACCTGCTCATTCTTATAGGCATCTGAAACAAAAATATTCAAGTGGACAATATGACAGTGATCTACCAATAGTTTCATGATGAAACAAGAGTCTAAAACATTTTTGAGCAGGATATAGATATAAAAAAAAGCCCCCGCTCAATTTCTAGAATAGAGCAGGGGTGAGAGACAAGATTATGTAAGGAGGTTTAATTAATTTCTTTGTTATTTTTGTTGTTTATAAATATATATATCTTTAACAATGTATTTATTATTAGGGGCTTTAGCCCATGAGCTTTAGCTCATCATTGTTTTTAACTGTATCATGATTCTGGAAACAGAATAGACTTATCCTTTATTACATACCTATTTTTATTTAACTTATTTCTTTTTTAACTTTTAGTTATAACTGTTATTAACTGTTTTTCTCATATATATGTCTGGCTAAAAGGGTGCTATTAAAGTAAATCAAAGTTTAAAATTTTGTTACATTTTTTATAAAGGCTTACAAATGGCTTATTAAAGCCAATTTCAGTGTGTTGATACTTTGCCACTGATGACACCAAAATACTTTAAAGATTTTTGTAAAATTCTTAGTTAAATGGTTCGACTGTATCATATTGATACATAATCTATTTACAGTATCATTTTGAGACATACAGGATTGCAAATGATTCTTAAGTGATTTTATTCGAATGGTTACAATGTAACTTTTACAGAGCGAATCTTTTACTCCATTCTACTCATCCCATCAATTCTTCTCCCTAAAAAAATTTGAGGTAATTTGCACAAGAAAATGAATTAAAGCACTTGATATCCCTGCTCTTAGCTAATCTAGTAACTGCTAAAAAAGACCCTCACATTGAGGGGGGGATTTAGCCTTAGAATCTTTTTGGAGGGAACTATAAATGAAAGAAAAATTAGTTGAAGAAGTAGAAGTGAAATTAGAGGCTCTTGAGGCTGTAGCAAAAGCTATTCAAACGCAGGAAGAGGAAATTGAACAGTTGGTCCAACAAGGCAAACAAGAACTTGCAGAACTATCTGCTGAATGGCATAGTCAACAAAATCTTTTAGAAACTGCTCCTGATCTGAAGACTGCAAGAGAGATTCAAGCTGTAAAAGAGAGCATTGAAAAAGACATTACACTTCAAAAAGCAATCAATGATAACAAGATTAGGACTGCTGTACATGGTATTGATGATTTAACAGAGGATTTTAGAAATGCTTTTTACTTAGTCCAAAAAGCATATACAGCACTTGATACAGAAGTTTCCCAGACTATTAACCTTAGGACACTTAAAGAGACAGAAGAATTAATGAAGCAGATTAGTAGCAGGGCTGGCAATGTACTAAGGGATTTCAATAGGACACTTATTAGGCAGGGAATCATTAAACAAGGAGATGTACTCTATAAAGGGTTGCATCTATCACAAGCTCCTTTAAATGCTTATTCTAGCTATCAGAAAGTAATCAGCAGACTCAAAACAATGGTTTAAGAGATATTAATTATTCTTTTAAGGAGGGCTTAGCAGCTCTCCTTTTTGTTTTACATATAAAACTCAAAAAAGGAGAAGTTATGATGGAAGATAAGGATATTATTGTGAATGATATTGAATACAACAGAAATATGAATATTGAATTTGATAAGTGGATGGATTCAGGGGATAAAGCAGAGAAATATCCTCAAGAACTTTACTCCTTACTCAGGGATAGAGTTGGAAGCACAATTAGTGGCTTTAATATTGGTGCAGTTATGTATATGCATGAGCATGAAATGAGGTTTAATCAAATCAAAAAAATAATCCCTGGAATCCCGTTGTCAGTTTATAAGAGCATTGTATCAGGCAGGATTAATCTAGAGGCTGTACACTTGTATAAGTGGTTGAGAGAGAACTATCCTGAACAGATTGAAGCCTTGTACAATATCTTTTTAGATTCAAATAAAAGTAATTAAAAAGTATCTTCATTTTACGAAGATACTTCAAAATCGTTACAATTTTCTTGAAGAATTTTAATTGTATCATTAATAAGAATGACTACTTCATTTCCTTTTTCAGATAAATTAATTGCACCCTCTATAAAAATAGTATTTGTAGCATTAGTCAAATGGACATTTGCATAGAAAGATTCTGCTTTTTCTACAAGTGTTGGATAATTAATCATACCAATAATATCAGAATGCCGACTCCACTTATATGAATGGAAATTTGAAATAAATTTTACTTCGCTGAAAACTAGCCTATCTACTTCCTCTTCCTCTAAGAATATCCGAAACATTTCAGCTTGATTTATATTGTGGGTTATCTCCATTTTAATTGAGTTCAAAGCTAATAATCTTGCTTCTAATTTATTCTCAGCGTCAATTAACTTCTGATTTTCAGATTGCCTCTTTACTTCGTAATGCGAACCGAGTAAAGAGAAGACTCCTCCAACTATAGCTCCTATTAACCCTGATAAAAATTCTGTAGAAAATAACATTTGTCTCACCCTCATTTTCATAAAGTATATAATAGTAAAATTTTCGATATTACTTCATAAATAAACACATATAATATATTAGCTTTAATAGCATAAAAAACCTCTATCTCTCTAATTATAGTCCTGAGAATAATCAGGGAGGAATCAGATATGGAGAATCAAAAGCCTTATAGTAAGATTGCTGAATTGTTGGGAGAAGAACAGCCTGAGAAGATTCAGATCATAAATGGAGTTACTGTAGTGGAAGAAGGGGAACTGAATATTAAGAAGTTTATCCAGTTGGCAGAGAGGCTATAAATGGCTTCACTGCCTTATTTTTTAGGCTTTTTTAATGACATGATATTCCTGTCATCAGGTACATGGGGTGCACTTCATGACGTTGGCAACCGAGTGAGACGATTTCTTCGTGAATTTCTTTTAGGTGAGGAATCGTCCGTTTGTTGATCATCGTCTCTGCTGACACGATGATTCCTTCAGCCGTTAAGGCACGGGCGTTATCTTTCATCGTTTGAAGCATTTTTAACCGCGCCTCTTCACTCGGTTTCCGATCCATCATCGCGAACCCACCTTCGAGGAAATCGGCATCGGTGCCCCAGTTATGCGAAATGTGCAAAACGTCCAAGTAAGGGGTAATAAGATGATAGCGAGATAACGGTAGCGTCAAGTTCGAGTTGATTTGCGTACGTGCCCCACGTTCTTTCGCATAGCGTAATAACGGAACGACATAGTTGCGGACCGATTTCATCGATAACATCGGTTCACCACCTGTGATGGAGAAGGCGCGTAAATGTTCGATTTCATCTAATCGTTGAATCAACAGTTCGAGCGGGACTTCCGGTTCTTCTGTTTGATCGAGCATATAACCGACCGCACAATGCTCGCAGCGCATATTACACAGTTTTGTTGTTGTCACTTCGACGTTGGATAAGACGAGTCGACCATGTTCGACTTGGTCGAGATAGGCTTCCCAAGGGTCGAAGGTTGGGGAGATGTTTTGCATGTGGATTCCACCTTTTCATCAAGTTACACGAAATAGTATGCTATAATAGCAACTCTTTGTCACGAACCAAAGGAGCGATTACAAGATGGGTAAATCACGTACAGATACCGCCGGAAAGATGAACGTCCTAAAATCGAGAACGGAATTGCTATGTCTATCAGTCAATACGCTAGACGAGCATACGACACCTGAAGATTTACATCGCCTGTTAGCCGACATTGATTCGTTGCGCGCCAAAGTTGTGCGTTACGCCAAAGACCTAGAACAATCGTCTCGAAAGGATGAATCAGATTGAAATTAATTACAGGAGATTTTAAAGATGTCACAGTCGAACGACTTGGCATAAATGGAGAGGGCATCGCGACGATCAATCGCATGGTCATCTTCATTCCAAACTTATTGCCGGGAGAACGAGCAAAAGTCGAAATCACACGTGTCGAGAAAAACTACGCGGAGGCACGCGTCGTCAAGCGTGATAACGACTCAAAGGACCGCGTCAAAGCACCTTGTCCGATTTACGACGAGTGTGGTGGGTGTCAAATCCAACATATGAGTTCACGTCTACAGATGGAGTATAAGGAAGAAATCGTTCGAAACGCCTTCCGTCAAAAGACAAAACTGAACGTGGAGAAATCGGATATCCGTCCGACAATCGGCATGGATGACCCGTGGTACTATCGCAATAAATCACAATTCCCGCTCGGCACACGCCGTGGGGAGATTGTATCTGGACTTTACAAACCGAACTCGAACCATCTCGTGCCAATCGAGCACTGTATGGTTCAACAACGTGACACGACGAACATCAACAATGCGATTGTCCGTATTTTAAACGAACTCGACATCCCCGTCTACGATGCACGCCGTGACACGGGTTATGCTCGGACGGTCGTCGTGCGTTCAGGTTACAAAACGAATGACGTACAAGTCGTATTGGTCGTCGGACACGAAGATGTGCCGGACTTAGATGAATTAAGTGATCGGATCATGGCATTGCCCAACGTCGTCTCATTCCATATCAACATCAACGCAAATCGCTCAGGTGTGATTTTCGGATATCGGACGGTCCATATCGCAGGTCAAGAGAAAATGGATGAACAGCTCGATGACGTTCATTACCATCTGTCACCACGCGCATTCTTCCAGTTAAATCCGGCACAAACAGAAAAGATGTATCGTGAAGTCGTTGAAGCTGCAGGGCTTACGGGTGAAGAACGTGTCATCGACGCCTATGCAGGTGTCGGTTCAATCGGTCTTTGGTTGGCGCCATACGCGAAAGAAATTCGCGGGATGGAAGTCGTCCCAGAAGCGGTTGAAGATGCGAATGATCATATGCGTGAAAATGGCTATAACCATGTCACATACGTCGAAGGACGTGCCGAGCATTGGATCCCACGTTGGGTGAAAGATGGCTGGATTCCTGACGTTGTTGTCGTCGATCCGCCGCGTACGGGTATGGATCATCAATTGATCAACTCGATTATCTCGTCGAAGACGAAACGAATCGTTTACGTGTCATGTAACCCACAGACGCTCGCGCGAGATGCCGATCAGTTGATGAAAGCGGGATACAAGGTCAATTATGTTCAACCGTATGATATGTTCCCACAGACGTCTCACGTCGAATCGGTCGTCGTGTTCGAGAAAAAGAAAAAGAAAAAATATTGACGAGTCCGTGAAAAGGCTTGTCAAGTAAGCGTTTTCACGTTATAGTTCAGATGTCAGACTTCTTCTCAAATATAGAAGTGGAGGAACATCCAATGATTTCACAAGAACGCGTACAAGAACTCGTGCATAAAGCCATTGAAGCGCGCAAACGCGCCTATACACCGTATTCTAAATTTAACGTCGGTGCCGTTGTCATCGATGCATCGGGTAAAGAAATCACAGGCTGTAACGTAGAGAATGCTTCGTACGGACTATCGATGTGTGCTGAACGAACAGCCATTTTCAAAGCAGTCTCGGAAGGTAGTGACTCGATTGAGACAGTTGTGGTTGTCGGAGACACGGAAGGTCCGATTTCACCATGCGGGGCTTGCCGTCAAGTCATCGCCGAATTCGCGGGAGAGGATTTCACCTTAATTCTCGCAAACTTGAACGGTGACACAAAAGTGATGACAAAAGAAGAAATGCTACCTTACGGATTTTCACCGAAGGACTTAACGTAAACAAGCTGCGGACGATTCGTCCGCAGCTTGTTTACTTGTCTTTATATTTCTTTTCACTCACCGAGTCATCTTTGGAGTGACGTTTGTTCTTCTCGTCCTTCATCCGTTCATTCAACTCTTCGACGGGAATCGGGTCGACGGTTTGCATGCCGTCCTCATCGAAAATACTCTCTTTGTCCGTATCGACAGCGTCCGGATTATCGAACGGACGCTTCGAGGTAGGTCGTTTCTTTTCCATCCAATCGCCTCCTTCCCCCTAAGGATTCCACTCCTTGAAATGTTGTAAACGTTTTCGGTTTGGGTTTTAAGATGATGAAATGGTGGAATGAAGACTTCATAGTGAAGGAGGGGACAGGATGGATCGTAAAGTATTGATGGGGATTGTACTTGGTGTCGCAGGCGCAGCACTCGTTGCACCAAAAGTGGCGGCACTGCTATCGCAACGTGAGGAAGAAGACACGTGGCAAAAGATGGACGAGCGGGAGAGTGTGGATGCGGATCAGGATGAAGCGGAGCAAGGTCTCACACAACTTGATTCGAGTCATCGTGCCGAATGGCAGGCGAACGGATACCCGCAGACACATGCAGAACGAGAGCGGCTTGAACAAGAGTCGGCCAATCAATATAAAGGAAAAGACATTTAAAAGGCAGCCTCGGGGCTGCCTTTTTACATATCGAACGCTTCTTCTGGTAATAGAGGTAAGCCGACCGTAACAGTCGTTCCTTGTCCAACTTCTGAGCTGAAGTGAAGCGATCCTTCATGTCGTTCGATGATATGCTTCGCAATGGCCAAACCGAGACCGGTCCCACCATCTTGTCGTGTCCGTGATTTATTAACGCGATAGAAACGCTCCGTCAATTTGTCTAAATCTTCTTTCGGGATACCCCGACCTTCATCGCGTATTTCCGTGATCGCATAGTCCGTTTCGGCAAACGTCTTCACATAAATCGTCTTGCCCGCCTCTGTGTAGCGGAGGGCATTATCGAGAAGGTTACCGATGACTTGTTCGAGTCGGTCATGGTCACCCAGAATAATCAAATCAAAGTCTAAATCAGATTCGATCGTCACACCTTTTGCCCGAGCAATCGGTTCGAGACGATAGAGGACGTCTTCGAGCACTTGTGAATAAACGACAGGTTCTTTTGTCATTGGATAGGAATCGCGCTCTAACTGTGCGAGGTCGAGTAAATCCGTGACAAGGCGCTGAAGTCGGTTCGTCTCGTTTTCGATAATGTCATAATATTGGGCCCGTGTTTTTTCATCCAACGTATCATCTTGAAGCATCTCGGTGTACCCGCGAATGTAGGAGAGTGGGGTACGGAGTTCGTGACTGACGTTAGCGAGAAATTCTTTTCGCTGTTCTTCGACGAGTCCGAGCGATTCCGCCATCGAGTTGAGCGTATCTGCCAACTCACCGATCTCATCATCGTACACAATCGGGATGCGGTGTGAAAAATCACCTTGTGCATACACTTGAGAGGCGCGTTTCATCTGAATGAGCGGTTGGATGATCGTATCGATAATCTGTTTACCGAAAATGAGCAAGTTCACAATCATGAGGACGAGTAAAAACGTGATCATGAGCCGAATCGGTTGGAATGGCTCACTGATTTTACTGAGTTCCATGTAGAGGATCAGCGCATTATCGAGCTCCCCGTCTCGTATGAGTGGGAAAGCGGTCATCAAAATGTCGACGTCCTCGGTCGGGTGCTTTCGCGTGACAGAAATCGCATACCCGTCCTGGAGGCGTTCGAGATCTTGTTGCCGTAGAAACGTCTTACCGGAGCCGAGTGTATCCTCTCGAACCGAGGAGAGAAACACTTTCGTTTCGGTCAGTTCGTTCGTATATGTCATGCTGTCGGCGAACGCGTCAGAGAAACCGTCGGCCTTATAAATCGTGACGAGTTTCTCTCCGCGATTGATGAGCAGTTCTTCTTGCGTTTGAATATAAAATTTGTCGTACAAATAGAACGTCATGATCAGAAACACGAACGCTGAGAAGAGGCTGGCTGTCCAGATGGTAATCCAAATCCGCTTCCGGATCGTGTATCGCTTCATACGTTTGCCTCGAATTTATATCCGATGCCCCATACTGTTTGAATGTAACCTCCAGCCTCACCGAGTTTTAGGCGTAGCGTCTTGATATGCGTATCGACTGTGCGGAGATTGCCGTGGTATTCGGTTCCCCAAATTTGATCGAGTAGCTGTTCACGAGAGAACACTTTTTCGTCGTTTGTGATGAAGAGGTAGAGTAAATCAAACTCTTTTCGAGTCAAGTTGACCGTTTTCCCTTTCACGCTGACGGCGCGACCTTCGATATCGATGGAGAGAATCCCGACGTCAAACGTCGCTTCTTGTTCTTTTGAAAAGCTGTGTGTACGACGTAACGTCGCTTCGATGCGAGCGAGTAGCTCGCGTGGACTAAACGGTTTTGTGATGTAGTCGTCTGCCCCGATTTTTAAACCATGGATGCGGTCGAGTTCTTCCGAGCGTGCTGTCAAGAGAATGATCGGAACGTTCGAAAACTCACGGATGCGCATGCAGGCCGTCAATCCATCAAGTTCCGGCATCATGACGTCTAGTAAGACAAGGTGGAACGTCTCTTCTTTTAAGCGTGCGATCGCTTCAAGACCGTTTGAGGCGGTGACCGTCTCATACCCTTCTTTTTCTAAATTTGATACAAGTAAATCTCGCATTTGTTCTTCGTCATCAGTTACGAGGATACGAAACATTGATTCTGACATATGCCATTCTCCTTTACGAAACGGTTAACGAGAGTTGTGATGAATCCCTCATACCTTTATCATACCTATCTCTTCGAATTAGAACAGATTTATTCGGCTCCGACAAGTTACCTCCATCAAATCCACACAAAAACGCCACAAAAAAGCCAATTCTTTGACAGAATTGGCTCATGCTTCGAGTTGTGCCTCGTAAGGGACTTCGTATTCTGGGATGTGAAGGGCATGCAAGTAAAGCTGAAAGCTCGACTTGGATACTTCATATAAAACATATTCAACATCACCTTGGTTGATTTCGGCGAGCAGTTCAGAACGAATCTCGTTCGCGCAAAACGCGTACGGGAGTTTCTCTGCTGCAGCAATCGAACGTTCATTTGATTTGCGAATCTTTAAGAACACACTTTCAATGTCAAGCTCGAAGAACAGTTCTGAGAAGAACGCTTCTTTCGCAACTTGATTATAACCTTTGCCGTGATACGGCTTGCCAAGCCACGTGCCGAGGAATCCATAACCGGATTCGACATCGAACAAGCTGATTGTCCCAATCGGGGTGCCATACTCGTTCGTGATGGTACGTGAGATGATATTTCCTTGCTCCTCTAGCTCGATGATTTGCTTCGTGCTAAATAAAAACTCGTCAAAGTGGACCGTCTTTTGACGGACATACGGAAAGACATCTGGGTGTTGCATCAGTTCGAACAACTCCGCGCAGTCGGTTAGCTCACGAAATTTGAGCACCTTTACATTCCTCCTCCTATTTCAGACCGCTGAAGAATAGTCGTAACGAAAGCATACTTCTGGCTTCGCTGTTCGAACCGCCTTGGCTGCTTTATGAAGTTACAAGATAATTTTATATAGTATTTTTAAAAAAGCAAGTAAATTATGCGTAAAAACGCTTATGAAAAATAATGAAAATTATTCGACCTCATGATGCGTTTCGGCACGGTCTGTTTTATAGACAACTTCACCGTTCACGATCGTCATAATCGGCTTCGCTAAGTAGTCGAGTGGGAAGTGATTCCACAACACGAGATCAGCATCTTTTCCGACTTCGAGGGAGCCGATTCGGTCGGCGACACCCAACGATTCGGCGGGATTGATGGTGATCCCGCGTAACGCGATGTCGACGGGTAGCCCTTCACGCGCAGCAAGTCCAGCGCACAAGTTCAAATATTGGACCGGCGTATACGGATGGTCAGTCGTAATCGAGACGATCATGTCGTGCTCATGGAGGATGCGATACGTCTCCCACGTCTTATTTTGAAGTTCGATTTTCGACTTTCTCGTAAACGTCGGGCCGACGGTGACGTGTTTCACACCGAGTTCCTGTAATTTTTCCGCGACGAGGTGACCTTCCGTACAATGCTCGATTCGATAGTCGAGGTTGAACTCTTTTGCAAAGCGTACGACAGATAGGATGTCATCAGCGCGGTGCGCGTGCACACGAATTGGCATTTCGCGGTCGAGGGCGAGTTGAATCATCTGACTCCCGAACGTACCAATCGTCTTCGTCGACCCAACCGTGCGAAACGCCTCGCGGAGCAAGCCCATGATTCCCATCCGCGTCAAGTCACCCGTTTTCCCCATACTGTGAATGCGTTTCGGGTTTTCACCGAGCGCCATCTTCAGTCCTGCGTGACGGCGGACAATCATATCGTCAATGTAGCGACCGTGCGTTTTGATGACACTTGTCACACCACCGATGACGTTCATGCTTCCAGGCATGACCTGAACAGCGGTCACGCCAGCCATCAGTGCTTCTTGAAATCCTTCGTCGAGCGGATAGACGCCATCAATTGCACGAGCGTGAGGTGTCATTGCTTCGACCGTTTCGTTTGCGTCGTTTCCGACAGAGCCGGTCCCTTCATCATATAAACCGAGGTGGGTATGGGCATCAATAAAACCAGGGAATAAAAAGTTTCCTTCCGCCTCGATGACGTTCTCATTGTCCATTGGGTCGAGTAATTCGGCCATTTCGACAATCTTGCCATCACGAACACGGAGGTCTCCGTAAAAGTGGGGGGCGGTAATCGGATAAATATGGGCGTTTCGAATAAGTAAGTGACTCACGATTCATTCTCCTTAAGCATCTTGTAATAGGTTTTTTAGTGCGGGTTCTAACGTGTCATATCGGAAATCGAAGCCATGTTGCAGCGCTTTTGTCGGAACGACTTTCGCACCTTCTAGGACGATGACGCTCTTTTCACCGAGTGCGAGTTTCATCATTGGGGCTGGTGCGGGAATCCAGTGAGGACGATGCATCACTTTCGCAATCGTCTTCCCGAACTCATTCATTGTCACCGGCATAGGGGCAGTCCCGTTTACAGGACCTTCGATTGTGTCCGTTTCGATGATATGCACGAATAACCGAACGAGATCATCTAGATGAATCCATGGGACCCACTGCTCTCCTGATCCGATTTTACCACCGACCCCGAACTGATAGGGGAGTTTCATTAATGGAAAGGCACCTCCGTCATTTGATAAAACGACGCCAGTACGCATCGTCACGAGACGTACTCCTAAATCGCGAATCGGTTCAGCCTCCTGTTCCCAGAGAACGCAAACATTCCCTAGGAAATTGGTTCGTGTCGGTAATGGGGTTTCCTCTGAATAGGTGATCGAGCGATCTTCACCGTATATGCCGATCGCCGAGCCGCTCACGACGACTTGTGGCTTTTGTTTTAACTGTTGAATGATGCGGACGACTTCTTTTGTCCCTTCGATTCGGCTTTGAAGGATCGCTTGTTTCTGTTTATGGGTCCAGCGTCCGTCATTGATTGACGCCCCGGCTAAATGGATGAACGCGTCCGTTCCTTCGAGCTCTTCTTCGGGCTTGCTGTTCGGTGTCAACCATTCGATGAATGATACCCCGCGATGGCGGGGGCGTGGATGACGTGTCAACACGACGACTTGATGACCGGCATCAGCCAATGCACGGACGAGCGGTTGACCGATCAGTCCGGTTCCGCCAGTGATTGCGATTTTCATGAAATTCCCTCCGATATCATGTGTTGTTTCTAAAATGGGTATAAGTCAGTATATCCAGATGAATACCCTTTCTTCTAACTTATCAAAAATCCTTTACGTTTCCTGAACGTGATATGTTAGAAACATAGAATGGAGGGGAGTCGTTATGAAAATTGCGAAGTTCACGACCCAACAAAAAAATAAAGACCGATTGAACGTATTCATTGAACGAGAGGGGAAAGAAGAGTTTGCGTTCGCCATCGATGTCGACGTGTTCATTAAGTATGGACTCACAAAAGGGATGGAACTCGAAGACGATTTTGTACAAGACGTGCTCGAGGCGGAAGAGTCACAGAAGGCTTATAAGTTGGCCGTCAATTATTTATCGTATCGAATGCGTGCGATTTCAGAGGTACAAGACTACCTGATGAAGAAGGAGTTAAGCGAGACTGCCATCAAACATGCCATCACACGACTGAAAGAGCAACGTTATTTGAATGATGCGGAATTTGCGAAAGCTTATGTCCAAACCAAATTCAACACTAGTCCAAGTGGGCCAATCAAAATCAAACGTGAGCTCGAACAGCTCCGCATTCCACCCGACGTCGTTGAGTCGGTATTGACATCCATCACACACGAAGAACTCGTGGAAAAGGCCGGAAAGTTCGTAAAACGGAAACAAATGGAAACAAATCGTCGTTCTGCCACAGAAGTGCAACAAAGAATTCAACAAACCCTGATGCAAAGGGGGTTTACCTTTGATATTATTTCAGAGGCGATTCAAACTTTTTGGGAAGAAGAGGACGAAGATGTCGAAATTGCGGCGTGTTTAAAGCAGGCTGAAAAGTTGAATCGGAAGTTCAGCGGGTATGATGCGTTCGAACGCAAACAGCGCATGAAGATGCAGCTTCGGCGTAAAGGATTTCCGTATGATGTGATTGAACGTACGTTAGATCGGATCGCTGAACAAGAATCGTGATGGGACATCTGTTTACGGTAGGGGAAAACACGAAAAGGTGGGTCTACATTGACGATTTTAGAATGGATTACAGCACTGACACCGATTGTGGCCGTGCTCATCTTATTGGTAATTATGCGTTTACCTGCATCGGTAGCCATGCCCTTGTCACTCGTGACGACGGCAATTTTAGCGTTCTTCGTTTGGCAATTGGATGCGACTCGAATCATGGCAGCGACACTACAAGGACTCGTCATTGCTGTGACGACAGTTTGGATTGTCTATGGTGCGATTGGAATGATGAATACGATGAAAGAGGGGGGCGGCATGAACGCGATCCGCTCTGGATTCGTCAACATCACACCCGATCCGCGTATTCAAGTCTTGATTGTCGGTTGGTTGTTCGTTTCATTCATTGAAGGGGCATCAGGATTTGGGACACCGGCAACGGTTGCGGCACCACTCTTGATTGCGCTCGGCTTTCCACCGATTGCCGCTGTCGTCATCGCACTGTCTGCGGACGTATCCGCCGTCACGTTCGGTGCAGTCGGGACACCGGCACTCATCGGGATTGGGAATGGTCTTTCGCTAGACGTGAACCAACCTGAGTCGATCGCCTTTTTGACAGAGGTTGTTTTACAGACCGTATTGATTGATATGGTCGTCGGTCTATTCATCCCGTTCATTCTGATTTTGATGTTAACGCGCTTCTTCAGTAAGGAAAAATCGATCAAGCCGGCACTCGAAGTATTTCCAATTGCGATTGTTGCAGCACTGTTATACAGTGTACCGGCCTACATTTGGACACTCATCCTTGGATTTGAATTCGGTGGGATGCTCGGTGGACTAACGGGTCTCGTCATACTCGTCGCAATGGCTCGTAAAGGGATTCTCATGCCGAAGCGCGTATGGACGTTCGATGGGTATGCGGATGAACTTGAACCATCTACTGAAAAAGTAACGATAAAATCGAACACGCGTGAACTACCGCAATGGAAAGCGTGGGCACCTTATCTCATCTTGACGATTTTCTTAGTTCTCACTCGTACGGTACCGTTCTTGAATGAACTGTCTCGCAGTGTACGAATCAATCTACCGAATATTTTAGGGGTAGAAGGGATTTCAACGTCTTGGGAACCGTTCTATTCACCAGGATTCATGTTCATCTTGACGATCATCGCAACATTCTTCCTGCACAATATGAGTTGGTCGCAAGTGACGTCGGTCTTTAAAGCGACGACGTTTGGAATCGTCGGTACAGTCATCACATTAGCGGCTTCTGTTCCGATGGTTCGTATTTTCATTCACTCCGAAAATGGAGGTGCTGGACTTGCGTCTATGCCGGTCGAACTCGCGACGGCAGCTGCCGACACGTTCGGGGGAGTATGGCCACTCGTTGCACCGTGGATTGGGGCCCTCGGCGCCTTCGTCTCAGGCTCAGCAACCTTCTCGAACATGATGTTCTCGAGTTTGACGACGAACGTAGCGGAGTCTGTCGGACTCGATAATACGCTCGCCTTATCGATGCAGATGGCCGGGGCGAATGCGGGGAATATGATCTGTGTGTTAAACGTCGTAGCGGTCGCATCCGTTGCCGGACTGCTCGGTAAAGAAGGGACCATCATTCGTTACACGCTCATGCCGATGATTTATTACGTCACGGCAACAGGGGTCATTGGTCTCATTTTGGGCATGTTTTTCTTAAACTAAATCAAGTTACAATTTTTTTACAAAATAATATTGACAATTTTCAGAACAGTCTGCTAAGGTTTGAGTAGATTTTAAAACTATGAAACGAGAGGAGCCAGAATGATGAACAACATTGCACTCACAAACACACTCAAAACATCATATGGCTACTCGTATTTAACTGCGTGACTTTGGCAGCTGGATAGGGGTAGTGTCCTTTCCCTGACCATGCAAAAGATTGAAGACTACTTCAAGCGCGCTTCATTTGATTGGTTGCACAATCAGGTGGAGTGCGCTTTTTTGCGTGCTTAGATGGATTGGACGAAAGGGGGAAATCAGTCATGAAACTGATTAAACAATTGGATTGGTTTATTAAAAGACAGAAACGGACGTATTTGATCGCCATCATCTTACTCATCATCACGGGGGTCGTGGATATGCTACCGCCGTGGATCATCGGACAGGCGATCGATGCGATTCGTGAAGGAAGCTTGACGACAGAACGATTGATTCTCATCGTGTCATCGCTTCTAGGCATCATGGTGTTATCTTATGTGATGTCGTATTTGTGGATTGCCCGACTATTCGGGACAGCCTTTTTACTTGAAAAGAAATTGAGAGGTCGCTTTTTCGGTCACCTCCTCAAACAGACGCCGCGCTTTTATCAACAACATCGTACGGGTGACTTGATGGCACTCGCGACGAATGATTTGAAAGCGGTTGAACGGACAGCCGGGTTTGGGGTCATGACATTGGTTGATTCGTTCAACATGACACTCATTGCGTTAACAATCATGGGTGTGTTCATCGATTGGAAGTTGACGCTCGCGGCACTCTTGCCGATGCCGATTCTCGCCTGGTCGATGAATAAACTGGGAAGTCAAATCCATACACGCTTCACGGCAGCCCAGGATTCATTTGGGGTGATGAACGACCAAGTCGTCGAGTCGATCTCAGGTCTTCGCGTCGTCCGTTCATTCGTTCAAGAAGAAGCGGACACGAAAAAGTTTGATGACATCACAGACGATGTCATGGCGAAAAACATGCACGTCGCAAAAATCGATGTATTGTTTGAGCCGGTCATCAAACTACTCGTCGGACTCAGTTATTTGATCGGGCTCTCATTTGGGACGTATCTCGTCTTTACGAACGACATCACGCTCGGTCAACTCGTCTCGTTCAACATTTATTTAGGGATGCTCATTTGGCCGATGTATGCGTTTGGTGAACTCATCAACGTCGTACAACGGGGGACGGCAAGTTTGGAGCGGATCGAATCGACGATGAACGAGGTGCCGGACGTTGCCTCTACGGGTACGATCCAAATCGACGTTCCAGAGAAAATCACATTCAAATCGCTCTCGTTCCGTTACCCGAACGCGAATCGTGATGCGTTAGAAGACATCGTGCTACACGTCTCGCGTGGTGAGACGATTGGGGTCGTCGGACCGACCGGGGCCGGGAAGACGACGTTATTGCGCCAGTTGCTTCGAGAGTATCCAATCGACGATTCACTTCTCGTGAACGGCGTACCGATTTCGGACATCAAACTCGAAACCGTACGGGGTTGGAGCGGATATGTATCACAAGAACATCTCCTGTTCTCGAAGACGGTCCGCGATAACATTCGCTTCGGCGTAGATGATGTATCGGATGAAGCGCTTGAGATGGCAATCCATCTTGCGGCGTTTGATACGGATATCGAGCATTTAGAGAATGGTTTAGATACGGTTGTCGGAGAACAAGGTGTCATGCTATCGGGTGGACAGAAACAACGTTTATCGATTGCACGAGCATTATTAAAAAATCCTGAGATTTTACTCCTTGATGATTCGCTCTCGGCGGTCGATGCGAAGACAGAATCACGCATCATCGATTCGGTTCGCACGAGCCGTGAGGCGAAAACGACGTTTATCGTCGCGCACCGTCTTTCTGCGGTGGCACACGCTGACCAAATTCTCGTCCTTCAAGACGGGCGTGTCACAGAACGTGGCACACATGACCAACTGATGGAACGTCACGGTTGGTATTATGAACAATTTATTCGACAAGGAGAGTCGGAGTAATCCGGGAAAGGGGGAATCTCTCATGATCGATCAATATGAATTAGATCCAGTCCGTCGGAAGAAAACGATCCGTTCACTTGTTGGGTATGCCAAACAAGTGAAACGCTCGATCTTCCTCGGATTGACATTACTCTTTTTAGCGGTCGGCGCAGAACTTGCCGGGCCGTATATCGCCAAAATCATTATCGATGAGCATATCGTTGCCATCGAACGTGATTGGGTTCAAGTCGAGTCTGGCGGTAGCGTTTCCTTTGATGGAAACTCGTACGAGAAAGAAACGAGGCTTGACGGGCAAGACGTGGTTCAGCCCGTCTCCATCGTGCAAACGACGGACGGATACTATCTCGTACCTGAGGCAGTGATGAGCGGGGGGATCCGAGATGTCGAAGGAGACGTGCTGACGATTACACGAGGTGATGAGACGGCGACATATGACAATATCGTCTCACTCTCATCGACTGACGTGTTCCAGTTTTATCAGACAGATTTAAGAGCAGTGCTCATGCTGTCTGGTCTCTATGTCGTCCTGTTGCTACTCGCAGCCGGATTGAACTGGGGACAACAGATGCTCTTGCAGCGTTCGGCTCATAGTATCGTCAAGACAATGCGTCTCGACGTGATGAGGCATCTGCAAACGATTCCGGTACGTTATTTTGACCAGACGCCGATCGGGAAGATTGTCAGCCGTGTCACAAACGACACGGAAACGATTCGGGACCTTTATTTAGGAGTACTTGCCCGTGTCTTCCAAAGTGTCGTCATGATGATTGGAGTACTCATTGCGATGTTCTTCCTAGACGTACGTCTTGGATTCGTCTCACTCATCATCATCCCGGTCGTCATCGTCTGGATCAAGTTGTTCCAGCGCTTCTCGACAAAAAATAACTTCCGTGTCCGCGCACTCGTCGCGGATATGAATGCACAGTTGAATGAAAGCATTCAGACGATGCCAATCATTCAATCGTACGTTCGCGAAGATCTCGTTTACGACGAGTTTAATGAGAAGAACAGTGACAACTTCCAAACGAGAAGAAAACTGTTGAAATTAGATGCATTGATGAGTCATAACTTGGTCAACTTCTTCCGAAACATGGCGCTCGCATTACTCATCTGGTTCGTCGGGGCGCAAACACTCGGTGGGGGAAGCATCCTGACACTCGGGATTTTGTATGCCTATATCGATTACGTCTCACGGATTTTTGAGCCGGTGACACAAATCATGAACCAGTTGTCGCCACTTCAACAGGCGCTCGTCTCGGCCGATCGGATGTTCCAGTTGCTCGATGAAAAAGGAGAGCCGGTCTCATCGGATCGTATTCCACGCTTTAAAGGGGAAGTCGTCTTTGATGATGTGACATTCAGTTATGAGGCAGGGAAACCGGTGTTACAACAAATTGAGTTACATGCAGCACCAGGTGAAACGGTTGCCCTTGTCGGACATACCGGCAGCGGGAAGAGTTCGATCATGAACTTGCTCATGCGTTTTTATGACCCGTCGAAAGGCGTTCTCCGCATCGATGGAATGGACGTGACGACACTTCCGACGCAGGCGGTTCGAGACCATCTCGGGATCGTCTTGCAAGACCCGTTCCTATTCACCGGAACGATTCGTACGAACGTCACGCTAGGTGACGAGACCATCACGGACGAACAGGTGTGGAAAGCGTTGACGGCTGTAGGGGCGGATCGTTTCGTGAAACAGTTGCCAAAAGGAATCGACGAACCGGTGATTGAACGTGGTGCTTCCCTGTCGAGTGGGGAACGACAGTTGATCAGCTTCGCTCGCGCCCTCGTCTTTGACCCGGCCATCCTCGTGCTCGATGAGGCGACAGCGAGTGTCGACTCGGAGACCGAGGCGCTGATTCAAGAGGCACTCAAAACACTCACGTACGGTCGAACGACGTTTGTCATCGCCCACCGACTCTCTACGATTCGGGAAGCGGACCAGATTCTCGTTCTCGACCATGGTCGGATTATCGAGCGCGGGAATCATCAGTCGCTCATCGAATTCGGTGGTGTCTATGCCCGAATGCACGAATTACAAAGTAAGCAACAAGCGATCAGCTAAGGAGGTCACATGGAAATCACGGGGAAATATAACCGCGCCAAAGTATTCAATGAAAGAATCGACGATATGACGCGGAATCAGATTCAAACCCTTCTTGACCAACCGTTCACCAAAGGGGCATCGATTCGTATCATGCCGGATATGCATACTGGGAAAGGGTCGGTCGTTGGCACGACGATGACGATTCACGATAAAGTCGTACCGAACTTGGTCGGTGTCGATTTAGGATGTGGGATGCTTTGTACTGAAATCAAAGTAAAACGAATCGACTTTCAGCGACTCGATGACGTGATCCGTGAACTGGTACCGAGCGGGATGAACATTCGCGAGACGGTTCATCCGTATGCGTCTGAACTTCCGCTTGAAGCGGTTCGAGCGCCGTATAAACTCGACCGCGCCTTGCGTTCGGTCGGGTCGCTCGGCTCGGGGAACCATTTCATTGAAGTGAACCGGGATGAAGAGGGGCGAACGTTTCTCGTCATCCATTCGGGTTCACGCCATCTCGGGGTACAGATTGCCGATCATTATCAAGAGCGAGCAATCCAACACATGATGGAAACAAAAGATATAACAGAAGAAATCGAGCGGTTGAAAGCAGTTGGACGACAGCAGGAGATTTCGACTTATCTCGAGACGGAACGAGAAGCACGGAAACCATTCCGGGATTTGGCTTATGTCGAAGGGGAGGACATGGACGATTACATGCACGACGTACGAATCGCCCAACAATACGCAGCGGCGAACCGTCGAGCGATGACGGATGTGATTGTGGAAGCGATGAAGTGGAACGTTGTCGATCAATTCGACACCGTTCATAACTATATCGACCACGATGCGATGATCCTACGTAAAGGTGCCATCTCCGCGCAAGAAGGAGAGCGTGTCATCATTCCGATGAACATGCGAGACGGTTCGCTCATTTGTACGGGGAAAGGGAACCCGGACTGGAACTTCTCTGGTCCTCACGGAGCAGGTCGGATCATGTCCCGTTCGGCCGCGCGCAAACGCGTCGATTTCAAAGAGTTCAAACGTACGATGGAAGGCGTATGGTCGACATCGGTTCGACCGTCTACGGTGGATGAGTCACCATTCGTCTACAAATCGATGAAAGAGATTGTTCGTTACATCGAACCGGCGGTCAGTATCGACCAAGTCATCAAACCATTGTACAACTTCAAGGCGAACTGAGTGGGTTTTCACTCAGTTCCGCCTTTTTCTTTTTTTCGGAAAATCTGATACGCTTACATCGAGGTGAACGAAATGGAAAAGCGATTAAGTGATTTATCAAAATATGAGTTAGAGCAGGAGATTCAAGCATTACATGAGAGAAAGCGTAAGGCAGAACAAATGGGCATGGTCAGCGAAATCGAAGTTGTCCTTCGACGCATTGCGATTGCCGAAAGTTATTTGGTCGACCCGACATCGTTTCGTCCCGGTGAAACATATGTCGTCAACTACAACGACCAACCGTTTCGCTTGAAATTCGTCAATGGTGTCATGGGTTGGGGTACGTTTGAAGGGGACATGACAGAACGGGCCATTCCGCTCTCTGAACTGTCGGAGGTGAAACGATGAACCGAAACGAACAATACGAGCGACTCGCGTCTATTTTGAAAGAGAAGAACGACGTGCTAAACGATTCGGAAGCCATCACATGGGTCGAAGTGTTGTGGGAAGACTTTGAGACGTCACTCGCCAAGGCAGGCGAACCGTACCCTGGGGAGGCGAAGGCGTTCCAATACGTTATTCAACAGATTGATGCATACGGCGCACAGCTCCATTTGTTCCAAACGAAGAACGAGAAGTTTAAGCACTTGATGTCAAAACGAAATTTACATTAAATCACGTCCGTTGCGGCGTGATTTTTTATTTGCAATTCTCATTCAGTTCGTTATAATGAAGGTCGCTAATAGTTCGCTTGTAAGTATAGTATAGATAAACTTTCTTTAGTTGAAATCATGTTTCACTAAACTAGAAGGAGGCGTTCAGTCGTTGGAAGTAGGTCAAAACATTAAGCGACTCCGGATTAAAAAAGGATTGACTCAAGAGGAGTTAGCGGAGCGCACGGATTTGAGTAAAGGATATATCTCTCAAATTGAACGTGATTTAAGCTCTCCTTCATTAGAGACGTTATTTGATTTGTTGAGCGTCCTTGGAAGTTCACCAAAAGAATTCTTCGATGAAGACTTGAATCAAAAAGTCATATACACCGTCGATGATCGCACCACATATACGGATGAGGAACGAAAATATCGGACGGAGTGGCTCATTCCGGAATCGAATGAAAAAGAGATGGAACCGATTCTCGTCACGTTTTTCAAAAACGGAGAATTCAAGCAATATGAACCTTCCCGTTCCGAGACATTGGTTTACGTCTTGTCCGGCAAAGTGGCTCTGAAGTTAGGTCATCACACGTATTTCGCCAAGGCAGGGGAAACGATGTATTATGTCGCCTCGGATTCACACCAACTCGTCAACGATCACGATGGCGAGAGTGAATGTCTCATCGTAGCGACCCATTCATATTTATAAGTCAATAGAGGAGGAAACAGCATGAATACAGAGACAATTATTCGTTTTGACCACGTGTCAAAGCGTTACGACGACACCGTCGTCCTAGAAGATATCAGTTTTGAGATTGAGCGTGGAAAGTTTTATACGCTGCTCGGTCCATCGGGATGTGGGAAGACGACAATCTTACGTCTTATCGCAGGATTTACAGACGCGACTGAAGGTGATATCCACTTCAGTGGGAAACGAATCAACGATGTACCGGCCAACAAACGACAAGTGAACACCGTGTTTCAAGATTATGCGCTGTTTCCTCATCTAAACGTATTTGAAAATGTCGCGTTCGGTCTTCGGATTAAAAAGTTAAAAGAAGCAGAGATAAAATCAAAAGTAGAGCAAGCTCTCAAGTTCGTTAACTTAGAAGGATACGGTTCACGCGAAATCGATGAGATGTCAGGTGGACAACGTCAACGTGTCGCCATCGCTCGCGCAATCGTGAACGAGCCAGAGGTCATCCTCCTTGATGAACCATTGTCTGCCCTAGATTTAAAACTTCGGACGGAGATGCAATACGAACTTCGTGAATTGCAACAACGCCTTGGCATCACCTTCATCTTTGTCACACACGACCAGGAAGAGGCGCTCGCGATGTCCGATGAGATTTTCGTTATGAACAACGGGAAAATTGTTCAGAGTGGAACACCGACTGATATTTACGATGAACCGATCAACCGTTTCGTCGCAGACTTCATCGGAGAGTCAAATATTGTACCGGGCGTCATGCCGGAAGACAACGTCGTCACGTTCGCTGGCAAAACATTTGACTGTGTGGACCAAGGATTCGATCGTAATGAAAAAGTCGAGGTCATCATTCGTCCGGAAGACTTGGAGATGACATCGGTCGACGCGGCAAAACTTGTCGTGGATGTCGATTCACAATTGTTCCGAGGCGTTCACTATGAGATTTGCTGTTATGACGAGGAAGGGAACGAATGGCTCGTTCACTCGACGAAGAAGTCGACAGTCGGATCAAAAATCGGATTGACGTTTGACGAAGAAGCGATTCATGTCATGCGATTAGGGGAGACGGAAGAAGAGTTTGACCGTCGTCTCGAATCCTATGAGGAGGTCTCTCATGAATCAAACTAACCAGACCGCAAAGACGGTATATTTGACGACATATTGGATTTGGATTGCCTTATTCGTCGTCGCACCACTTGTCCTTGTCGTCTATTACTCGTTTTTTGATATCGATGGGAACTTGAGCTTAGAGAACTATCAGACGTTCTTCTCTTCGACATACTTGTCGATGACGCTCTCGTCGTTTTGGTACGCGTTCCTCATTACGTTCTTCTCGCTACTCGTCGGATACCCGACAGCGTACTTGTTGACGAAGACGAAGCATAAACAGCTTTGGCTTTTACTCATCTTACTTCCATCATGGATTAACTTGTTATTAAAAGCGTACGCGTTCCTTGGGATTTTTGGAACGTACGGCATCACGAATCAGTTTTTAGAGGCGATCGGGATTGGAACGAAACAGATTCTCTTTACAGACTTCAGTTTCGTCTTCGTATCCGTCTACATTTTCATCCCGTTCATGATTTTGCCGATCTACAACGCGATTGAAAAATTACCACCATCTCTCGTCTATGCATCACGAGACTTAGGTGCATCGAACTGGACGACGTTCCGACGTGTCGTCTTCCCGCTGACGCTTGACGGCGTCAAATCAGGGATTCAAATTGTCTTTATTCCGGCGTTGTCACTCTTCATGATCACACGCCTGATCGCAGGGAACCGTGTCATCACGCTCGGTACAGCGATTGAACAACAATTCCTTGTCACGCAAAACTGGGGGATGGGATCAACGATTGCCGTCTTCTTGATCTTGGCGATGGTTCTCGTCATGGTCATTACGCGTGACTGGGGTGCGAAAGGAGCGGTCCGTCGATGAAACGTAAACGATTCAAATTATCAAACCTGTACTTGGCGGCCGTATTCTTTATTCTTTACGCGCCAATCTTATATCTCGTCTTCTATTCGTTCAATAGTGGCGGGACGATGAGTAACTTCGAAGGCTTTACACTTGAATGGTACAAATCCCTCTTCACCGATACGAGACTCCTCGTCATCGTCTTGAACACGATTGTCATCGCGCTTTTATCAGCGACGATTTCGACCGTGCTCGGTGTCATCGGGGCGCTCGCGATTTACACGGCAAAACAAAAATATACAAAGACATCCCTCTTGTCGTTGAACAACGTTTTGATTGTCAGCCCAGACGTCATCATCGGGGCATCGTTTTTGATTCTCTTCACGATGCTCGGGATTCAGTTAGGCTTCTATTCGGTTCTCTTGTCACATATCGCCTTCTCGGTTCCGATTGTTGTCATCTTGGTGTTGCCGAAACTTCAAGAGATGAGCCCGACGTTGATTGATGCGTCGCGTGACTTAGGGGCAAGTACGTGGGATGTATTGACGAAAGTCATTCTCCCATATATCACACCAGGTGTGTTTGCCGGGTTCTTCACGGCACTCACGTACTCGTTAGATGATTTTGCCGTCACGTTCTTCGTGACAGGGAACGGATTTACAACGCTTGCAGTAGAAGTTTACTCGCGGGCACGACAAGGAATCTCGCTTGAAATCAATGCGTTGTCTGCAATTTTGTTCGTCTTCACTCTCATCCTTGTCATCGGATATTATGTGTTGGCGCAACGAGGGACAAAGGAGGTTAGACGATGAAAAAATTAATCATCATGCTGGCTGTCCCATTGATTGTCAGCTTCGGTCTCCTTCTTTGGATTCAGCAGCTAAATGCTGCGCAAGGATTTGGTGGCGACAATACGCTTGTCGTCTATAACTGGGGAGATTATATCGACGAGGACTTGATTGGTGAGTTCGAAGAACAGAGTGGATTGAAGGTCGTTTATCAAACATTCGATTCGAACGAAGCGATGCTCACGAAAATCGAGCAGGGGGGTACGGCGTTCGATGTTGCCGTCCCATCAGACTATGCGATTAGTAAGATGATTGAAGACGACTTATTGCTACCAATCGATTACGACAAACTTGAGAATTTTGATAATATCGACCCACGCTTCCTCGATAAATCGTTCGATCCGGGTAACAAATACTCGGTCCCTTACTTCTGGGGAACGGTCGGGATTGTTTATAATCCTGAACTAGTAGATGGTGAGATTACATCGTGGAACGACTTATGGGAGATGCCGCTTGAAAATGATATCCTCCTTGCGGACGGAACACGAGAAGTGATGGGCTTTGGTTTGAACTCGCTTGGCTATTCGCTCAATACGACGAACAAAGATGAGTTGATTGAAGCGGAACAAAAGCTAGAAACACTTTGGCCGAACATTAAAGCCATCGTCGGAGACGAGATTAAAATGTTGATGGCAAACCGTGAAGCGGCGGCTGCGGTCGTCTGGTCTGGGGACGCATCGGAAATCATGTATGAAAATGAAGAGCTGACGTATGTCATTCCGGAAGAAGGGACGAATCTCTGGTTCGATAACCTTGTCATCCCGAGTACCGCACAAAATGTGGACGGTGCACATCAGTTCATCGACTTCATGCTAGATGCCGAAATCGCTGCCCGTAATACGGATTATGTCGGCTATTCGACACCGAACGAAGCGGCACTCGAGTTTTTAGATGAGGAAGTGACGTCAGATGAACGTTTCTACCCATCTCGCGAAGTGACGCAAGAGCTCGAGGTGTATGAAAACTTAGGCAAGCGGATGAACGCTTACTATAACGAATTGTATTTACGCTTTAAAATGCAAAGTAAATAATAAAATATTTTATTTTGTTTGAGAGTTAGAAAGATAGAGGCGATTGATTCGGTGTTCATTCCGGATCAATCGCTTTTTTTCAACTAGAGCATAATGTGTGTGCGTATTATGGATAAAGTTCATTCTCTTCTATAAATTCTAAGAACGTATCCTGCAACTCGTTTTCTGTATCCTGAGAGTCGAGCAATAGAATCGGTTCGAGCTCACTATCATTCAAAGTAGAACTGCCATCAATAATACCTAGCATATGAGAAACCGTATCAATCATGGTCTGTTCCATTATTTTCAAAAGAGTCTCTTGTCCTTCGTTATCAGATCCCTGATATAGACCAAGTGCCTGTCTCCAATATTCCTCCATGTTCGAAGTGATTTCTGATGTTCTGTAAGTTTCTTTTAATTCAGCCAGACTTTCTTTAATGACCGTTTCATAAATCGATTTCACGAATTCTGAATTTTTTTCTGTCAAGCTGAGGTCTGTTCCGTTCTAAAGGTCGTAGACCGATTCAATGTTCTTAATACGAAGTAACGTGACCCATCATTAATATATATTTTTCATAGTTGAGGACAATCGTTTTTTCTGATGAAATGAGAAAGGACCCACCGAAATGGGTCCTCGTAATCATATTTCATGCTTTAGCGCTTCACGCTCTTCTTCTGTAAAGACTCGAGAACGTCCTAAAAATCGTTTCCCTTCAACACCTTCGAGGGAGAACATACCACCCCGACCATCAACCACATCGATAATCAGCTGTGTATGTTTCCAATAATCATATTGTTTCTCGTGGATATAGAACGGCGTGTCTCCGATTTCACCAAGGAGTAAATCGTGATCGCCCACCATGAACTCGTCGCGAGGAAAGCACATCGGTGAACTCCCATCACAGCAACCTCCAGATTGATGAAATAGAAGCGGGCCGTGCTTCGATCTTAGACGTTCGATCAGTTCGAGCGCGGCGGGGGTGGCCTCGACTCGTTTCACCATCTTAGAAGAACCCGAGCTTCTGTTCGCTGTAGCTGACGAGCATATTTTTTGTCCGTTGATAATGACCGAGCATCATCTTATGGTTCTCCCGACCAATCCCGGACATTTTGTAACCACCGAATGCAGCGTGTGCCGGATAAGAGTGGTAACAGTTGATCCAGACGCGACCCGCTTGGATTTCACGTCCGAAACGATACGCGCGGTTCATGTCTCGCGTCCACACGCCTGCACCAAGTCCGTAAAGTGTGTCATTCGCGATGGCAAGTGCTTCCGCATCGTCTTTGAACGTCGTCACCGATAAGACCGGTCCAAAAATCTCTTCTTGGAAGATGCGCATCTTGTTGTGACCTTTAAAGATAGTTGGTTGAATGTAGTAACCATCCGCTAGGTCTCCGTCTAACATGTTGCGTTCGCCACCGATTAAGCATTCTGCGCCTTCTTCTTTCCCGATTTCAAGATAAGAGAGGATTTTTTCCATTTGTTCGTTCGAAGCTTGTGCCCCCATCATGACGTCAGCATCGAGCGGGTTTCCAAGCTTGATCGCTTTGACGCGCTCGAGCACACGCTCCATAAATTTGTCGTAGATGGATTCTTGAATCAATGCACGAGACGGGCACGTACATACTTCCCCTTGGTTCAAGGCAAACATCACGAGGCCTTCGATTGCTTTGTCGAAGAAGTCATCATCGGCTTCCATAATGTCCGCGAAGAAGATGTTCGGTGATTTTCCACCGAGCTCGAGCGTGACCGGGATGATGTTTTGTGAAGCATACTGCATGATTAACCGGCCCGTCGTCGTCTCTCCTGTGAAAGCGACTTTATCGACACGGTCGCTCGATGCGAGAGGTTTACCCGCTTCAAGACCGAAACCGTTTACGATGTTGACGACACCTGGTGGCAATAAGTCTTCAATGAGTTCCATGAGGACCATGATTGAAGAAGGTGTTTGTTCAGCTGGTTTTAAGACGACACAGTTCCCCGCTGCGAGTGCCGGAGCGAGTTTCCATACCGCCATCAAGATCGGGAAGTTCCACGGGATGATTTGAGCGACAACGCCGAGTGGCTCATGGAAATGATAGGCGACCGTATCGTTGTCGAGTTCACTGATACCGCCTTCTTGTGAACGGATCACACCGGCGAAGTACCGGAAGTGGTCAATTGCGAGCGGAAGGTCAGCATTCAGTGTTTCTCGAACTGCCTTACCGTTTTCCCACGTTTCTGCGTACGCAAGCATCTCTAAATTTTCTTCCATGCGATCTGCAATTTTATTCAAGATGACAGAACGTTCCGCGACGGACGTTTTGCCCCAATCGTCTTTTGCTGCATGTGCAGCATCCAATGCGAGTTCAATATCCTCTTTCGTTGAGCGGGCGACTTCACATAATACTTTCCCATTTACAGGAGATGTGTTTTCAAAGTATTCCCCACCAGCCGGTGCGGTCCATTTTCCGTTAATGAAATTCTCGTAACGGTCCTTAAACTGTACTTTCGTTCCTGCTGAGTTCGGTACTTCATAAATCATGTTCGTTCCTCCCTTTTCATACGAGATAGAGGAGTTATGTATGCGCTTACATTTTTCAGTAGGCGAACGACTCCCTTTTTTCATCGTAACGGTATGTTGTGATAAAAGTCAAAATTTTTTGACAATAATTTGTCAATCTTTTGTAAAAACGTTTTGAAGTCAAGATTTGTGGTAATCAGTACATTGTGTACATTATTCAATTACGCATAAGGAGTGAATCAAGATGGCAAAGACATATCAAGTTGACCCAGCGCATAGTTCCATCACATTTACTGTCAAGCATATGATGATTTCAAAAGTGAAAGGTGAATTTAAAGAATTCGATATCGAAGCAAACGGTGATCCGAACGACTTGGCAAATGCGAGCGTAAAAGTGACGATTCAGGCGGCGTCCGTGGATACGAATAATTCAGATCGAGACAACCATCTCCGCTCAGGAGACTTCTTCAATGCGGAAGAATATCCACATATCGTGTTTCAATCGACATCTTTCCATTCCAAAGGGGGCGGAGAGTTCGAATTGACAGGAGATTTAACGATTCGAGGAACGACTCGGGAAGAAACGTTCGAAGTGGAGTATGAGGGAAGCGCAAAAGATCCGTGGGGAAACATGAAGCATGCTTTCTCTGGAGAAGGCTCTCTCAACCGGGAAGATTACGGATTGACGTGGAACCAAGCGCTCGAAGCGGGGGGCGTCCTCGTCGACAAGAAAGTCAAATTCGAGTTCGAGCTTCAATTCACTGAATCCGAGGCATAAGAAAAGTCGCTCGTGAGAGCGACTTTTTATTGTTCATACACTAATTTTTTCTGAAGACTGTCTTCGCTGAATACCCATCCAGTGAATGAAGACAAGACTTCATTCGACTGCTCGTCTACGATGACGACAGCGACGAACGGATACATATTTTTCGAGAAATACCGTAAGTTCGTGAAACGGTATTCAATCATTCCGTTATGGCGTGTCACAGTATACGTGTGAATTTTGGAAAACTCGAGGAACGCCTGTAAATCTGCATTTTTCCGAGCTTCGACGAAATGAAGGTCTTCTTCCCCTG
Source organism: Exiguobacterium sp. s59 (assembly GCF_018617475.1). Taxonomy (NCBI): domain Bacteria; kingdom Bacillati; phylum Bacillota; class Bacilli; order Caryophanales; genus Exiguobacterium; species Exiguobacterium sp. s59. The sequence goes on along the minus strand of NZ_JACSKG010000006.1, from coordinate 11,407 downwards.
GCATCGGTTTATCGCGGAAGCGACCACACTCGATGACTTTCCCTTTCTTCACTTTCACCGCTCCGAGCCCATCGCGGAAACGAACAGCAACGTGCCAGTCATCCCAACCGATTCCTGGTGAGATGAATAATTCGTGTGCACCAGCAAAGTGTCGTGCCACAGTGGCGAGCGCACGGTTACGCAATTTAAACTGAATTGCATAGTAACTAATGACAAGCGCAATAAGCAATGCAAAAATAGGGACAGTCGCACCGGTAATCATCCATAATGCATATGCACCGTAATAAGCGGAGAACAAGTACGGATCAAACGTTCCGATGACACCCCAGCCGATCCATTTCTTCGAAAACGGCTGTAGCGCTTGCGTCCCGTAAGCATTGAACAAGTCGACCGTGACATGTAACAAGACGGCGATTTGAGCCATTACCCATAGGGAGGCGGGATTGACGCCAAGAACCGTACCGATGACGGCGCTGACGATAATCGGCCAAGCAAGAAGTGCGGTGATTCCGTGTGAACGACCGCGATGCTGGCGTAAATACGTACTATTTCCTTTTAACTTAAAGACGGTGTCGAAGTCTGGTGCATGCGAGCCGACGAGAGCCGTGGCTGTCATGGCCAGAAACATCTGTGCATCACCTGACACCTCCGGGCTGAGCGTCGCGATGGCACTTAAACCAAGTCCCATACCAATGTGTGTCGCAGTATCCAATGTGCTTCAGCACCTCCATCAATAAACACAATATAACGTCATCTATTCCTATTTATCATACAATATTTTTAAAACGAGGGGAAACACAATGCTTAATCTTGATAAATTGTTCACAAATTATAATATTCATCAATTCAATGAGGAATTGGTTACATGGTTCAATCGTGAAAAACGTGATTTACCTTGGCGTCATGCGAAAAATCCATATCGCGTCTGGGTGAGTGAGGTCATGTTACAACAGACGCGAGTCGATACCGTCATCCCTTATTACAACCGTTTTATGGAACGATTCCCGACGCTTGAGGCGCTCGCTTCTGCTGAAACAGACGAAGTCGTCAAATATTGGGAAGGGCTCGGTTATTACTCACGCATCCGAAACTTACATGAAGCGGTCAAAGAAGTCGCTTCCGTGTACGATGGGATTGTCCCAGAAGAAAAAGAACGATTTGAAAAATTAAAAGGAGTCGGTCCGTATACGACGGGAGCGGTGCTGTCGATCGCGTACAATCAACCGGAGCCAGCAGTCGATGGAAACGTCATGCGCGTGATGTCACGTCAATTCGGAATCTATGACGACATCGCTGTACCGAAGACGCGTAAACTGTTTGAACAGGTTGTTCGGCGCTTGATGGACCCGCGCCATGCGTCTGATTTTAATGAAGGCGTCATGGAGTTAGGAGCAACGGTCTGTACACCGAAAAATCCGATGTGCTCGCTCTGTCCTGTTCAAGACACCTGTTACGCATATGCCCATCATGTACAAGATGAGCTGCCGGTCAAAACGAAAAAAGGGGCAGCACGTGTCGAAATGTATGATGCGTTATGCATCGAGAAAGACGGGAAAGTCGCCTATGAACAGCGACCGGAAAAAGGATTACTTGCTGGGATGTGGCAATACCCGCTTACCGAACGAGGAACGGGGGAACAGGTAAACGGAACTTATCTCGGGCAAGTGAAACACGTCTTCTCCCATATCGTCTGGTATATCGATTTATATCGAGTCGATACGCTCCCGAACGATGATGTCGTCTGGTTAGATGCTTCGGAGCGAGAAGTGAAGACGGTTTCTGTGGCTCAACAAAAACTAGAACGATTGGCAGGTGGTGAAAGTGAGACGATTTGATGTAGAATCGACATACGATACGACGGTCGATACGCTATGGGATTTATTGCAGGATGCTTCGCTTTTGACGAAACTGACGAAGTTTCCTAAAGTACGTCTAGTAGGGGATGGTGCCTCGGTCGAAGGCAATGAAGTGAAGTTGTTCGTCGGAGTCGGTCCTATCGAGCTGCCTTGGAATAGTGCCATTACGATTTCAGGAAGACAGGCATTCTGCGATCAAGGGAAGAGACTGCCGTTTCCGTTCAAACGGTTTACGCACGTGCACCGGGTCGAGTCACGTGACGGAAAAGCGGTGATGATTGACGAAGTGACGTTTGATAGCTATGTTCCGAACATACTCGTCGAATATTTCGTGCTTCGTCCAATGTTTCAGGAACGGGCACGAGCCTTCCAAAAAACACTAAATTCATGAAAATAAGAGATTTCCTTTTTCATTGGTTCTGAAAGTCGCTATAATTAAATATGAGAATTGTATAGCATCATAGCGGAAAGGAGGAGCTTATGAGCTTATTTCCCAAAGCAGGTAGCAAAATCGAGATACAGAGCTACAAGCACAACGGAACTTTGCATCGCGTTTGGGAAGAAACGCTCGTCCTTCAGTCGTCAAAAACGGATATGATCGGATTCAATGACCGCATCATGGTCAGCGAGTCAGACGGTCGGCAATGGAGAACGCGAGAGCCGGCAATTTGCTACTTTTCATCTGAGTATTGGTTCAATGTCATCTGTATGATTCGCGAAGACGGGATTTACTACTACTGTAATCTAGGTTCGCCGACTACATTTGATGGGGATGAACGTGCCATCAAATACATCGATTACGATTTGGACATCAAGGTGTTCCCGGATATGTCGTATACGATTTTAGATGAAGATGAATATGAGCGGCATCGTCGCGAGATGAATTATCCGAAAGCGATTGATCGAATCTTGAAGCAGAACGTGCAAGAGCTGATCAACTGGATTCGAGGACGGAAAGGGCCGTTCAACCCAACATTCGTCGATGAATGGTATCGCGAATACGAAGCACGTTACCGGAGATGATTCCTCATCTCCGCTTTTTTTCTTAAAGAAGGAGGCACTATGGGTAGTATTAAACGTTATATGCAATTTGTTAAGCCGTATAAAAAACAAATTGCCCTAACGATTTTCGTCGGGATTTTAAAGTTTTCGATTCCGCTCGGATTACCGTTACTTTATAAATATGTCATCGATAATTATTTGGTAGAAGACGCGCCGAAACAGGACTACACGACGCTCGTCTGGCTGTTCAGCATCGTCTTCTTCATTTTCCTGGTCTTCAAGCCACCGATTGAATACTTGCGTCAATATTTGGCACAGTGGGCCGCAACGCGTGTTTTGTTCGATGTGCGGAACCGATTGTTCGACCACGTCCAGAAGTTGTCACTTCGCTATTATTCAAATAATAAGACGGGGCAAATCATTTCTCGGATTATCAACGACGTGGAACAGACGAAAGACTTCGTCATCACCGGTCTGATGAATATATGGCTAGACATGGTCACCATCCTCATCGCCATTGGGATCATGTATACGATTGACCCACAACTCACATTGATTGCCGTGTTACCACTTCCGTTTTATGCAATCGCAGTCCGTTATTTCTATGGACGGTTGCGACGTTTGACGCGCGAACGGTCAGCGGCGCTCGCTGACCTTCAAGGTCATTTGACAGAGCGCGTGAACGGGATGGCTGTCATTCGGAGTTTTGCGCTAGAGCCATACGAAAACAAAGCGTTCGAACAACAGAACGGTGGATTCTTAAATGCGGCACTAAAACATACGAGTTGGAACGCCAAGACGTATGTCGTCGTATCGACGATCACCGATATCGCACCGATTCTGATCTTCACGACGGCATCATGGCTCGTCCTTCAAGAGGCGGTATCGCTCGGGACGCTCGTTGCGTTCATCGCTTATATCGATCGTCTTTACGCACCGCTCGGTCGTCTCGTCAACTCGGCGACGACACTCACGCAGTCGGTCGCTTCGATGGACCGTGTCTTTGAGTTTTTGGATGAGACGTATGATATCGAGGAGAAACCGAACGGATTCGTTCCATTATCAACAGCGGGTAAAATCGACCTTGAGCATGTGAGTTTTTCTTATGAACAGGATGGGACACGGGCGTTGAACGACGTGAACCTCCAAATCCGCTCCGGGGAACGCGTGGCGTTCGTCGGGATGTCCGGTGGTGGAAAGTCGACACTCGTCAGCTTGATTCCTCGTTTCTATGACGTGACGGATGGAAGCATCAAAATCGACGGGGTCGATGTGCGCGATTTCAAATTACGTGCACTTCGTGATCAAATCGGAATGGTGATGCAGGACTCAGTCCTCTTCAGTGAATCGGTCGCGATGAACATCCGCATGGGGAAACCGGATGCGACGGACGAAGAAGTCATTGCAGCGGCGAAGGCGGCAAACGCTCATGAATTTATTTCGAAGCTGCAAGACGGATATGCGACGCCGGTCGGGGAGAAGGGTGTCAAACTATCTGGAGGACAAAAGCAACGACTCGCGATTGCGCGTGTGTTCTTAAAAAATCCTCCGATTCTGATTTTAGATGAAGCGACGAGTGCGCTTGATTTAGAGAGTGAAGCGATGATTCAAGACTCGCTTGCTCGTCTGACGAAGGGGCGGACGACGTTAATCGTTGCCCATCGCTTGTCGACCATCACCGACGCCGATCAAATCGTTGTCGTCGAGAACGGTCAAATCATGGAGACGGGGACGCACGAAGAACTGATGCGTCGTCGTGGAGCGTATTACGACCTGTATATGATTCAAGATTTAGCTGTAGTGGAATAACGAAAAAGTCGAGTCCTTGTGGGCTCGACTTTTTTAGCGGTCTAAAAATCGTCTACGAACATCCGGGGAAGGGAGCGTGCACACTTCCTTTTTCCCGAATAGACGCGTCCGATGTTTGGCGAAGAAATCATAGCCGCGATCACGAATCAGTTTAGGTACGAATCGGATGAACCGGAGCAGGCGCCAACGGCCATCAAGGTGCTCGGCAATCCGAATCGCTGCATCTGATTTCAAGTAAGGAACACCTTCTTCAATGTAGACGATACTGTCGACTGATTCTGGAATCCGGTGTCGTGTTCTATACAACTGCCCGACCTCGCTTTGAAGTGATGCGAAGTGGATCGAGGCATGTCGGTCATGACGAATAATGAACTGGACACTGGCGTCGCAGAAGTTACAGTCTCCATCGAATAACACAATCGCAGGCAAGTGCTTCGCCTCCTTCATCGTACTGTTTTACCGTTTTGTCTTCATGGTAAACCTCAAGCCGCAAGTTGGCGAGCTGCTTGCATCTTGTAGAGGGAAACATAATACAAATATGCACCAAGTGCCCCGAAGATAAAGATATACCCACTCATCAAAACAGGACCGATGAAAGCACCGACGACAATGCCGGCCGCCGCCACGAGTTTGGCTCCATGGAACGTCAGTCCACCGAATGCGAGATACGAAGCACGCCGTTCAGGATCGAGCAAATCGACTTGTTTCACTTGTCGAATCGGAGAGTAGAGAAGCTCACCAATCGTAAAGACAATTGCGAGCGCGGCGAGAACGATAAATGAGTTCATCGATGTGATGGCGGCATAAGCCGTCACGTATAACGATAATCCGACGAAAAAGACGGCCTTCTCTTTAAAACGTTTGACGAACGCTGTGACGGCGAACGTGATGGCAACGACGAGTAATGTGTTTTCGAGTTGCATAAACGCCATCATGCGTACCCCGTCAATTGAAATGCCAAGAAGTTGACGACTTTCAAATGACTCTGCTAAATGAACCCCGATATAATTTGCCATATGGAACTCGGTCGAAAAGACGAGCATACTTCCGAGGACGAACGTGATCCAGCGTCGGTCGCGTAAGGCGATTTTATAGTTTTCGATGACTCCGTGAATCGGGTTTGATGGAGTTGAACGGTTACCCTTATACGTATCGACCAAATAGCGTTGAAGTACGATAGTTGTAACCGTGAGCACGATTGTCATACCGATAAAGAGACCGAACCGATGATCTCGATAAAAGGCGCCACCGAGCATGACACCTCCGGCAATCGCCAAATTGACGAGCCAATAGTCATACACATAGATGGCTTTTCGATTCGACTCTTCCATCGAATCGATGACGATGGCTTCGAGTGCCGGATAGTTCAAACCATTCGACACAGCGTGGCCGAAGTAAAGGATGGCAACGACGAGTGCCCAGTTGTTCGAAGGGTGAATGGAAACAGTCATGCCAAGGAAGCAAATGATTTGAATCACCTGACCAATTTGTAAGACAACCTTCCGATTGAACCGATCGGAAAAGTACCCACCAAATAGACCGGTCAAGTAACCGACGATCACGAATGAGGTCATGATGATTCCAGCGGGCACTTTGCCTAATTCCTCCGAAAAATAGAGCGCCATGAATGGGAAGATGGCAGAGCCAACGATTCGAATGCAAAATCCGCAAATAAGCCTTAAGCGGACGTTTAATGGAAAATCCTTAAATTTCATATTGTGAGCACCTCCTTGGTTCTACTGTAATGGGGGACGATGCAAGATAAAAAGAGACACTTTTGATGAAGATGTCCCCTTTTAGACAATAAAAAAGAGATGCTCGCGCATCTCCTTCTTAAAGTTGGGCAAACGAGCGATTGACCGCTTCGATTGTCTCGTCGATATCTTGTTCGGTATGCTCTGTTGTCAGGAACCAAGCTTCATATTTCGATGGAGCCAGGTTCACACCATTTTCAAGCATCAACTTGAAGAATCGTCCGAATGTCTCACCGTCCGATTTTTCTGCACCATCGTAATCAGTGACGATTTCATCCGTGAAGTAAACGGTGAGTGCACCTTTCAAGCGGTTGATCGTGATCGTCACGTCATGTTTCTCTGCCGCTTCACGAATTCCTGCCTCAAGTCGTGCACCAAGCGTATCTAATTTTTCATAAACACCAGGTTGCTCGAGTACTTCGAGACAAGCGATTCCTGTCGCCATCGAGGCAGGGTTTCCTGCCATTGTGCCTGCTTGATACGCAGGTCCGAGTGGTGCGACCGTCTCCATGATTTCAGCTTTTCCGCCATAAGCGCCGATTGGTAGACCACCACCGATAATCTTTCCGAGTGCCGTCATATCCGGTTCGATGCCATACACTTGCTGTGCACTTCCGTATGTGAAGCGGAATGCAGTGATGACTTCATCATAGATGACGAGAGCGCCATGTTCATGCGTGATGTCATTGACGGCCTGAAGGAAGCCTGGCTTCGGTTCTACAATCCCGAAGTTCCCGACAATCGGTTCGACGAGGACACATGCGACCTGGTCTCCCCATTCTTTCATCATCTCACGGTACGCTTCGACGTCGTTGAACGGGACGGTGATGACTTCTTTAGCTGTGGCTTTTGTCACACCTGCCGAGTCAGGAGAACCGAGTGTTGCCGGACCACTACCTGCTGCAATCAGCATGAGATCCGAATGTCCATGGTAACAGCCACTGAATTTCACGACGAGTTCACGACCGGTGTAAGCACGGGCGACTCGGACTGTCGTCATAACAGCTTCCGTTCCGGAGTTGGTGAAGCGTACTTTATCCATAGAAGGAATAGCTTGTTTTAATTTCTTCGCAAACTCGACTTCAAGGCGGTGGGGTGTCCCGTAAAGTAAGCCTTTAGCAGAAGCGTTCATGAGTGCTTCATGAATGTGAGGGTGGGCATGGCCGGTAATGATTGGGCCGTATGCCGCCAAATAATCGATGTAGCGATTGCCGTCTACATCATAGAAATAGGCACCTTCGCCACGTTCCATATAAACAGGAGCGCCGCCGCCAACCGCTTTGAATGAGCGAGATGGGCTGTTGACACCTCCGACGATGTGAGTGATTGCATCTTGATATAATGCATCGGATGACTGACGATTTGATGAAGTAGTCATATGTATTGCCTCCTTATTCAAATTCGCACTTATTGTATCATAGCCGTCAACCGCATAAGCTCAGTGTTTGACGAGTAGTTGAGAAATCAGTACACTATTTATAAAGATTACTATGTAAGAAATAAGTTAATGTTCAAAACTATTTCGCATGAATTTTATAGAAGAAATGAGGGATTGACGTGGGAAGCGAAATGCTTGACCATGCTGTTCAGTCGCTCCGGGAACATGGAGTCAGAATGACGCCTCAGCGCCAGGCCATTTTGGAGTACCTCGTCACGGAGCATAGTCACCCAACAGCGGATGACATTTATAAGGCACTTGCCGCACGGTTTCCAAACATGAGTGTGGCTACTGTATACAACAACTTGCGCGTCTTTAAAGAAGTAGGGCTTGTTCAAGAGATGAATTACGGAGACGCCTCAAGTCGCTTTGACTTTGTGACGTCGAAGCACTATCACATCATTTGTGACACGTGTGGAAAAGTCGTCGACTTCAACTACCCGGTATTAGATGAAATCGAATCGGTTGCATCTCAATTGACTGGATTCAAAGTTGATCGTCACCGTCTTGAAGTGTATGGAACGTGCCCATCTTGCCAATCTGAACAATCGCAGACACATTAAAAACCACATCCGAGCTCTCGGATGTGGTTTTTTGTGTCAGTCGGTTTGTTGTGACTGACGTTTGTTGTATTTTTCATCGAACTCTTTACCTTCGAGTGAGCGGTCAATCGTTAGTGGTTCGTCACAATGCATACATAAGTCGACGCGCCCGAGCATCTTCGTTTCTTTTTCGCAGTTCGGGCAGGTCACGATAATCGCTTTCGTAGATGCCATACCTACAATGAAGTAAAGGGCAGAGCTTGCGAGTACCATAACAAATCCTAGAAGCATGAAGATGATCATCAGCCACGTGATGGATTTTGCGAGAAGTCCGAGATACATGACGCCGATCCCGCCGAAGATTAAGAGTAATGCTATATTACGTGCGCGGTTGATTTTGTTCCCCCGTTTTTTCATGAGTGAATCCCTCCAATAGTCTGTCTCTATCATAGCTCATCTTCAAACGAGTGAGAAGTTCCTGAACTTTTTCGGCAGGAGTTTTTTGAAAAGAGGGCGAATCTTGTTCGTATCGAAAATGACAATCGTCATATATAGTCAACTTACGATTGGGAGAGAAGGGGTCCAGATGACGATGGAATATGCGACTCGCACTATTTATTCAGAATATGCTGCACTAAAAACGACACTCGGTATTATTGAAGTGAAGAAGAAACGAGCACGTGATCCTTTGACGGATCAGTCAGACCGTCTGCTCATTGTAATTGAAGCGAGACAGGAACCGTTTTGGACGGTGAAGCATTATCAGGTTGGTCAAGAAAGAATCGTCTTGCACGTCGTGAGTGATTCGATGATGGACAGATGGATTGTTTTAAATGAGAACCGACGCGCCATTCATTGGATTGAGGATGGGATTGTTCTATTTGAGCGGAATGAATACATCTTAGAATTACGACAACGGAATCGTAATTTGACGAATAGAGAGCAACGCCTACAATTATCACTTTCATTTGCGAAACTATTGCGCCGTTTTGAAGATGGTCGGTATTTATTTTTAGAAGGGGAATTCCAAGACGCCTTTACACAGATTCACCATGCGCTTACACACTTGGCGCGGCTATCGATTCTCGAAGCGGGGATTCATCCTGAAATCGTGATGTGGGAACAAGTTCGGGCAATCGACCTTGAGATTTATAAGTTGCATGAAGAACTGGTTGGAGGACAGGAGACGCTCGAACAACGAATCCACCTTGTTGTGATTGGAATGGAACACTTGATTCAATCAAAAGTGTTGCCGGGAACACTTTTGTTACTTCAGACGATGCAAGAGAAAGAAGGAGCTTGGACATTCTCGGAATTGATGGATCACCCGAACTTAAATGAACTTCGTGTCGACCTCGGAAGTATCATCGGATTTTTAGTGAAAAAAGGATATGTTCGTACGGTCACGAGACCGACAAAGGGAGTTGGAGTAGAAGCAGTACTTTATGAGATTGCCTAATCCCTACACGAAAGCATGATGAGGAGACGATACGTCGCATGAAATTTTTGAAGTTTAGCATCGGAACGATTTTCATTCTATTTGTCACGTTTATGATTTCCGTTGTTGTCGCTCTCTTTACGATGGGAGAACCAATCACGCAAGGACGTCCCATTCTTTGGACGATTTGGTATATGGCTGCCCTGTTGATTGTGTGTATGGGGCTTTATGATTTTTCGCCTCTCTCAAATCGGAAAGTGAAACGGATTCTCGGTTGGGGGGCTTTGTCAGGTGTGCTTGTATTCGCTTCTGTCAAAGGGTACTACATGTATCAAGATTATTTGAAAATTGAAGAGCGCGGTGTAGAGTTGATCGATTATCAGCCATTTACAAATTCGGAGCGATTGGCAAAATTGAATCATCGAACATCGGTTTCATTCGTAAACGGTGTGCCGCGATTGGACGGTGCGACAGCCCTCTATCCAATGTATGCTTCATTTGTAGAAGCGGTATATCCGAACTCGGGAACATATGACCCATATAATGATCAGGCGAGTAAAGTCGTCTCGACGACAACGCCAGAAGCGTACAGTCGATTGATGAATGATCAAACTGACTTGATTTTTGTAGCGGGTCCGTCCGATCGTCAATTGCAAGTCGCAAAGCAAAAGGACGTATCTCTACATATGACACCGATTGGTAGAGAAGCATTTGTTTTCTTCGTTCATGAAGATAATCCGATCGAGTCTTTGACGATGGAACAAGTCCGTGGAATTTATGCGGGGGACATTCGCAATTGGCAAGAGGTCGGTGGTCACTCTGAAACCATTCGTGCTTTTCAACGACCAGAAGATAGCGGTAGTCAAACGGCATTGCAAAAGATGATGGGTGAACGAAAACTGATGGAGGCGCCAGTCGAAGATGTCCCTGAAGGAATGGGCGGAATCATTCAACAAACTTCATCGTATCGAAACCATAAAAATGCAATTGGGTTCTCATTCCGATACTATGCGACAGAAATGGTCAATGATCATAAGATCAAGTTACTTCGTATAGAAGGAATCGAACCGACCGTTGAAACGATTCAAGATGGATCATATCCATTGACCTCTGAATTCTACGCGGTCACGACTAAAGAAAAAGCAGAACAATTTGCTGAATTTCTAGAATGGCTAGGAAGCGAGGATGGGCAGACTTTGGTCGAAAAGACCGGTTACGTCCGTCTCAAATAAATTAGGTGATAGAGGTCTACTTTTCGTCATATAAACGGAAAGTAGATTTTTTTTAAAATTTTATCGTTTTTTGTATTGACGAAGTGGTAAATAGAGATTATAGTTATAAACGTTGTCACGGCAAAAGATTATTTCAGAAAAACAATTTGTGAAAAAAGTTGTTGACGGAAATGGTTGAAACGTGATAGATTAATGAAGTCGCCAAGAGCGACAGACGAACTTTGAAAACTGAACGATGAGGCAAAAAAAGTTTTACAATTTTTGAATGAAGCGCAAGCTTCGTCAATTTAAGAGCTATATCAAATTCTTTGGAGAGTTTGATCCTGGCTCAGGACG